>CAZVEF010000124.1:0-7384 GCA_964625715.1 uncultured Spirochaetaceae bacterium | reverse complement strand
CGTAGTCGTCCGGCCCGGGCACCGCGATGCCGAGCCGATCGGAGTCGGGGTCGGTGCCCATCACGATGTGCGCCTGCTCGCGCCGTGCCAGGTCGAGCGCGAGCTCGAGCGCCGCCGCCTCTTCCGGGTTCGGGAACTTCACCGTGGGGAACTCGCCGTCGGGCTCGCGCTGCTCGGGAACCGTCACGACGTTCACGCCGAGCTCGCCGAGCACTCGCTCGATCATCATCGCCCCGGTACCGTGGAGCGGCGTGTAGACGACGTTGAGCGTCGACCCGCGCTCGGCGAGCAGCTCCGGTCGCACGCTCTGTCGCTTGACCATCGCGACGAACGCGTCGTCCATGCTCTCGTCGAGGTATTCGAGCAGCCCCTGCTCGATCGCCTGCTCGCGCTCCAGGCGCTTCGGTGCCCCGGAGACCGATCGGACTTCCTCGATGATCGCCCCGTCGTGGGGAGCGACGACCTGCGCGCCGTCGCTCCAGTAGACCTTGTAGCCGTTGTACTCCGGCGGGTTGTGGCTCGCGGTCACCACCACACCAACGCTCGCGCCGAGCTCGCGTACGGCGAAGGAGAGTTCGGGGGTCGGACGCAGCGACGGGAAGAGGTAGGCCTTGATCCCGTGCGCGGCGAAGACGAGCGCGACCTGGAGCGCGAACGTGTCGGAGAAGCGCCTCGAATCGTAGGCGATCACCGCGCGCAAGCTGCCGTCTGCGGCGCGCTCGCCGTGGGCCTCCACGTAGCGCGCGAGCCCTTCGGTGGCGCGTCCGACGACGAGCGGGTTCATCCGGTTGAAACCACCCCCGATGATTCCGCGCAGACCGCCGGTGCCGAACTCGAGGTCGGTGTAGAAGCGCTCGACAAGCTCGTCGTCGTCGTTCTCCTCGAGCAAACGCTCGACCTCGCCTCGGAAGCGGTCGTCCTGTTCGTACTCGACGTATTCCCGTGCGCGCGCTCGGAGCTCGTCTCTGCTCATCGTCGAACCGCCCATCTTCACCCCCTCGCTCTCGAATCGATGACTCCGACCAGCTCGCCCGGCGCGTCGATGACTACATCCGCGCCGGCATCGCGCAGCTCGGCCTCGCCACGAAAACCCCAACCGGCGCCAACCGCGGTCATCCCCGCGTTTTGTGCGGTGTGCATGTCAATGTCCGAGTCGCCGAGGTAAACGACCTCCTCCGGCTCCACGCCCATCCTCGAGGCGATCGTACGCGCGCTCGTCGGATCGGGCTTCGGCGGCACGTCGTCGCACATCCCCTGCACCACGACGAACAGGTCCGGAGGAAAGAACCCCGCTACGACCCGCTGAACGAGCTCGTCCGCCTTGTTCGACAACACCGCCATCGGAATCCCCCGCGCGCGAACGTCGTCGAGCAGGATGGGGATCCCCTCGTAGGGGCGCGTGCGTGCCACCGGCTCGCGCGCGTAGGCTTCGCGCACATCTTCGGTCAGCTTCGCAACCACGCTCCGGCTGCGCGCAACCTCGTCCGGCACCGCTCGTCTGACGAGCATCTCGAGCCCCGAACCGACCATGCGCCGGTACGCATCCACCGGGTGTTGCGGCAGCCCGTGTTCGGCGAGCACCCCGTTCATCGCGTGCGCGATATCTGATAGAGTGTCGAGGAGGGTACCGTCCAGGTCAAAGATCGCCGCCCGTATCGCCTGGGTCATCGCCAATCACTGTACTGTGGGGTTCAGAGGTCCGTCAACAAATGCGCCTGCTCTTCCTCGAGTCGTTCTACGGAGGTTCTCACCGTGACGTGGCGGACGCGATCGCCGAGCATTCGCGCCACGAGGTCGACCTGCGCACGCTGCCGGCGAGATTCTGGAAGTGGCGGATGCGAGGCTCGGCGCTCGGCTTCGCCCGCGAGATGACCGATCCCGCCCGATACGACCTCATCGTATGCACCGGTCTGATGAGTATCGCCGACTTTCTCGCGCTCGCGCGGCCGGGCGCCTTGCGCACCGGCTCATCGCCGCGAGCGCTCCCGCCGGTCCTCCTCTACGCGCACGAGACGCAGATCGTCTACCCCGCTCCGTCGGCACGGGAGGCGGACCTCCACTTCGCCTTCACCGACCTCACGAACATGCTCGCCGCCGACCACGTCGCGTTCAACTCGCGAACGCACCGCGACGCGTTCCTCGCGGCGCTGCCGGGCTTCCTGCGCAGGCTCCCCGAGCACCGGCCCATGTGGGCCGTCGACGAGGTCACCGCAAAGAGCTCGGTATGCCATCCCGGGGTACGGTGGCACGCCGGAGGCGGCGAACGCGAACCGGGCGCGACAAACGGTCCGCGCGGCACCTCAGCGCCTCCAGCCGCCCCGCCGCTCGTGCTGTGGAACCACCGATGGGAGTTCGACAAGAACCCGCACGCGTTCTTCGCCGCGCTCGATGAGATCGAGCGACGCGGCATCGCGTTCCGTCTAGCGCTTCTGGGCGAGAACTTCCAGGTCGTGCCGAAGCCCTTTCTCGAGGCGCGCGAGCGCTTTGCCGAGGAGATCGTCCATTACGGGTACGCCGCCGACCGGGACGAGTACGAGCGCTGGCTCGCCGCGGCCGACGTCGTCGTCAGCACATCGATCCAGGAGAACTTCGGGATCTCGGTCATCGAGGCGATCGCCCACGGGGCACGCCCGCTCCTGCCTCGCCGCCTCTCCTACCCCGAGATCATCCCCGACGAGTTCCACGACGCGCTCTACGACTCGCCCGAAGAGCTCGTCACGAAGCTCGCCGCCGCGCTCGAGACCCCGTCCCCGCCGCCGGACGCGCTCGTGGAGCACGCCCGTTCGTTCTCGTGGGAGCTCCGGATCGAGTGGTTTGATGCGCTTTTCGAGCGCGTCGCGAGGGGGGCCGATGGCGAAGCGGGGGGCTGAGGCGTTCGACGCGTTCTACGCCGATCTCTTCGGCCGGCGGTGGCCGGGGCTCCGCGAGGCGCTCCTGGCCGCCGGCGCTTCGGTGGCGTTCGATCACCGCCTCGTGAAGCCCTACTACCTCGACGCGGCGAGCGTCGTGGCCGCGGCGGCTCTCGGCGTACAGCCGGGCCACCGCGTGCTCGACCTGTGCGCCGCGCCGGGCGGCAAGAGCCTCGTGCTCGCCGCAGCGCTCGCCGGCGGCGACGGCGGCCCGCGCGGGGAGCTGGTCTGCAACGAACGCTCTCAGGCCAGACGCGCCCGACTGCGCCGCGTGCTCGACGAGCACCTCCCACCCGAGACGCGCGCACTCGTGCGCGTTACGCCGCACGACGCGGCCCGCTGGGCGCTCTACGAGTCGGCGAGCTACGATCGCGTCCTCGCCGACGTCCCCTGCTCGAGCGAGCAGCACGTGCTCCAGTCCGCCGGCGCGCTCGCCGAGTGGAGCCCGTCGAGGACGAAACGGCTCGCGAAGGGCGCCTACGCGATCGCCTGCGCGGCGGTGGACAGCGTCCGGTCGGGCGGTCGCGTCGTCTACTCCACCTGCGCGCTCTCGCCCGGCGAGAACGACGGGGTGGTCGCACGGTTGATCGACCGGGGCCACGGGACGCTCGCGGCTGCAGATCCGCGGGAAGCGGTCGGCGCGGCGATCGGCCGGTACGCGTGGCTGCACCGGGCGTTCGTCCCGGTTGCCAGCGAAGCCCCGTGCTCGCTTCCCGGCTCCGAAACCGAGTACGGCTGGACCTTTCTGCCCGACGAGGAGGCCGGACTCGGGCCCATCTACCTCGCGGTCCTCGAGCGCACGCGGTAGACGCGGGGATCGCGGGAGCCGGCCGGGCGGCCGACGTTTCGGCCGCCTGCGGAAATCGGCCCGCCATCCCTTGCCTTTCACCGCACGCTTCGTATCATTGCCTGCGATGCCTGACGGAATTACCTCCGGTCTCAACCCCCAGCAGTACGAGGCAGTCACCACGGCCGAAGGGCCGTTGCTCATCATCGCCGGCGCAGGATCGGGCAAGACCCGGGTGATCACGATGCGGATCGCCGCGATGCTCGACTCCGGGATCCCGCAGCGATCGATCCTCGCGCTCACCTTCACGAACAAGGCCGCGCGCGAGATGGCCGGGCGCGTGCGCTCGATCGTCGGCAGGAAGCTTCGCGACCTCACGGTCAGCACCTTCCACGCCTTCGGGGTCTCGGTGCTGAAGCGTCACGCGCACCGGCTCGGCTACCGGGAGAACTTCAGCATCTACGACACGCAGGATCAGATCGTGCTGCTGCGCGAGTCGGCACGGGAGATCAGGATGGAGCTCGAGCCCGGCGAAGCGGCCAAGGTGCTCCAGCAGTTCTCCGCGGCGAAGACCGGCCGGATGCGGTGGGACGACGTGCCGACCGCCTACCGCGAGCTCTACGCGGATTACGCCGAGCACTTGAAGCTCTACAACGCGGTCGACTTCGACGACCTGATCATCCTCCCGGTAAAGCTTCTCTCCGAACACCCGGAAGTGCTCGCCGACTACCACGACCGCTACCGCTACGTCATGGTTGACGAGTTCCAGGACACCTCCGCGGATCAGTACCGGTTCATGAAGCTGCTCGCCGACGGGCACCGCAACGTCGCGGTGGTGGGCGACGACGACCAGTCGATCTACTCGTGGCGCGGAGCGAACTACGACAACTTCGTCCTCTTCGAGCGTGACTTCCCCGAGCTGCGTGAGATCAAGCTCGAGCAGAACTACCGGTCGACCGACACGATCCTCGCGGCGGCCAACGGCGTCATCGCGAACAACGAGAACCGCAAGGCGAAGGCGCTGTGGACCGGCTCGAAGAGCGGTCGGCCCATCGAGCTCTGGTTTCCCGAAGACGAGTCGAGCGAGGGGCTGTTCATCGCCGAGATGATAAAGACGCTCGCGATGCGCGAAGGATTACGCTACGGCGACGTGGGTGTGCTCGTGCGCACGAACAGCCTGACGCGCAATCTCGAAGTATCGTTTCTCAGCGAGAACATCCCCTACCGCGTCTCCGGCGGGCAGAGCTTCTTCCAGCGCAAGGAGATCAAGGACATCACGAGCTATCTCCGCCTGCTCGCCAACCCCGACGACGACGTAAGCCTGCTGCGCGTGCTGAACACCCCCAGGCGCGGCATCGGAAGGAAGACGCTCGAGGCGCTGATCGAGACCTCGCAGCGACAGGGAGGCAGCCTCTATTCGGCGATCTCCGCGCAGCTGCACGCCGGCGACGCGACGATCGGCAAGCGCGCGCTTGCAGACCTCCATGCCTTTCACCAGCTGGTCGAGGAGTACCGGCCACGGATCTTCCGACAGCGGCGAATGGCCGACGCCGTGCGCGCGCTCGTCGAGGAGATCGACTATTTCGCGCACCTCGTAGGCGAGCACCCGACGAACGAGAAGGTCGCGAAGTGGAAACACCGCAATATCGGCCTGTTCGTCGAGTTCATGGAGAGTTACGAGAACGACCCGGACAACCTCTCGCCCTCGCCGTTCGAGTTCCTGTCGCGGATCACGCTCGACCCCCGCGACGACGTCGACGACGCGAATGACCCGGGCAAGGTCAACCTCATGACGATCCACGCGGCGAAGGGACTCGAGCACGACGTCGTGTTCATCGCCGGGTGTGAAAACGGGATCATCCCGCACGCACGCGCGATCGAGGAGGACCCGAAGAACCTCGAGGAGGAACGGCGGCTGTTCTACGTCGCGCTGACGCGAGCGAAGCAGAAGCTCTACATCACGAGCTGCCGCCGCCGGAAGGTTATGCGCGAGGTCCAGGAGTGCTCGCCGAGTCCCTTCCTCGAGGAGATCCCCGACGCACTTGTCGAGGTGCGCGAGGCGCCGGAGACCGCCGACGAGGACGAGGTCCTCGACTACTTCGCGGCGATCAAGGCGAAGCTCGGCGGCCCGTGAGCGCCTGCGGTCGCGCAGTCGGCGCTGCGGCGGCACAACACCATCGTTCTCCCGCTCGTCGAACGCTCAGGCGGCGAGGTGATCGGCGCGTACAACAACGGTGCTGCGAGCGACGGGCAGATCCGGCTCCGCATCGGCATCCACCTCAAAGAGGTGTGGCGCGACGGCGGTCGGGTCTTCGAAAACAGCGTCAACCTCGCAGCGCCGCGCCGGCCGAATCGAAGTACTCGGCGCACAGAAGGCGGGGACCCTCAAAGAACGTCTCGGTCGTGACGGCGAAAAACTCGGCGTCGATCCGGTGCGCCGCCTCGTGGATGACCACGTCGTCGGACCGCCCGCCACAGATCGTGGGGAATGGGGTGTCGTTGGGGGATGCGGCGTCGGCGAGGTGCGGTCAGAGGTCCCACCGGCAGAACACAGCCCGGCGGTGCCCGCGAGTCGAGCGCGGAGGCCTTCCCGTGCGCCAATGCCGACGGAGCCCCCCGGTTGCCGTGGATCGCGGCCCGTGGTACAACCGGGCGTGCGAAGTCGTGTATTCCCGACCATCCGGATCCTGAGCGTCCTCGTCGCGACGGTGGTGTCGCTGTCGGGGTGTGCCGCGTTCGGCGGCTCCGGGTTCTACTGGAATCTGCTGCAGGCGCGGCGCGCCGGCCGAAGCTTCTACCGATCCTACGAGCACGTCGATCGTGACGTCGCCTTCACCGACGTGAGCGACGTGCGACTCGACGTCTACAGCCCACCCGGCGGAGACGACCACCCGGTTTTCATTTTCGTGCACGGCGGAAGCTGGACGAGCTACGACAAGGAGACCTTCGTCCCGGTGGCGATGCAGTTGCTCCCGCGTGACATGGTCGTCGTGATCCCGGACTACACCCTCTACCCGGACGCGACCTACGAGCAGATGGCTCGCGAAGTGGCGGCGGCGGTCGAATGGACCATGGAGCACGCCACCGACTACCGGGGCGACCCGCGCCGTATCGTGCTCGGAGGCCACTCGGCCGGAGGACACCTGAGCGCGCTGGTCGCCTTCGACCCGAAGTGGCTCGCCGAGTTCGACCGCACACCCGACGAGCTGTGCGGGTGGATCGGCCTCAGCGGCGTCTACGACGTCGCGCGGCACGTGGATCTCCGTCGCGAGGCCGGCGAGGAGTCGCCCACGACGACGGCGGTCATGGGCGGCGAGAAGAACTTCGAGACGGCCTCCCCGATCACCTACGTGCGGCAACGCCACGGGTCCCGGGTTGCCCGCGCATGGCTCATCCACGGCGAAGACGACGAGACCGTCCCGGTGAGCATCTCAGAGTCGTTCGCGGTGGCGCTACAGGAATCCGGCGTGGATACCGTGTTCCTGCCCTATCCGCAGACGGGGCACAGCGATTTCCTGTTCGAAGCGCTCTCGGACCCCGACGCCCGAGTGCTTCGCGACATCGGTGCCGTCCTCGCCGGCTGCGGCGCCGGACACCCGTAGCGCTACCGGCAGCCCCGAACGCCTCCCGTCGCGACGGCCGCCCGCCACGCCCAGGCGGGCCATTGGAAATCGCAGCCGCGGGCGAT
>CAZVEF010000123.1:122-7384 GCA_964625715.1 uncultured Spirochaetaceae bacterium | reverse complement strand
GGTGACAACGAGGAGACCGCGAAGGCGGTGAGCGAGACGTTGGGGATGGACGGCTACTTCGCCGAGGTCCTGCCCGACGAGAAGCAGGAGAAGATCCGCGAGCTGCAGGACCGCGGCGAGTACGTCGCGATGACCGGCGACGGCGTAAACGACTCGCCGGCGCTCGCGCAGGCGGAGATAGGTATCGCCGTCGGGAGCGGTACCGACATCGCGGCGGCGACCGCGGACATCATTCTCGTCAACTCAAACCCGCTCGACATCACCGCGCTCATTCTTTTCGGCAGGGCAACCTACCGCAAGATGGTGCAGAACCTCGTCTGGGCGACCGGCTACAACGTGGTCGCCATCCCGCTCGCCGCCGGCGCGCTGTCCTGGGCCGGAATCGTGCTCTCGCCGGAGGTGGGGGCGATTCTCATGTCGCTGTCGACGGTGATCGTCGCGATCAACGCGCGGCTGCTGCGCATTGATCGGTCGCAGGCGGAGGCGGGTAGGTAGCCGCCGCGCGCGTCCCGGGGCCGTGGCCTTTCGGTGCCCGCTGGCTTCCCGGGCCCGGACCGTGGGATAATGCGGGTCGGAGGACGAGATGGAATACAGACAGCTGGGCCGATCGGGCCTCAAGGTTTCCGAGCTCTGCCTGGGGACGATGACCTTCGGGCACGGGACGAGCGAAGCCGATGCGAAGCGGATGGTCGCGGCCGCCTTCGACTCGGGGATCAACTTCTTCGACACCGCGAACTCGTACGCCGACGCGCAGTCGGAGCTCTTCCTCGGCAAGGCTCTGGCCGGCAGGCGCGATCAGGCGGTCGTCGCCTCGAAATTCTACAATCCCATGGGCGCCGGCCCCAACGACTCGGGCATGTCGCGCTACCACATCATGAACGCCGTGGAGGCGAGCCTGGAACGCCTCGACATGGACCACATCGACGTCTACTACATCCACCACGTCGACCAGCAGACGCCGGTCGAGGAGGCGCTGCGCGCGCTCGACGATCTCGTGCGCCAGGGCAAGGTGCGCTACATCGCGTGCAGCAACTACGAGGCGTGGCGCCTGATGGACGCGCTCGCGGTCTCGGAGGCGAACGGCCTCGCGCGCTTCATCTGCTACCAGCCGCAGTACAGCCTCGTCGTGCGCGACATCGAGCTCGATCTCGTCCCGGCCTGCGCGCACAAGGGCCTGGGGATCGTGACGTGGGGGCCGATCGGCGGGGGCTTTCTCTCCGGGAAGTACCGACCGGGCGAGCGGACGAAGGGCGGCACGCGCTCGGAGGAGGGGTGGGCCTATCCCGCCTCCTTCTTCGCGCCGAACGCCGACGAGATCCTCGGCGTGCTCCTCGAGGTTGCGAAGGAGCTCGGCAGGACGCCCGCGCAGGTCGCGATCCGCTGGATCCTCGATCGCCCGCACATCAGCTCGGTGATCACCGGAGCGCGGACGCTCGAGCACTTCGAGAGCAATGCCGGCGCGGTGGGCTGGTCGCTCCCCGACGAGGCGCGCGAGCGACTCACCGAGGTCTCGAAGCCGCGGATCAAGTACCCGGAGGCGATGGAGTGGGCGCGCGACGCCTCGCGCCTGGCGGCGATCAGGGGCCCGCAGGGGTGAGAATAGAGCGGACGGCGATCGTCGGCGCCGGTACCCGAGACAACGCTCGCTGCGCTCGGGGAAGCCTTCGACGCCGCCGGCATCCCGTCGAAGCGGTCGGAGGAAATCGTCCGCACGCTCTGGTGGAAGTTCATGATCAACGTCGGCATCAACCAGGCCTCGGCGATCCTGCGCGCGTCGTACGGCGTCTTCCAGCGATCGGAGCACGCGCGGGCGCTCATGCGCGCCGCGATGGACGAGGTGATCCGGCTCTCGCAGGCGACCGGAACCGGGCTCACCGACGCCGATCTCGCCGCCTGGTTCGAGACGCTCGCCACCCTCGATCCCGGCGGCAAGACCTCGATGCTGCAGGATGTCGAGGCAGGCCGGCCGACGGAGGTCGACCTCTTCGCGGACACCGTCGTGCGCCTCGCCGGGGAGCATCGCCTCGAGGCGCCGGTGAATCGGACGCTCGGGCAGATCATCCACGCGTGGGAGGAATCGGTGATCGAGGGTATGCGTCCCGCGTGATCGCGCCTATCCTCTTTCCATGATCAAACTCGTCTTCTACGTGCCGCCCGACCACGCCGAAGCGGTGAAGCAGGCGCTCTTCGCCGCGGGCGCAGGCCGGTACGAGAAATACGACTCGTGCGCCTACGAGACGCGCGGGACCGGCCAGTTCCGGCCGCTCGACGGGAGCTCGCCCTTCATCGGTCGGGCCGGCGAGGTGGAGCGCGTCGAGGAGCTGCGTGTCGAGATGATCTGCCGGGACGAGGTCGCGCGCGCGGCCGTCGCCACGCTCCTCGAGGCGCACCCCTACGAGGAGCCGGCGTACGAGGTCTACCGGATCTGGACCGCCGACGATCTGCCGGCCGAGCTCCCCTGACTCGCGCGGAGCGTGAGGGCTACGTCTCCGGGAAGACAGCCCGGATCGCCTCGACCGACTCGACGAGCTGGTCGCGCAGGAGAGGATCCGAGTAGTCGCGCCCGAGCTTCGGCCCGCCGATCTCGAGGTAGCCGACGAGGTGATCAACCGGGAAATCGTCGGCGCGGCGGTCGAGAATGTCGCGCAGCTCCCCGAGGTGCACGATGCCTCGCTGCAGGTCGGCGTCGCCGAACCCGAAGGTCGAGTGGTAGAGCGCATCGGTGTTCTTGAAGTGGAACTCGGCCATGCGCGGTATCTCGAGCTCGAAGAGCTCCCAGTGGTCGTGCAGCACCTTCCGGTCGGCGCCGACCACGCCGTGGGAAATATCTCCGCAGAAGTAGGCCGGGACGGTGTCGCGCGGATGCTCGCGCCGGTAGGCGAGCGCGACCTCGCCGTACGTCGCGATCTCGTCGGGCAGCGACGGCGGTTCGGCGGAGCTCGACATCGGCTCGATCGTGAGACCCTTCACGCCCGCCGCGAAGCCGGCGTGCATGAGCTCGGTGAGGTGCTCGAGGTAGACCGCGGATCCCCGCGGCTTCGCATCGAGCCGGTCGCGATAGACCGCCCCGGGATTGCTGCCCACGAAGTCGGCGCCGAGCAGCCCGGCGACCGCGATCCATCGTTCGTAGGCGCGTCGGGCGACCGCGACGAGGCGCGGGTCGTCTGTGAAGAACCCGCCGAGCTCGCGGTGCGCGGTGAAGCAGCTCTTTATCCACACGCCGTAGCGCTCTGCGAGTGCGCGCAGGTCGACGAAGAACGAGTCGTCGGCGAGGTAGAACTCGAAGGAGCTCCCGAGCTGCAGGTACTCGACCCGCAGCTCGCGCATCAGCGAGAAGAGCCACTCGTACGAGTAGCGGTACTCGACCGGGTCGCTCTTGATGCCGAGCGAGAACGTCACGACGCACCTCCGACCGGGAGCGACCCATCGACCCTGATCATGACTTTGTTGAACCACGCTCGCCTTGCGTGCATCGTATCGAGGATGCCCGGCCCCTCGGCGAGGTCGACCGTGTGGCTGACGAGCGGCGCGACACGCACGGATCGTTCGAGCGCAGCGAGCACGCGGGTCCACTCGTCGGAACCGCGCGGGGTGACCTTGCTGTTCCACGTGCCGTAGATCGACAGCTCGCGGCGAAGGATCGTGCTGAACTCCTTCTCCTCGAGCGAGAAGGTCCCGTGGATGTTGCCGAGGAAGACGACCTGGCCGAAGAGCCCGGCGGCGGCGAGCGCCTGTCGGAAGGTCAGCGGGAGGCCGCACGCCTCCACGACGACGTCGGCGCCGCCGTGTGTGAGCTCGCGGATCGTCTCCACCGGGTCGGCCGCCGCGTCGATCGCATCGAGCCCGAGCTCGTTGGCGACCGCACGCTTCTTCGGATCGATCTCGCTCACCACGACCGGCGAGCATCCCCGCAGGCGCAGCCACTGCGCGACCATCAGGCCGATCGGTCCGCCCCCGATCACCGCTGCGCTCGAGCCGGGCTCGACGCGCGGACGCGCCGCCGCGTGGTAGGCAACGGCGCACGGCTCGGTCATCGCTGCCTCGCGCAGGCCGAGCCCGTCCGGGACACGGAAGAGGCTGAACGCCGGAACGGTGAGGTACTCCTGGAAGGCGCCGTCGCGGCGCGAGCCGTAGTAGTCGTAGCCCCTGCTCACCGCGTACTCGCCTATCTCGTTGATCGGTTCGCTCATGTCGGGCAGGAGCGGAAAGACGACGACCCGGTCGTCCGCGCGCCACGGCGATCCCGGCGGCGCCTCGGCGACCGTCGCGGAGAACTCGTGGCCCATGACGAGCGGGTAGTTGTAGGCGCCTCCGTCGTAGGCGCGCGGGATGTCGGAGCCGCAGACGCCGGCGAAGGCGACGCGGAGGAGAATCGGCTCGTCGGCGGTCGGTCGGGGTGCGGGCCGCTCCTCGACGGAGAGCGAGCGGTTCGCGGTGAGTACGAGTGCCTTCATCCCCCGCATTCTACGCCGGTCGGTAGCGGCCGTCAATCAACATCGATCAATAATGTGCGTATCCCATTACACTGAACGGTTTCGATGGACCATGATTGACACGGCGCGAGCCGCGCGGTAGCATCTCCCCGTGCTCGCCGAACAACGACGACGGCTGATCGTCACAGCACTCGAACGCAGCTCCTTCGTCGCGCTCTGCGACGCGGTCGAGCTCACCGGCGCGAGCGAGGCGACCGTCCGCCGCGACTTCTCGTTGCTCGAGACCGAAGGGGTCGTCCGTCGGCATCGCGGGGGGGTCGAGATCCGCCGCCGCGACGGGGCGGTCGCCGGGCGTACGACATCGGCCCCTCGATCCGAGCCGCTCGTGAGCCTGCCGCTCGACCTGCGGCTCGCGGTACAGGACGAGGCGAAACGGATGATCGCCGACCGCGCGGCGATCATGTGCGCCGAGGGACGGACGGTCTTTCTCGACGCCGGGTCGACCGCGCTGCGCCTCGCGCATCACCTCGCGGCGATGCCGGTGCGCGTCCTGACCAACTCCTTCGCGGCGGCACGCGTTCTGTTCGACGGAGGCGTCGCCGAGGTCGTCCTCACCGGCGGGCAGATCGACCGCTCGAGCGAGGTCGTCTTCTCGTACGAGGACGTCGGCATCATCGAGAGCTATCCGCCGGACGTCGCCTTCCTCGGTGCGCAGGGGATCGACGAGAACGGCTACTACAATTCGGACGAGCGGCTGATCCGGCTCGAGCGGCAGGTGGCCCGCGTCGCCTCGCGGACCGTGCTCGTGGCCGACGGATCGAAGTTCGGGAAGCGCGGTCGCATCCGCGTCGCCCCGCTGTCGGAGCTGAATACCATCGTGACCGACGGTCCGGTCGGCGAGCAGTACGAGTCGGTCCTCGCCGCCGCGGGAGTCGAGCTGATCAAAGTGAGGTAGGAATGGCAGAGATGCGAGCCGTCTACATGGACGGCGTGGAGAAGATCGATGTACGAACCGCGCCGGTCCCGAAGCCGGGCGCCGGTGAAGCGCTTTTGAAGGTGCACGCGTGCTCGGTGTGCGGGTCGGACATCAAGATCTACCGCTACGGCAACAAGCGACTCAGCTACCCCGTCATCGTGGGGCATGAGATAGCGGGCGAAGTCGTCGAGGTCGGCGAGGGCGTGGAGGCGGTGCGGGTCGGCGATCGCGTCGCGGTCGGGGCCGATGTGCCCGGAGTCTGGAACACGAATGTGCCGGGCAAGGACAGCTATATCGACTACGCGACCGGTCACGAGTTCGACGGCGGCTTCGCCGAGTTCATGCTCCTCAACCAGCGCATGCTCGAGTTCGGTCCGGTGACGCACATCCCCGACCATCTCGACTACGATGCGGCGGCGCTCGCCGAGCCCCTTGCCTGCGCGGTGAAGGGGCTCGAGTTCGGCCGCTTCGGCCGCGGGAAGAGCATCTGCGTGATCGGGCTCGGACCGATCGGTTGCATGATCCTCGAGCTCGCGCAGGCGTACGGCGCGTCGAGGATCTTCGCCTCGCAACGCTCACGCGGCAGGCTCGAGACCGCACGGCGCTTCGCGCCCGACGCCCGCTTCATCTGCACGCAGGACGAGGACCCGGTGAAGGTCGTCCTCGACGAGACCGGCGGGAAGGGCGTCGACATGGTGATCACGACCTCCGGCAGCGTCGAGGCGCACAAGCAGGCGATCCACATGGTCGGACACCTCGGCTACGTGAACCTCTTCGGCGGACTGCGCGGTGAGCCGGAGCTCCAGATCGACTCGAACATCATCCACTACAAGGAGTGCTTCGTGATGGGCACGCACGGATCGGCCCCCGAACATCACAAGGAGGCCGTACGGCTGCTCTCCGACGAGTCGGTCCACGGGAGCTGGTACGTCTCGAAGACCTTCCCGCTCGAGCGGATCCACGACGCCTACGCCTACCACGAGTCGCACCAGGGGATGAAGGCGATCGTGCGGCCGCAGGAGCGCGCGTGATGGCGGGCCCGGCGGTGAAGATCTCGCCGTCGCTCATGTGCGCCGACCTCCTCGCGCTCGGCCGCGACGTCGACGAACTCGTCGATCTCGGCGTCGACTACCTCCACCTCGACATCATGGACGGCCATTACGTGCCCAATCTCACCCTCGGTACCGATCTCGCGCGGCAGCTCGCCTCGCGCTACGCGACACCGCTCGACATCCACCTGATGGTCGACGAACCCGATCGCTGGGCGGCGGTCTTCGCCGAAGCTGTTGCCGGGGCGGCGAACGGGTCCGGCGGCCGAGGACCCGCGCCCGCGCGCCACGTCCTCTCGATCCACCCCGAGACGACCTGGCACCCGGCGCGAACGCTCGCGGCGATCACCGCCGCCGGCGCGACCGCGGCGATCGCCTTCGACCCCGCGCAGAAGCCCGAGCAGTTCGAGTATCTGCTCGAGGCGGTCGGGCTCGTGCTCGTTATGACGGTGAACCCGGGCTACGCCGGACAGAAGCTCATTCCCTGGACGCTTCGCAGCGTCGAGTGGCTCGCCGCCGCGCGCGAGCGGCTCGGACTCGACTACGAGATCGAGGTCGACGGCAACGTCAGCTGGGAGAATATCCCCCGGATGGCAGGCGCCGGCGCCGATGTCCTCGTCGCCGGTACCTCGAGCCTCTTCGACGCGTCGATGACACGTCGCGACGCCTACGAGAAGATGCGCGCGATGATCTGACCGGTCGAGGCGACCCAGGCGGGGGCTCTGCCGAAAAGAGCTATGTCGTTGACTGGTCGAGGCGACCCAGGCGGGGGCTCTGCCGAAAAGAGCTATGTCGTTGACTGGT
>CAZVEF010000122.1:0-7479 GCA_964625715.1 uncultured Spirochaetaceae bacterium | reverse complement strand
AGTTCTTGTAGTCGTCGTCGCTGAGCTCGCTCTTCGGCTGCTTCCAGAGCGCGCTTGCCTCGTTGACCTGCTCGAGCTTCTCCTCTGTCCCCTTCTCCTTTCCCTTGTCGTCGTACTCGGTCTTCGTGTAGCGCAGATAGATCGGGAAGGCGATGTGGTCGGAGTACTTCTTGACGATCTCCTGAAGCTGCCAGCGGTTGGCGTACTCCTTTCCGTCGTCGTTGAGATGGAGGACGACCCTCGTCCCGTTCGTGTCGAGCTCGTCAGGGGTGATCTCGAAGGCGCCCTTGCCGTCGCTCGTCCACTTCCACGCCTTCTCGTCGCCGGCCTTACGGCTGATCACGTCGACGGTATCCGCGACCATGAAGACGCTGTAGAAGCCCACGCCGAACTGGCCAATGAGGTTCGAGTCCTTCTTCGCGTCCCCGGTGAGCTGCGAGAGAAACCCCTTGGTCCCGCTCTTCGCGATCGTGCCGAGGTTCTCGACGAGGTCCTCCTCGTTCATGCCGATCCCGGTGTCCGTGATGGCGATCCACGAGCGGTCCTTCTCGTCGAACTCGATGTCCACGCGCGGATCGAAGGCGAACTCCTTGAACTCGTCCTCGGTCATGGTGAGGTACTTGAGCTTGTCGAGCGCGTCCGAGGCGTTCGAAACGAGCTCCCGGAGGAAGATCTCCTTGTGCGAGTAGAGGCTGTGCACGATGAGATCGAGTAGTTGAGACACTTCGGTCTGAAACTGGTGCTTTGACATGAGTCTGCTCCCTGAGTGCGATGGGTTCGAGAGGAAGGTACCAACAGCCCCGGGAGCGGGCAACATGGTGGCGGCCGGATCACGCTGTCGGGGCGTTCTCGCTCGTGAGGTCGTAGAGCAGGATGCGCGAGTTGCGGGTGTAGTCGTACCGATCGCGCTTCGCCGTCGGAATATCGCCCACCGCCCCCTGCCGGAACCCGAGCTGTTCGAACCAGTCGGACGCCTGGGTCGTGAGCACGAAGACTTCGCTCAGGCCCATCTCCCTCGCGCGATCGATCAGAAAGCGCACGACCCGCTGCCCGATGCCGAAGTGCTCGTAGTTGTCGTCCACAGCAAGCCCGGCGACCTCGGCCTGCCGCTCGTCGTAGACGTGGAGCGCTCCGCAGCCGTGCACCATCCCGTCGGTCTCGAAGACGACGTAGTCGTCGATCGACTCGTGCAGATCGGCCTCCGAACGCGCGACGAGCAAGCCGCGATCCACAAGCGGCTGCATCAACCGGTAGACGTCGGGAACGTCCGAGCGGCGCATGCTGCGAATCGCCTGATACTGGTTCGCGTGGACCATCGTGCCCACGCCGAGGTTCGAGAAGATCTCCCGCAGCACGACACCTTCACCGCGGCCGTCGACGATGTGCACGCGCTCGACACCGCGCTCGGCGGCGCGCACGCCGAGCGAGACGAGCTCGCACCCGGTATCCTCGGCGAGCGATGTGTTGAGCTCCAGGAACCTCGTCGCCTGCTCGACGGTCAGCCGCGAGACCCGCCCGCCCGGTGTCGCGTCCATATCCCCGTCCACGGCGTAGTGCGCGGTAGTCAGCGGATCGAGCTCGGCGAGGAAGAAGAGCTTGCTCGCCTCGAGCGAGCCGGCGAGCTCGGTCGCAAGCAGGCGCGAAGAGATGTTGTACGGCTTACCCGCGGCGCTCCACCCGATGCACGGCAGGATGGGGATCGAGCCCTGGTCGATAACGCCGCGCAGCAGGTCGACGCGGATGCGGTCCACGGTGCCGGCGTCCTGGAAGTCCACGCCGTCGAGCACGCCCAGGCTCCTCGCGCGCACCCAGTTGCCGATCACCGCGTTGACGCCGTGGCCGGCGAGCGAGGTCATCACCCGGTTGGCCGCGTCGAAGGCGGCCATCTTGATGAAGGGAATCGCCTCGGGCGTGGAGATGCGCACGCCGCGGTGCTTCTCGCTTGCGACGTTGTAGCGCTCGAGGATGTCGTCGATGCGCCGGCGCGCGCCGGCGACGAGCACGATGCGAATGCCGGTGCGATGCAGCAGGACCAGGTCGCGCACGAGCGAGGCGACCGCGGGGCGCAACAGGATCCCGTCGTCGAGCTGCAGGACGAAGGTCTTGCCCTGGAACGCCTGCGTGTACCGAAAGACTTCGCGGATGAGCTCGACGTGGTCGCTTGCGTCAACCATCTACTGGTACTGAATATAAACCGGCACCGGGTCGAGTTGCATCACTTGTTCCGGAGTCATGAGCGGGACGTCGTACCCTCCGTCTCGCCAGCCCTTGGGGTAGAAGAGCTTGAAGCCCTTCAACGGCATGTTCGAAGCGACGACGTTGAACCGCCAGCTGTCGCGCTTCTGCGCGGGAGATCCGAATCCGTCGGCGTGGTGAATCAGCTGCACGAGCGGGAAGTCGGCCCGGACATCCTCGCGGTTCTCGATCATCCGGTAGTTGAACTGGTGCACGACGAGCATCCGCGGCCCAGGCAGACCGTTGCGTTCCAGATAGTCCTGGATCAGCCGCTGCGCGAGGTTGATATCGGCCGCCGTCACACCGCCTATCACCTTTCCCGGCGACTCGGTTGCCCATTCCGGGTCGAAGGCGAGGTGGACGTTCTCGAACGCGAGGTAGGGAAGCATGGAACGGACCGCCTCCTCCACGGTGCCGTTGCCAATCTGGTGATCGAGGAAGACGAGCAGGTCGTGCTCGCGCGCGAACTCGATGTACTCGAGCAGCTTCTCCTCGCGGAGAATGCCGACGCTCGCGTCTTCGTAGACGGTTCCATAGATGATATGGAAGGCGGGCGCCACGCCGATGTCGCCGTTGAGCGCGTCGTATTCGGCGGCCCTCGCCTTCAGCTGGTCCGCCATGATGTCGATGGCGTTCTCACCGAGGATCCCCATGAAGCGGCTCATCGGATGACCGTAGTACGCGATCACCTGTCGGTCGGCGACCACGCCGTCCGAGGATCGCGCCACGGTCGGCCACCGGGCGTCTACATCGAGATCCTCCGGCCGAATCCGACGCTCGGGGTCCGGGCTAATGGATGGCGCGCGCGGCGCAGCGGCGCCCGGGCGCGCGGTGGCCTCCGCACCGGGAACCGTGAGTACCGACGCGCCGACGCGCCCGATCGGACCGGCGGTTATCTGCTCGAGGATCTCGCCGGGGACCGTGAGCCGCGCCGCACCGCCGTCGAGGGCGGCCGCGCCGGGCACCGCCGGGGCGGCAAGCGTTCCTACCGAGCGACCGTCCACCTCCCCGACCACGTCTCTCGTGGAAGCGATTCGGTCGTCCCCGCGCGTGTCGGGCCCGGTCGAGCGATGGGACGTCGAGCCGGCCGGGTCACCGGGACGTTCGGGTAGCTCGGGCTCCGGGAGATCGACCGCCATTTCGGGATGGTCGGGGCGCTCGCCGGGCTCGTCGATGCTCGTATCGGCCTCGTTCTCCGCGAGGAGCAGGAACGCCGGGAGCACGAGGAGTACCAGCGCGAGCAATGCGGATGCGGGGACGCGTATCTGCCTCATAGTCTATCTTTCGGCCCGACGGACGGGCTTCTCCAGCCGATTGGAACTCTATCGCGTGCGGGCGCGTCGGTCCATACCGCCGCTGCACCGTGATCGTTGCGGGTTGCGGCGCGCACACATCTTCATAGTATAGTGGCGGTATGCAGCGCCGCTCAACGTCAGCGCCCCTGCTCGCCTTGGTCATTCTCGCCTCGCTGGTCGGCGTGAGCGGCTGCGCGCCGGTATCCCGGTCCGAGCTCGTGCGCCTGGAGGACCGGATCGAATCGCTGCTCGAGCTCTCCACCTACGAGCACATCTACCGCGACCTCGTCTACTTCGGCGAGGAGCGCAGCTTCCTGTTCATCAAGACCGTCGATCGCGCAGTGCTGTTCTCCGTCGATATCCGCGTCCGCGCGGGCGTCGACCTCGCGCGCGGCGTCACCGTGACGCCCGATCGCCGCGACGCGAACCGCATCTACGTCCGTCTGCCGCGACCGGAGATCCTTGCGGTCGATGCCGACGAGTCGTCCATCGAAGAGTACTTCATCCGGGAGCAGGGCGGACGGATCGGCCTGCTCGAGCTGACCGATCAGCTCGACGAGGCGAAAGTGCGGATCGCTCGGGAGGCGATCGATCGGGGGATTCTCGACCGCGCCGACGAGAACGCGCGCCGGTTGATCGCCGGTTTCCTCGCCATGGCCGGCTTCACCGAGGTCGTCTTCGCCACCGGCGAGGAGACAGCGGACGAGGAGCTGCGCGGATGATTCGGAGACCGGCGTGAAGTTGCGTACCAGGCTGGGCCTTGTCCTCACGGCGGCGCTCGTCGTCGTGGGCGTACTCGCGCTGTTCACGAACGCCTTCGGGCGCCAGCTCGTCCCGGGCCTGCCGATGATCCGGCTGCAGCGCGTCGAGCGGTTCGCGACCTCGTCGATCACGCTCGAGTCGGTGCGCGATCTCTACGCGTTCACCACGGTGCGCTACGTACACCGGGCGGTCTTTCCGTACGACTATCTGCCCTCGGGCGTGTCGCTGAACGAGATCCTGCGAAAGCTGCGCGCGTCCGACCGCACCGCACGCGACACCCTGAGCGAGGACGAACACCTCTATTTCCGGACGTGGAACCTCGCGAGCGACGTCAACCTGAGCACGACCGGCGGGACGTTCGACTTCGTCGTCGTCACGCTGCTCATCACCGCCGGCTTCGACGTCGGCGCAGGCGAGGAGGAGATCCTCGTGGAGCGATACATCGCCCCCGACGGAACGAGCGCGCGGCGAGCGACGGTCACGCTCGCGCCGCCGCAGATCATCGACGTGGCGATCGAGGACATCGAGCGGGACGACTACCCCTATCCGGACACGTCGCTCGGCGCCGACGCGTGGCGCCGAGTCGCCGACTTCGTCCGCGAGCGCTCCGTGCCATCGCCGGTGGTCGAGGAGATCCTCGAGACCGCGAGACGCAACGGCGAAGCGTTCATCCGCGGGGTCCTCGAGGAGGCGGGGTTCGCCGAGGTCCGGTTCACCGGGACTTGACCGCAGATAGTCGGGGCAGTACGGTGCATTCGGGTGGGCTTTACCAGGCGGCGTGTGATGAGTATACTCTGAATCTGAAAAATCATATATTAAGGAAGGAATACATGACCGAACACATCACGACCGATGAGTTCAAGCAGAAAGTCTTCAACTGGGACGAGAACAGCGAGTGGAAGTACGAGGGCGATCTGCCGGCGATCATCGACTTCTACGCCGACTGGTGCGGTCCCTGCAAGATGGTGGCCCCTATCCTCGAAGAGTTGAGCGACCAGTACGACGGAAAGCTCCGCATCTACAAGGTGGACACGGACAAGGAGCAGGAGCTCGCCATGGCGTTCGGTATTCAGAGCATCCCTTCGATCCTTTTTATCCCAATGGACGAGAAGCCCCAGATGGCAGCCGGCGCTCTGCCCAAAGAAACGCTCGAGCAGGTCATCAAGGACGTGCTCAAAGTCGAGGCCGCGTAGCAGCACCCGATGCGTCGGCGGGCGCACTCGTGTCAGCCGCACCCGAGCTCCCGCCGCTTCGCGCGGCTTTCGCTTGAATCCCGGATTCCCTTCGCGTATAGTACCTGTGGATGGATGATCCAGACCCTCTGACACTCGACCGCCCTCTCTCGCAGCCAGACCGACGCTCCGGTCCCAGGAGCGTCCCCTCACGATGACCGGTTCGTTCATCCTGCTCGGCGTGCTCCTCGTACTCTCCGGATTCTTCTCGGGGACCGAGACCGCATTCACCTCGCTGTCGCCCGCACAGGCCCACGACCTCAAGCGCAAGCACCCGCGCCAGGGCCGTATCGTTGACGCGCTCGTGGCCCGACCGGCGCGGCTGCTGACGACGGTTCTCATCGGCAACAACCTGGTGAACGTAGCGGCCGCGGCGGTCGCCACCGTGCTCACGATCAGCCTCTTCGGCTCCGGCTACGAGTGGGCGACGACGGCGGTCGTCACGGTCGTCCTGCTGATCTTCGGCGAGGTGACGCCGAAGCAGCTCGCGATCGTCCACAACGAGGGCTGGGTGCTCCGCACCTGTCGGCTCGTCAACTTCCTCGCCGTCATCTTCGCTCCGGTGATCTGGTTCGTCACGAGGATGAGCAACGGCATCGCACGGCTCGCCGGCGGCAAGAAACGCGCCGAAATGACGCCACGCGCGATCCTGAGCGTCGTCGATCACGCGGAGACCATCGGGGTGATCAAGGCCGATCAGGGCAAGATGGTCCGCGGCGTGCTCCGCTTCCGCGAGGTCACGGTAAGCGCAGTGATGACCCACCGCACCCGCGTCTACAGCCTCGACAAGAACCTGCGCCTCGCCGAGGCGATCACGCCGATGATCGAGAGCGGCTTCTCGCGCATTCCGGTCTACGAGGACGACCCGGAGCGCATCGTCGGTATCGTCATCGTCCGTGACGCGATGCGCGAGTTCGCCACCGGCGACGAGTCGCAGACGCTGCGGCAGGTCATGATGGAGCCGATCTACGTCCCGGAGAACCGGCGGATCGACGAGATGCTCTCGCACTTCCGACGGTCGAAGCTCAACATGGCGATCGTCCTCGACGAGTACGGGGGGCTCGCCGGCATCGTCACGGTGGAGGACATCGTCGAGGAGATCCTCGGCGAGATCTACGACGAAAACGAGCAGAAGGAGCGCGAGAAGATCACGCGGGAGGGGCACAACACCTTCCTGATCATCGCGGACGTCCCGCTCTACGTGCTCAACGATTCGCTCGACATCGAGCTGCCCCAAAGCAGGAACGTGCAGAGCCTCGGTGGCTACCTCGCCGATCTCGCCGGACACATACCGGCCCCCGGCGAGACCTTCGAAACGCCGCCGGGCCGATTCGAGGTCGTCACGACGTCGCGACGCCACGTCGTGTCGGTGCGATTCCATCGTCGACCCCGAGAGAATCAGAGCGACGAAATCGCCGATCACTCTTGATCTTCCTGCCCGAATTGGATACGTTTCCCGCGGTTTCCACCCCCCGGCTGTAACCCTGCCGGGGCCGAGTGGTTTTGTGAGTGGAAAGGGACCGGGCAGCTGTCGTTGACATGCCTGCTCGCCGGCGACCGGCCAGATGCCGGTCGCGGGGTGCGCGAGCGAGCGCCGGCTCGCGCGAAACGGCGTCGTACGCGACGGATTGATGCTGCGTTGCAGAGGAGATCCGGAGCCGAGGGGTCGGGACGCGACGGACGTGGGCAAGCTTGAGCATCCCGCTGTCCCCTCCAGTCCCGGGAGGAGGACAGATAGAATAGGGCGGCTCCGTTGTGGAGCGTCCCGCATTTTCATTCTCACGCAACCCCCCAGGTTTTATTACCTCCTTTCCTGGGGGGTTCTTTTTTGCCCCAACGTCTCGAGAGCGTGGATGCGCGGGCAGCGGCGCGCGGGCACGCCGCCTTTTGACCGCCTTCGGGCGCTTCGCTATTATGTCACCTCATGAAGTATCCCTTTGCCGAGATCGAGAAGC
>CAZVEF010000121.1:0-7628 GCA_964625715.1 uncultured Spirochaetaceae bacterium | reverse complement strand
CACTACTGCCAATACCCCTGTCCTGCTTCATATCTGCAAGGTCGGTGACAGTTTATCGGCCAAGCTGTCGGGTCTCTACAGACACCGTGATCTCCCCGGCCGGATCCGGGCGTTCGACCACGAGATCATAGGTGGCGCCGCCGGCGAGCGTTGCGCGCACGCTGCGGGTGAGACTGACCTTCCCCATATTGGTCGCCACCGTCGCACCGTCGTCCGAAACGACGCGCAAGACGAGATCCTCGGACGGAGCGGCCGAGACGGTGATCTCGAATACCGCATCCCGGTCCGAGCGCATCGTCAACGCGACGCGCTCGTCACGCAACCGGAAGATCCCGTTTTCCGGCAGCACCCAGCTATCCTCGGACGACAAGAGCGGTGCCTGCTCGATCTCACCATTCACCTCGACGCGTCGGACCGTGCCGTCGGTGAGCGCCCACGCAAGCTCGTCGTCGTAGATGACCGCCTC
This sequence comes from uncultured Spirochaetaceae bacterium, assembly GCA_964625715.1. Taxonomy (GTDB): domain Bacteria; phylum Spirochaetota; class Spirochaetia; order DSM-27196; family SLST01; genus SLST01. The sequence continues at coordinate 7,162 of CAZVEF010000121.1, read as the reverse complement.
ACCAACCGGCGCGGCCCCGAGGGCGAGGCGCGCAATGATGTCCCCACCGCTCATCCCCATCGCAACGATGCCGCCGGAAGCTTCGCCGGCGAACGCGACCTCACCCACCCGTCCGGGCTCGCCGGCGAGGTGCGCGGCGAGCGTGCGACGCCACACCGGGGTGCCGTCGGGCTTGAACCCGTACCCCGTGCCCGCTCCGTCGAAGACGACGAGCCGATCCGCGCTCCCGACAGGCGGGGAAAGGACGGGGGCGGCGTCGACGCCGAAGTCCGCGTACACCGTGCCGTCGAGCCCGAGAACTGAAACGTCACCGTCCACCGTCACCGCAGCGAGGCGACCGTCGAGCTGAGCCGGCCCAGCCGCGACAGCGCCCCCGAGCGCGTGCCGCCACTGCAACGATCCGTCTTCCCCGTCGATCGCCACCAGATCGCCCTCCTCGGTCGCCAGGTAGAGCCGCCCGTCGGCGAGAACCGTCGGAGCGACCGGTGTCCCTTCGATCGAGGCCCGCCATCGCATCGTGCCGTCTTCCGGTTCAAACGCCACCACGGTCCCGTCGACAAGCCCGAGATAGACTGTCGAGCGCGTCGCCGTCAGCGCGGTAGCGGCACCGGCACCGCCGTGCGGAACAGACCACTCGAGCTCGCCGCTTACCGGGCTCACGCGGTGGAGCGTCGTCTCCCCGGCCGCAAACAGCGCGGTGGACGTCGCGGCCAGCGCGTCGGGGGCATCACCGATTTCAGCCCGCCAGAGCTCGTCGGTCTTGCCCACCTCGCGGGCCACCAACTCACCCGAAGCGGTCCCTACGACAAGGGCGTCGCCCCAGCGAACCGGCCCCGTGGTGATCAGGACGCCGAATCGCACCGCAGCGACGGGCTGAAGCCCACCGCTCACCTCACGATCGATACTTCTCACCGCCCTGCCCGTCACCGCCTCAGCGGGTCCCTCGGTCTCCTCACGCGGTCTCGTCTGCTGCTCCGCCTCGGGTCGCGACCCGTCTTCGGCCGGTGCTTCGTCGGTGACACGCGAACCGCTGCGCTCGTCGCAGGAAGCGAGCACAAGGAGCGCCGCAGCGCTCAGCGCAATCGCGCGCAGAAGCCACAGCCGCCGTGTGCTCATTGGTCCACCTCCTCGCGCATCCGACGCTCGAGAAGCCTGCGGTCCGGGATCTCCACCTCGCGAGCACGGTCAACAATCGCGCCGAGCGCCAGCGCGAGCGCGTCGATCGCCGCGTCCGCGTTCGCTCTGCCCGGCCGCTGACCGAACACCGGCGCAAGCGCGTCGCGAACCTCGAGCGGGTCGCTCGTGAAGGTCGCCGCATCGTCGAGCAACTCAAGTACAGCCGGCAGGCGCGGCTCGAGCACGGTCGGAGAAGGGATGCCACTCGCCTCGACGACCCGATCCAGCTCGTCGAGCACGACGCGCCGCAGCGCGATCAGGCCCCTCGCGGTGAGTGCGATCTCCTCGTCGACCGTGTCCGCGGCGCGTGCGAGCGCGAACCAGTCGTCGACGCGCGCTCGAACGAGCTCGGGTACTTCAGGCTCGTCGACAACGGCGACGTGAAGCCCGTGCGTGTGGCTCCAGTAGCCCGCGACGGTGAGGCCAGCGGTGTACGCGACGGCGAAATCACGGCTGAGCTCTTCGACGTCCTGCGCGGTCGCCGCAAACGCGTCGTAGAAGTCGGCGGCAACAGCCGGCTCGGCGGTACGATAGACGCGGGAGAATGGAGCTATCGCGTCACCCACGACGACCGGTTCGAGCGCATCGGAGTCGACATCGGCGCGACGCACCGCTCTCTCATAGATAGACGTCGCGAACCCGTCGACCAACTCGCGCGTTGCCGACAGCTCCGGCACCGTCGCAAGCACGTACTGGGCGTAGGGGTGGCTCAGGATGGGCAGCATCGCCCAACGATACGCATCGCCGCTGCGCGACCGTTCGCCTTCCGCCCAGGGCCGCGCGGCGGCGACGTAGCCTACTCCCTCCTCGAGGAACTCCTCGAACACCGCCCGCGACGTCGCGTTTCCTGCCGCAGACGATTCGGCGGTCGGAGTCGAGGCGTTCGCGCTCAGCCGAACACGGTGAAGCGCCACGTGAAGCCGGTCGAGCTGCGCCGGCGAGACGCCCGCGCGCTCGGCAAAGCGGTAGCGCTGCAGCTTTGAGGCGGAGGTGAGCAGCGAATCGACGGTGTCCACAAGGAACGCAGCGTGCGGGCGTGCTTGGTGGACGACGACGGCCACCGACAGCCGCGCCGCGCCGAACGCCTCGAGCAACATAACGAGCTCCTCCACGCTCGCGCCGAAGCCCTCCATTCGATCCGGATCGGCGAAGGTCACGGCCGAAGCGAGCGCGTACGCCTGCGGGCTGATCGAGCTCATCCGCTCGAGCTCGACCAGCTCGCGACGGTTCGCGGCGAGATCCTCAAGGCTCTCTCCGACCGTCGGGTCGAGATCCGCGTCAAGGCGGGAGACCGTCCGCACGAGCGATTCGAGCAGTCGAGCCCGCTCGGGGTCGGCGGCTGCGAGTACGTGCAGCGACCACGCTGAGAGCGCCCCGGCCGCCCGATCCTCCATCGAGCCTCCGTCGGCCGACGCGAACCCCGGCACCGACATCGACTCCGCCATCCGCTCTGCGTCGGCAGACGGCAGCGAGCCGACCCACTCCTGCAGCGAGTCGACGAGCGAAAAGAACCGCTCGACCGGAAACCCCTCGCTCACCGCGAGCGTGCTCAGCCAGTCGCGGGCACCGGAAAAGGTTCGCGTGCCGGCGATAGGAACCTCTGCGGCGAACACATCCTCGATCCGTTCGCGAGCGGCGGCGACCTCGTCAGGAACGGTGGACTCACCCACGCCGGCCTCTTCGAGCGCGAGCGCGTACTCGGCGACCGGGCTGCGTTCCCGCCGAGCGGTGGAGTAGAGGTCCTGAATGCGCAGGTAGCGCTCGCGCGCCCCTTCGTCGCGCGAGGAACGCCACGCGTCGATCGCGCGCACCGCCTCGTCGAGCTGCTCACGGCCGTCGCTCACGAAGGAGGTCCACTCCGATTGCGCCGGCAGCGGGGGTGACAGATGCAGCAAGGCTGCAAGAAGAAAAAGCATCGTCCGCACGGGTGAAAAGGATACCGCATCCGTCGTCGGTTTGACAGACGCATGGTATCTTCGACGCATGTCCGACGCGGATCTCTTCGCCTCTTCCGATTCCGGCTCCGAGCCATTGGCCGCACGGATGCGGCCGCGCACGCTCGACGAATTCGTCGGACAGGAGCACATCCTCGGCGAAGGTCGGCTGCTGCGTCGGGCAATCCAGGCCGATATGATCTCCTCGCTCATCTTCTACGGGCCGCCGGGGACCGGGAAGACAACGCTCGCGCGAGTGATCGCGAATACGACGAAGAGCCGGTTCGTGAGCCTCAATGCGGTCCTCGCGGGCGTGAAGGACGTCCGCGAGGAGATCGCGAAGGCGCGCGAGAACCACGAGCTCTACGGCCGCCGCACGATCCTCTTCGTCGACGAGGTCCACCGGTGGAACAAGGCGCAGCAGGACGCGCTGCTTCCCTGGGTCGAGAACGGCACGGTCGTCCTCATTGGCGCGACCACGCAGAACCCCTTCTTCGAGGTGAACAGTGCGCTCGTCTCCAGGAGTCGCATCTTTCAGCTCAAGACGCTCTCCGCGGACGACCTGCGTCGCGTGGCCCGGCGCGCGCTCGACGACCCCCACCGCGGCTACGGCGCCTATGACGTCACGATCGACGAGGACGCGCTCGAGCATCTGGTGAGCGTTGCCGACGGGGACGCGCGCGCGCTGCTCGGCGCGCTCCAGCTCGCCGTCGAGACCACCCCGGACCGGTTCCCCCCGGAGCCGGGCACGACGATCCACATCGACCGCGAGATCGCGGAGGACAGCATCCAGCAGAAGGCGGTCCTCTACGACAAGGAAGGTGACTACCACTTTGACGTGATCAGCGCCTTCATCAAGAGCATCCGCGGCTCCGACCCGGACGCGACGCTCTACTGGATGGCGAAGATGGTGCACTCCGGCGAGGCGCCTCACTACATCTTCCGGCGAATGCTGATCTCGGCGAGCGAAGACATCGGTCTCGCCGATCCTGGCGCGCTGGCAGTCGTCGAGTCCGCGGCGGCGGCCTTCGACCGCGTGGGCCTGCCGGAGGGCAACTTCCATCTCGCGCAGGCCGCGCTCTACCTCGCTACGGCGCCCAAGTCGAATTCGGCGCTCGGCTACTTTGACGCGCTGGAGGCGGTTGCGAAGGAGTCGCAGCAGGAGGTACCGAATCACCTGCGCGACGCCAACCGCGACAAGGAAGGCTTCGGTCACGGCGAAGGCTACCTCTACCCGCACGCGTACCGCGACCATTGGGTCGCTCAGGCGTATCTGCCTCAGTCGCTGCAGGGAAGGGTCTTCTACGAGCCTTCAGACCAGGGCTACGAGGCCGATGTCGCCGTGCGGGTAGCGCGCAACCGCGAGCTCCAGCTCGAGCTCGCCATCCCCGAGGAGACCGAGGAGATCCTGAGCTTCAGCCCCGCTGCGGACCGCCGGCTCGCCGAATGGGTCCGCCGCGCCGTCGAACAGCGGATGGAGGCGACCGCGGAGGTCCGCGACCGGACGATCGAGGCACTCGACGTGCGCCGCAGCGACCGGGTCTTCGTGACCGGCCGGGCGGCGACGCTTCATCTCTGGGAGCTCGTCCGGGCGGCTCCGGAGGGCCGGGTCGTCGCGGTCGTGCCCGACGCGCGACGCGCAGAGACGGCGCGGCACTACGCGCACAAGCTACCGCAGATCGAACGCCCCCTCGTGCTCGAGGAAGACCCGGCCCGGGCGCTCGCGATCGACGGCGTGCGCGAGCACCGGTACGAGCGTCTCTTGCTCGCCGACGCGCTCGCCGAACGGTCGGCACGTTCGGCGCTGCCCGCCGGGCTCGCCACCCTCAGCGTGCCGGCCGCGCGACTCGTCGTCGTCCAGCGGTTGCCGGCACACGGCCAGCGGATCAGCGAGCTCGCCGGCGGCCATCCGGCACTCGATGAGGCAGAGGCGGCGCTCTTCTCGGATCCGGCGAACGAGCTCGTCAACTGGGATTCACGTGATCTCGAGGGGTCGCTCGTCGGCGCCGGATGGACGCTGGAATCGAGCGGGTTGATCGAGACGCGCGAGACGCGCCATCTTTCGCGCGAACAGATTGACCGGTGGCTCGATCCGGATCGCGCTGCCGGCTTGGGAGCGGCGCTCGCCGCGCAGTCGAAGGCTGCACGCGAGTCCGCCGAGGGGCTTCTGCGCGCCCGACTCGCCGGGAAGACGGTCGAGTGGAAGACCGTCTCGGCGCTCATCGTCGCGACGCGTCGCGACCCGACTGAGCAGGCAGGCGCCTGAGCACCACGCCGTCGTAGCGGGCGACGAGCTCGTCGAGGACCGGCGGTTCGGCGGAGAAAACCGGCGCGCTCGGCGAGCCGTCGGCGAGCAGCGTACGCACCGCGTCGCGCACCATTCGGTCGAGCGCGGCCGGAGGAACATCCGAGCTCCCGACGAGCAGCCTCGCCGGTCGTACCATGAGGTACCGTGTGGTCAGCGCCTGCGCCGGGACCTCCGCGTCGGGAGCCTCGAGCGCGAGGCTGCCCGACGGCAGGTGAGCTTCGACGAGCCGTCCGGCACACAGCCGGATCGTCGGAACACCGATCTCCACTGTCGGCTCGGCCCCGGCGCTGACGAGCACGAGACGCTCGGCGTCAACGCGGCCCTCGAGCGCCGCGTCGCCGGCGCCCGCCTCGAGCGCGCTCACCGCTTCGAGCACCAGTTCCTCGCCGGCGCCCGGGGGCATCTGCACGACGAGCCACCCCGCCGACGCGGCCTCGAGCACGACATTGAGATTGTCGCCGGGCAACGCGTCTGCACCGGGCACCACGACGAGCAGCGGCAGCCGCTCGTCGAGGATGGGAGCGCGCAGCGTCGCGGCCGTCGGTACGAGGGGAAGATGCGTCGCGGCGAGCCACGGAAGACCGGGAAGCCGGTGGTGTGCGAGGTCGTCGGCCGACCAGTAGGGCGCAGCGACCCGCGAATCCGTCACGGCAGGGTACCAGATCGTCCGGCGGTCTCCGGCCGGCAACGACGACCTCGGAGAGCCAACGGATGAGTCGGACTGCCGTGCCGTCTCAAGCAGTACCCGCGCCGAGCCGACGGGGTGCGGGCCCGATCCGGACGGAACGCGGAACAGAGGCACGAGCGCCGGCAGCGCGAGCGACGGCAGGACGAGGAGCGTCGCGAGGATGCGCACCACGAGGCCCGGTGCGCCGTAGGGCCGCGCAGATCGGTACGGCTGTCCCGCCGGCCGCGATAGCCAGACCGCGAACACGAAGAGGAGCGCGTACGCCGGGAGCAGCTGCCATCGGCCGTCCTCGAGATGCAGATGGACCGCGATCGCGCTCATCGCAACCGCCGAGAACCAGACCAGACCCGCCGGCCGACGGCGGATGTAGATCAGGATCGTCGAGACGACGAGCAGTCCGAGCACCGCGGCTTCGACGTAGCGAACGAGAAGGCTACCGAGCTCAATCACTCTCCCAGTATAGCAGCTGCGGCCGCCGGATCGGAGCGGTTTTTCGCGCGTACTCGTCCGCCGGGGAGTGCGCGACCGGCGTCCGAGTACTTGCCGCGAATCGAGCCGCAACGGTATACTATTGGGGCGGCTGGGGATCTTGACATCGGATCGATGATTGACAAGATTACGGTCTCTAACACGGTGGATGTAGTTCAATCGGTAGAGCGCCAGATTGTGGTTCTGGTTGTTGCGGGTTCAAGTCCCGTCATCCACCCGAGGCAGCCGATTGGAGGCGAACGTCATTGACGTTTGGCGAGGGCTTCCGTATCGTACTGCCTACGGTCGGCTTGGCCGATACCTGCGCCCGTAGCTCAGCCTGGATAGAGCGTCGGACTTCGAATCCGCAGGTCGCAGGTTCGAATCCTGCCGGGCGTAACCACTGAACGGCCAAGCCGTTCGGTACAGAGAAATCGCCGGGCGATTTCTCCATGAACGGCCAGGCCGTTCTTTTGAAGGAAACGGCTGTGCCGTTTCTTCCGAACAACGCGGAGCGTTGTTCCGACAGTTGAATGGGCCGTTAGCTCAGCTGGTAGAGCAGCAGACTCTTAATCTGCGGGTCGAAGG
>CAZVEF010000120.1:0-7666 GCA_964625715.1 uncultured Spirochaetaceae bacterium | reverse complement strand
GTTGGGGCTCGTCGTTCGTCTTCGGAAACCGCATGCACCCGAAGCCGAGTGCGGAGACCTGGTCGGGTACGCGTGGTCCCATCGTTCGATACTGCATAGTGCCTCACTCGTGGTTGATGTATGCAGAAATGGTATCATCCCGTACCGTTCGATGCAAACGGTTGCGGGAACCGACCGCATCCGGGCAACCGCGGCCGGCCGGGGCGCCTTCGCCTTGCCGGGCTCGACGTCCTTCAGTACCTTACGAGGGCTATGGACAGCCGAGACTGTCCGACCGGCCGAAGGCCGGTTTTTTTGTCTCGAAGGAGCTGGCATGAGAGAACGAGCCGAGGCAATGGTCCTCGCGTCCTTTGCCGCTGACTCCCACGCGCTCGGCGCTCACTGGATCTACGACCCGCACGAGATCGCGTCCCGCTACGGACGCGTGGAACGGTTGCTTCCCGCGCCTCCCGACTCGTTGCACGCCGGACGTCAGGCGGGAGCGTTCACGCACTACGGCGAGCAGACGCTGCTCCTGCTGCGCCACCTCGCGGCGAGGAAGTCGTTCGACCTCACTTCGTTCAGCGAGCAGTGGCGCACTTCCATCGAGCGCTACGACGGCTACGTCGACCACGCGACGATCGAAACGCTCTCCAACCTCGCCGCCGGGAAGCCGCCGGCGGACGCCGGTTCGTCCTCGCGCGATCTGGGCGGCGCGGCTCGCATCGCCCCGCTCGCGTATCGGTACCGCGATGAGCGCGATGCGCTCGTGGAAACCGCACGCGCGCAGACGGCGATGACGCACGCCGCGCCGCTCGTCGTCGACAGCGCGGCGGCGCTCGGGCACGTCCTGTGGATCGTTCTGAACGGCAAGACGCCTTCCGCGGCGATCCGCACGGTAATCGACGCGCAGCCGGATGCCGAGGTCTCGGCGCTCCTGCGCCGCGGCCTCGAAAGCGCGTCGCAGCGTACCGTCGAGGCCGCACGGCGGCTGGGCCGGGACGGCTCGGTGGGGACCGCGCTGCCGCTTGCGATCCACCTGGTCGCCGCCTACGAGGGCTCGCTCTCCGGCGCGCTCGTCGAGAACGTGGCCGCCGGGGGCGACAGCGCGGCGCGGGGTATGGTCGTGGGCATGGTGCTCGGCGCGTTCCACGGACGGGACGCGATCCCCGACGACTGGATCGAAGGGATGCGCGCCTACCGCGAGATCAGCACGCTCCTCGAGGACGTGGAGGCGGTCCTGCAGCGCAACGGTGTCTCCGGAAGGCCGGCAAGCGGCGGTTCGGCGATCGGGCGCTGATGTGAGTAGATTCACGACGATGACCTTCGCCCGCAACAACCTCGACCTCGCAAACAGCCCGTACCTGCGGCAGCACGCCGAGAACCCGGTATGGTGGCAGGAGTGGAGCGCGGAGATCCTCGAATACGCGCGAAAGACCGATCGGATCGTATTCGTGAGCGTGGGATACAGCACGTGCCACTGGTGTCACGTCATGGCCCGGGAGGCGTTCAGCGACGAGAGGTGCGCGTCGATCCTGAATCGGCACTTCGTACCCGTGAAGGTCGACCGTGAGCAGCGTCCCGACATCGACCACTACCTGATGAGCTTTCTCGTCGCGACGACCGGAAGCGGCGGCTGGCCGCTGAACGCCTTCCTCACCCCCGACGGACACCCCTTCTTTGCGATGACGTACGCTTCCACCGAGCCGCGGTTCCATCTGCCGGCCTTCGACGACATCCTCGGCCGGGTGCGCGAGTTCTTTGGGGAGAACCGGGACCGCATCGCGCCGTTCGAGCTGAACGCCGAGCACAGCGGCATCGACGGGGCGATCCGGAAGGTACTCGCGCACGACGACGGCGGCGCGGCGGAAACCGCAGACCGACCGCCGGTCGCGATGATCAGCGACGAAGACGAGTCGCAGGCGATCGCGCGGGTCGACGAGCTCGACCGCGCGTTCGACCGGGTGCACGCCGGCTTCGGTCAGTCGCAGAAGTTCCCGCCGCATTCGGCCCTGCTCTACCTGCAGTACGCCTGCGCCGCGGGTCTCTCCGAGCGGGCCGGCGAGATGGCGCGCGAGACGCTCGACGCGATGATGACCCGCGGTCTCCACGACCATCTGCAGGGCGGATTCTTCCGCTACACCGTCGACCGCGAGTGGACGATCCCGCACTTCGAGAAGATGCTCTACGACCAGGCGCTGCTTCTGTGGAACTACTCGGTGGGGTCACGACTGTTCGGCAGGCGGGGCTACCGCGAGGCGGCAGCCGGCGTCGTCCGCGCGCTCGAGGAAACGTTCCGCGTCGGTGAGGGCTACGCGAGCGCGCACGACGCGGACACCAATCACCGCGAGGGCGGCACCTACATCTGGAAGCTCGAGGAGATCGAGCAGACGCTCGACGAGGACGAGCTCGACGCGTTCCTGCGCGTCTTCGCCGTCTCGCGCGACGGCAACTTCGAGCGGCGCAACCACCTCGTCAGGATCCTCCCGCCGGGCGTGCACGACGACGACCCGTCGCGCGTGAAGCACGGCCCCGACCGGCAGCTCCTCGATCGGGCCGTCGAACGGCTGCTCGAGGCCCGACGCCGCCGCGATCAGCCCGAGCGCGACGACAAGATCGTCGCGGGCTGGAACGCGCTCGTCGGGTGCGGGCTGCTCGCGGCGCACCGCTTCGCGGGGCTGGAAGGCGCGCTCGACCGGGCCGTCGAGCTCGCCTTCTTTCTGACCGATCGCTTCGTCACAGACGGACCGGTCGCGCACTCCCTGCTCGGCGACGCGCTGCAGGAGCAGGAGTTCCTCGGCGATGTGAGCGCGCTGCTGCTCTTCCTTACGATGCTCGCAGAGGAAGGCGAGCCGTACGACACGCCGTTTCGCCCCGCGCGCACGCATCTGCGGTCACGCCTCGCGACGCTCGAGCACGACGGCGTGTGGATGGAGAGCCTCGCGGACGACTTCCCGGCGGTCCCCGCCGAACCGTTCGATCAACCGATCCCGTCGGGCATCGCGCTCGCAGAGTACGCGCTGCTGCTCGACCGCATGCGAGGTCACCTCGACTACGCCCCGCTCGAGTTCGCCGACCCCCACGCGCAGGCCTTCGCCAATCTCGCCGCGCTCGCGAGCCGGGGATACCTCTACGTCGTGGAGTCTCCCGAACCGCTCCCGTGGGCAGACCTCCCGATCCACGCCGTGCAGGTACGAGGCGACGCTCGTACGAGCTGTTACCGGGGCGTGTGCTACCTCGGCCCGCCTCCTGCCGACGCGCGGGCACCCGAAAAAAGGAACGTATAAGGACCGGGATGCGTGGTACGTTCTCGGTGAGGCGTAAAGGAAGAGGAATGAGAATACGTGTATCACGGGCCGGCAAACTGCCTCTGACCAACCGCGGCGATCTCTCGCTGTTTCCCGTCGGCTGCGGCAGCGCCTTCTCCAAGAACCTCTACCAGAACAACTTCCTCATCGTCAAAGGCGAGGATCACTGCATGGTCGACTGCGGTGCGCGCACGCCGGAGGCGCTCTCGCGGCTCGGCCGACCGGTGACGGACATCTCGAACTGGCTCATCACCCACAGCCACGCGGACCACGTGGGAGGGCTCGAAGAGGTGATGCTCATGGGCCGCTACGTCGCGCGGCAGAAGCCGAACATCGTCATCACCGCAGAATACGAGAAGGCTCTCTGGAACTTCTCGCTCAAGGGCGGCAGCGAGTACAACGAGGTCCACGACGGCGCGGGTCTCGGATTCGCCGACTTCTGGAACGTCATCCGCCCGACGTGGCTGGAAGGCTATCCACGCGAGACCTTCCACACGACGATCGGGTCGATCGACATCAAGGCCGTTCGAACGCGTCACTACCCCGAGCAGGCGCGCGACTGGAGCGAGAGCGCGTACAGCATCGGCCTGATCCTCGACGATCGGATTCTCTTCACCGGGGACACGCAGTTCGACGAGGAGCTCCTGACAAGCTACGACAAGCTCTTCCATTTCGAGTACATCTTCCACGACGTCCAGTTCTTCACCGGCGGGATCCACGCCGGGCTGGACGAGATCGCCACACTCCCCGCGTCGCTGAAGCAGCGAATGCTGCTCATGCACTACCCCGACAACTACCAGTCGTACCGCAAGCGGGTGAAGGATGAGGGCTTCCTCGGCTTCGTCCGCCAGGGCGTGTTCTACACGTTCGACTGAGGAGGTCGCAGCGCGTCCGGCCGGATCACCGCTTCGCCGCCCGCTCCGGCGGGGAAGGAGAGCACCGGTACCTCGGGCGACCGGACCTGCATCACCAGGGGAAAGCTCTCGCTCGACAGCCAGACCGTCTCTCCGTCGATCTGAAGCGGGATCGATCGGTCGTAGGCGATCGTGACGCGCCGGGCCGACCGCATGAAAACGTTCGGCTCGTGGACGTGCTCACCGCGGTAGAAGAGGGGCTTCATTCGGATCTTGCCGATCAAGCCGAGCCGCTCGATCGCGCAGAGGTTCTCGTAGCCGGGGAGCACCCGCTTCCCGCCGCCGTAGCGACGGTAGCCCGAGACCCCCATCGCGAGCAGCAGGAACGTTCCGGCAAGCCGCTCCGCCCGTCCCCGCTCGTCGACGAGCTCAACGGACATACGCCCCGCGCCGACGAGCCGCTCGTAGAGGAGCGTCATGACGTCGGCGATGAGGCGGTAGAGGTCTCCGTTGAACCGTCGCTTCAGCCGGTTCGTCAGGTACGCCACGTACGCGTCGAGACCGATGCTCGCGATGTTGTACCCGCGGAAGACCGGCATGCCTGTAGGCGTCACGTCGATCCGCCCGGCGCGTCGTTCTTCGGCGCAGCCGAGGAGCAGTCGGATTGCGGCGGGGAGGTCGGGTGCGTCTGCCCCGTCGTTGCCGGTCCCGAAAGGCAGGCGGATGAAGTACCGTTCTGCGCGAGCCGCGGGGGCTGCGGAGGCGGAGACGGCCTCGAAGGCGGCGAGGACCTCCGCGTGCGTGCCGTCGCCGCCGGCGGAGACGATGAGATGGACGTCCGGCGGCGTTTCGGCAAGCAGCGAGCGCGTGATCTCGGCGGCGTGCCCGACGTAGTGCGTGTAGTGAAACCGCACCGAGATCGAATCGGGCGGGCGCTGCGGTGCGACGATTCCCTTCGTGAGCCGGCCGAGCGTCTCCACCGCCGCGATCGAGCGCTTGTCGCAGGAAAGCGTCCCCGCTTCGACGTTGACGATCACGTCCACGCAGAGATGCCGGTCGCGAAAGAGCGTGCCGGCGCGCAGGATGCGATCGAGGCGATGCTCGAGGGCCGCAAACACGCTCAGCATCACTCGCCGGCCCCCTTCGGCTCGTCGGCGAGACGGTTGGAGAGGCGTCGCTCTTCGGCGAGCGCCCGCGACAGCGAGTAGACGTCCCGTACGCCGTCGACGAGTACGCCCCCCATTCCCAGCGAGAGTGCCGGCACGATATCCACGTCGTACCGGTCCCCGACGGCGACCGCCTGCGACGGATGGCATTCGAGGGCCTCGACCGCGTGGCGGAAGGAGGCCGGGTCGGGCTTCGAGCGCAGCGTCGTGTCGAGCCCGATCACGTCAGCGAAGAAGCGGCTGACGCCGAGCGCCTCGAGCGTCGCACGGCCGACGCTCACCGGGTTGTTCGTGACCGCGACGATGCGGTACTGCGCCGCGAGATCCGCCATCGCCGACGCGAGGTACTCGTCCGCGCTGAGGAACCGCTCGGGGTGCAGGAGCTCCTCCCGCCACGCGACGCTCGTCTCGATGGGAACGCCGAGCGCGGCGAAGGTGTTGCCCAGGCTCTGCCTCGCCCCGTCGTTTGCCGCCGCGTATTCCTGCTGCCGGTGCAGGATCGCGCGGCGCGTATCGGCGACGGCCTCACCGCGCTCGACCGCGAGTCGCTCGATCAGCCGGTCGATCTGCTCGCGCGCGTAGCGCTCGTTGTCGTAGAGCGTCTTGTCGATGTCGAACGCAAGCCCGTGGATGTCGAGCGGTAGCGAGTAGAACTGCATCGGCCAAGAGTATCATGAGAGCGGACGCATGACCAATCGAAGCGCCACTGGTACCTTAGGCGGGTGAACGCAGAGTTTCACTACTACACGATCTTCTACCTCGCCCGGCACGCAGGCTTCAGCGACGAGAACGCCGACGTGCTCGCCTACTCGTCGCAGTACCTCGACAACGCGCTCGTCTCCTACGAGGTGCGCCACCCGAACGGCGTCTACAAGACGCTCGTCACGCACCACTTCGGGTTCTGGGATCGAAGCCAGGAATGGGACGTGTGGGTCCCCTTCCACTTCTTTCCGGCCGGGAAGGATGCCGATCGTCCCCGCAGGCGCGACGGAGCGGAGAACCCGCTCGACGTCCAGCCGAACTCGCCGCGCGCGAAAGCGATGCTGGTCGACGCGCTGAAGTCGCGCGACCTCTACCGCGTGGGCATCGCGCTGCACACGTACGCGGACACGTGGGCGCACCAGAATTTCAGCGGCCGCAACGAGGCGTGGAACGTCGTGGATCCCGATTCCCCGCTCCCGCCGATCGGACACGCGCAGGCGATGCGCGATCCCGACGCGATCGACGCGGCTTGGCGCGACCCACGGCTTCTGCCGCCGCACGACGTCGTGGACAACCGGAGGCGCTTCCTCGCCGCGGCCGGACGCATCTACCGGTACCTCGCGACCTACAACCGTCGCGGTTTCGAAGACGAGGAGCTGGTGGTCGATCGGCTCGACACGATCCTCGGACCGCCGGAGTTCGCGCGCGACTCGCGCGTGGAGAACTTCGTCATCGAGTGCGGCGTGGATCGGTTCAGCCCGCTGCGGTGGCGCAAGGAGGCGTTCGAGCCGCCGGCCGGGTGGAGCGAGATGCGCTGGGAGATCGACCTCGAATCGACCATAGACAAGCTGAACTGGCTCAAGGATGAGCTGCTGCACAAGACGAAGGTCGTACGCCGCCGGCCGGTCGTCGCGAAGGAAGGGTTTCTCTCCTCGCACCTCTACCGGTGGGACCAGGCGGCGCGCGCGCAGAAGGCCGCGGCGCTCGCCGCGCTCGTCGACCTCAGGTAGCCGCGGGAAGACCCGGCTCGGCAGGCGAGCGCCGCGGCTACCCCTCTCCGCGGCGCTCGCGAAGGAGCTGCATGTACGGCCGCGGTTCGATCCGCTCGTCGGGCACGCCGAGCTCGCTGAAGAACGCCCGGATCCGCGCGGCCGCCTCGCGGTGCCGCGCCGCGTCGCCTTCGGCGGCGTTGTCGTCCGCGACGACGCACTCGACCTCGAGAAAGTCGCCGAGTCCCTGCACGCGCGCGAGCTCGACGGTGAGCCCGTCGCGCGTGAAGCGAAGACCCGCCTTGGTCTTGGCGAAGGTCTCCCGGCAGCCGAAGCTCGTGACCAGGTCGATGAACGCCTCCGCGTCGTCCACGCCGAACTCCCGCTCGAGGTTGCGCTCCATGCCTTCGTGGACGTGCTTCTCCTTCGAGGTCACGTACGCGCCGCAGGAGCCGCCACCGAGCGCGCGCCCGGCAGATCCCGGCGCGGCGTCGATCCGCACGCGAACGAGCCCCTCGCCGTCGGGCGTTGCGAAGTAGCGATCCTCCTTGCGAAAGAGGCGCTCGAAGGTGCACCGATCGCGGAGCGTCGCTTCGAGCGCCTCCCAGTCGTGGACCCACGCCTTCATCTCAATCTCGTACGCCATCGTACCTCCGCCTCAGTCGAAC
>CAZVEF010000119.1:0-7686 GCA_964625715.1 uncultured Spirochaetaceae bacterium | reverse complement strand
AGCCGGGGCAGAAGCGGGCGCCGGCGGGGGGGCTCGGTCTTGGCGCGCAGTTCCGCGCGATCGGCGCCGGATTGCGCGGGCGCGGTTGGGCGCTCGCAACCGTGGGGTTCGCGATCCTGATGCTGCAGCTCCTGCGCACGTCGCGGAACATCGTGTTGCCGCTGTGGGGCGACGAGCTCGAGCTGTCCGCGACGATCATCGGTTCGGTGATGAGCGCCGGCGCGGCGCTCGAGCTCGCGCTGTTCATCCCGGCGGGTATCATCATGGACCGCGCGGGTCGAAAGGTCGCCGCGGGGCTCTGCCTCGGCATCTTCTCGCTGGGCCTCTTCGCGCTTTCGCTCGCGGGCTCGGTACCGCTGTTCGTCGTCGCGAGCCTGCTCATCGGCCTGGGCAACGGGTTCGGTTCGGGCATAAACATGACGATCGGCACCGATCTCGCCCCGTCCACGGCGGTCAGCGAGTTCCTCGGCATGTGGCGGCTCTTCGGAGACATCGGAGCGTCGGCCGGACCGGCGATCGTGGGCAGCATCGCGAGCGCAGGCGGATTGCCGGTCGCCATCGTCTCAACGGCGCTCTTCGGCGCGAGCGGGCTCGTCGTGCTGCTGTTCTCGCCGGAGACGCTCAAACTCGCGAGAAGCGCCGACGGCGGATAGCGGCGCATTGCCGAGCCGGGGCCGACCGTGTATCCTTGCACGCGCAAAGGAGTCACCGTGTTCACGATTCGAACTATGAACAAGATCGCGCAACGGGGCATCGACCTGCTTCCGTCCGACCGCTTCACCGTGAGCGACGACGCACAGGAGCCGGACGCGATCCTCGTGCGCAGCGCGAATCTCCACGACGAGGAGTTCGCCCCGAACCTGAAGGCTATCGCGCGTGCCGGGGCCGGCGTCAACAACGTCCCGATCGACCGCTGCAGCGACAGCGGTATCGTCGTCTTCAACACGCCCGGCGCGAACGCGAACAGCGTCAAGGAGCTCGTCGTAGCCGGCCTGTTGCTCTCCTCGCGCGGGATTCACGAAGGGTTGAGCTGGGTGAGCGAGAACGCATCGGCATCCGGTCTCGCGTCACTCGTCGAGAAGGAGAAGAAACGCTTCGCCGGCACCGAGATCATGGGCAAGACGCTCGGCGTCATCGGTCTCGGCGCAATCGGCGTGATGGTCTCGAACGCTGCGACCGCACTGGGTATGCGCGTCGTCGGGTTCGATCCGTTCATCTCGATCGACTCGGCGTGGGGGCTCTCCCGCGCGGTCGAACGCGCGCGGTCACTCGAGCAGCTGCTCGCGCAGGCGGATTACGTGACGATCCACGTGCCGCTCAACGACGATACGCGCGGGATGATCGGCGCGGAGCAGATCGCCACGATGAAGCAGGGCGCGCGGGTGCTGAACTTCGCACGGGGCGGGCTCGTGGACGACGCCGAGCTCGCGAAGGCGCTCGAAAGCGGCAAGGTCTCCCGCTACGTCACCGATTTCCCGAGCCAGACGATAGCCGGAGTGCCGGGCGTGCTCGGCGTGCCGCACCTGGGCGCGTCGACCGAAGAGGCGGAGGAGAACTGCGCCGTAATGGCCGCGCGGCAGCTCCGCGACTACCTCGAGCGCGGCACCATCACCAACTCGGTCAACTTCCCCGAGTGTCAGCTCGACCCGACCGATCACCAGCGGATCCTCGTCGCGAATCGGAATATCCCGAATATGGTCGGCCAGATCACGACGATCCTCGCGAACCACGCGATCAACATCCTCGACCTGCTCAACCGCCACCGCGGTGATCTCGCGTACAATATCATAGACATCGACGGAAACGTCTCGCAGGAGGCCATCGATCAGCTCGAAGCGATCGAGGGTGTCATCTTCGTACGCACGATCCAGCCGGTGCTCGGTTCGTAGGCTGGAGGATCGAACATGAAGACCTCAATCATAGCCACGATCGTGACGATCGTGATCGCCGCCGTCGCGGCGTGCGGCACGCCCGAGCGGGACCTCCCCGACGGCCTGTACGCCGAGATCGAGACCGGGAAGGGCGATATCGTCATCGAGCTCTTCGACGAACGCGCACCGGCGACGGTGATGAACTTCGTCGGGCTCGCCGAAGGCGCGATCGACAACACGCACGCGCCCGGTAAGCCGTACTTCGACGGCCTGACCTTTCACCGTGTCGAGCCCGGATTCGTCATCCAGGGCGGCGATCCGAGCGGCGACGGGTCGGGTGGCCCCGGCTACCGCTTCCCGACCGAGACGCACCCGGAGCTCGTGCACGACGAGGCGGGTGTCGTCGCGATGGCGAATTCCGGTCCGGACACGAACGGCAGCCAGTTCTACATCACGATGGCGCCTGCCCCGCACCTCGACGGCGGGTACAACGTGTTCGGCGAGGTGATCGAAGGTATGGAGGTGGTCAACTCGATCGAAGCGGACGACCGGATGCGACGCGTCTCGATCCACCGCGTCGGCGAGGCGGCGAGCGAGTACGAGGCCTCGCAAGGGGACTTCGACGCGCTCATCGCCACGATCCGGGCCGAGCGAGAGCAACAGCGCACGGCGGACCGCCGGGCCGCGCTTGAAGCGCTGCGCGACGAGTACCCCGGCCTGAAAGAGCACGAGGACACGGGGCTGCTGCTCGCAGAGGTGCGCCCGGGCAGCGGAGAGCTCCCACAGCAGGGCGACGAGGTCGCGGTACACATCGTCTGGTCGCTTCCCGACGGACGGCAGCTCGACAGCACGCGCGACCGCGGCGAGCCGGAGCGCTTCGTCTACCTGGAGAACCGACTCATCCGGGCGCTGGAGATCGCGGTTGGCACGATGAGGGTGGGAGAACGAACTGTAGCGGTCGTCCCGCCGCAGCTGTGGGGCGGCAACCGTCCGCCGGTCGTTCCGGAGGACAGCTACGCGGTGTTCGACATCGAACGGCTGGAGTAGGAGGCTTCGCCGCTTCCACCGGCCGTCGCAGCGCACGAAGCGCGTACCGGCCGCTACTCGAGTTCCTCGTAGCCGGTTCTCAGGTCCTCGAGATACTGGCCGAGCTCCCGCGACTTGCCCCGGAGCATCGCGACCGACTCGGCTTCTTCGTCATTCGACATGCTCTTCATCCTGGCGACGTCGATCTCGAGCTGCTTGAGCTGGTTCAGGCTCGAGGCGAGCCGCAGGCGCAGGATCTCCTGCTCATTCTTCAGTTCGCTGTACGAGCTCTGCTGCTTCTGGATCTGCATGATCGACTTGTCGTACTCGGCGACGACCTTCTCGCTCTGTGCCTCGTCGCGGCGCCTCTGCAACGTCATCAGATCGCGTTCGAGCTCGGTCACCGGAATCCCCTGCATGATCTCGTCGAGCTCGCGGTTCTTCCGGTCGAGCAGCCTGATCTGCTCGACGTAGTCGTCGAGCACCGGCTCGAAGTCTTCGCCCAGCGGTGAACCGGAGGGCATCGCCTTGATCGACGCGATCAGGCGCTCGCGAATCTGCTCCGCCTCGCTTCCGGGGCCGCCGGCGCCCGCCGGTCGCTCACCAAAGCGGCTGCGGTCGACGCTCCCCTTGCCGCCGAGAACGCCGCCGATCCGCGCGCCCAGGTCGCGCAGTCGCTTCAGAAGCCGTCGTTCGCGCGACTTGTACGCGGGGAGGTGCGAGAACAGCCCGATCGCCATGAACCCGACGGGGATGAGCGACCACATGAACCCGGGCGAAGTGATCAGATTGAGCACGACGAGGAACGCACCGGTCGCGACGTTCGAGACCAGATGACCGTGCCACGACCCCCGATTCTTGACCAGCTTGCGGTAGAGCCGAAGCTGCTCGCGGGTGAGGCCCTCGGACTGGTCGAGCTCGCGGCTCTCGCGCGCGCGTTCGCGTACGCCGGCGTAGTGGCTCGCGACCCCGATGCCCCACGCAAAGAGCGGAATCAGGAACCAGGGAAAGCCGGTGACCCCGGTGAGCGCCCAGAGCAGCAAGAGACCGCCGTTCACGCCGACGTAGCTGATGAAGTGGCCGCGGAAGCCCGCCTTCTCCTTCTCAGCGACGTTCGCGGCGTGATCCTTGTAGTCCTCGACGAGCGGGTCGTACCCGGCGCCGGGCGCAGGTTCCCGCAGTGCACGGTCCCAGCCGCCTTCGCGGCGCTGATGCTCCTTGTCGTCGCCGCGCCACCCGTGCTTGTCCCATTTGTCGGTCCAGTGGTCGACGTCGGCGCGATGGCGACGGCGGTGCTCGTCGGTCGCCTCGTGGTCGCGGCGTCCGATCCGGTTGCCGTCGTCGTCGAAGAACGTCCTGCCGCCCGGCGTGGAGACCTCGACGCCGCGGTTCACGGGACCGTAGTCGGTGTTTCCGCCGTCCCGCTTCACGCGCGTGAGGAACCCCTTCTCGGCGAGCGACTCGAGCGCCCGATCGACGCCGGCGCTGCGCCTCGGGATTCGCCGCCGGATCTCGTCGATCGAAACGCGACGACCCGCCTTCTTGATCTCCTGCAGCACCAATGCCTTGAGCTCGTTGAAATCCTCGTACTCGCCGCTCCGCAGATTCTCCGAGAGGACGCTGCCGGGCGATCGCTTCGCGCTGCCCGAAGAGTCGGCGGTCTTCGTCGGCTCGGCACGCTCGAGGAGCGCGTCGCGGCTCTCTTCGAGCTCGTCCCCCGGCGCGCCCACCTCCGCGGCGTCCGAGACGGTGATCTCGTAGGCGTCGAGCTCGCGGGAAACGTTACGAAGCTTCACCGTCCCGAGGTGCGAGATCGACAGGTCGACCTTGTTCGCGACGAGGTGGTAGACGTCCTGCGAAATGCAGATCCTTCCCGGTCGCGCGACGCTCTGGAGGCGGGTAACGACCGTGACGCCGTCGCCCACCGCGTCGTCCTCGAGAAAGTAGATGTCGCCGAGATGTACGCCGATGCGAAGACGCAGCGGGAGCTTCGGTTCGGCCTCGTTGTGGACGCCCACAGCCTCCTGTACTTCGGCCGCACACGTGACCGCGTTCACCGTGTTCGGAAACTCGCAGAGAAAGGCGTCTCCGACGGTTTTGATGACACGGCCGCCGTGAGCCTCTACGGTACTGCGCACCAGCCTGTTGTGCGTGGCCAGCAGCTCGAGCGTCCCTGCCTCGTCGCGCTCCATCATCCGCGAGAAGCCGACGATGTCTGTGAACATGATCGCCGCGAGGCGATACTCCTGCTGAGCCATCTCGTCATCACAATAGGCTGCGGCAGAGGCGTCGTCAAGGCAAACGGTCTTCGAAGTAGTCACGACCGTTCATACCCGCAGCGCCCGGATGCTGTCACTTTTGTCACACCGACTGGTCGTTGCGGCGCATGGTTCGGGGGCCCGGCGATCGTTCGGGTGGAGCTGTCCAACGGCGGGCGCCGCACGATCGAGGCTGGCGGCTACGTATTCGAGCGCGGGTGATCGGCCGTGGCGGACTCTTGCTCTTCTTCTGAAATCGTGGGAACCGGCTCGAGCTGGAAGACGAGTCGGTAGGCCGTACCGTCTCCATCGACTCCTTCGAGGGTCGTGCCGAGCTGGTCGGCGAGCAGCTCAGCGATCCCCAGCCCCAGCGCGGGGCCGTCGGACTCGGATCGAGGGGTGACGCCGACGCCGTTATCGGACACGCGCAGATAGCACCGGTCGTCCGAGACGCGCATCGAAACGTCGATGACCCCGTCGCGTCCGTCCGGGAACGCGTGCTTCACCGAGTTGGTGACGAGCTCGTTCACGATGAGTCCCACGCAGATCGCCGTGTCGACCGGCACGAAACACGAATCGAGGCTGGTCCGCGGCTCGAGCACGCCGGCGGGCCAGGCGATACCGGCGGAAAGCGAGTCGAGCAGGCGGGTGAGATAGACCGAGAGATCGACCTCACCGTAGGCTCCCCCGCCGGATAGTTGCTCGTACACGAGCCCGATCGAGTCGACGCGCGAGTGAATCTCCCGAAGGGCAGCGGCGGCCTGCTCGTCTTCCACCTCGCTCTGCCCGAGCGACATGAGACTCGAGATCAGCGAGAGCGAGTTCTTCACCCGGTGCTGGAGCTCTCGATAGAGAACACCCTGGCTGTCGAGCGCGTTGCGTAACTCGTCCTCGGCGCGACGGCGTCCGGCAATCTCCTCGCGAAGATAGCCGATGGTCTCCTGCAGGAGCGTTTCGTTCTCGATCCAGAGAACGATCGCTCCGGAGGCATCGCACCGGCGGCACGTGACTCGATAATGCGGCAACGAGAACGCTCCCGAGCGCATGCGCAGCAATCCTCGGTTCACCGTGCCGTGGAACACGACAGGCGTCCCCCGATCGACGAGGGTCTCAAGCCGCAGGCGATGCCGGGGACGCTCGAACTCCGGGAACACGCGCGCGATCGGCAGACCCGTGACGTCGGCCGCGTTGAGACCCGTCCAGGTCACCATCTGCCGGTTCCAGACCTCGATGCGTGCGGCGTCGCCGACTACGACCACTCCGTGCGGGGACTCGTCGATGAGGCAGGCCGACGAGTGGGGCTGCTGCGGTGCCGCGCTCTGGTCAGACATGGTCGTTCCGGTGCTCACGGTGGAAAAGGAGTCCTATGCCGAGGCGCGACGGCGGCCCACGGTCGACCGTTGCCTCGCCCACGAGCACAAGGCTGGTCGAAGCGGAGTCGAACTGCTCCGTCAGTTCCCGATGAGAAAGGATCGCCGGCAGCTCGAACCGGTAGGTCTCGTCCCGCGTACGTCCGGCTTCCGCGACCACGCAGTTGAGCACGACGTTGCCAAGCTCGAGGACCGTCGTCGGGTAGAACGTGACGATGTCTTCCGGGTCCGTCACCGCCTCCCCGAGCAGCGCGGCCACGAGGGGCTGCACCGCCGACCGCGATACGAACAGCAACGCGATGCCGCTCGAACCGCCCGTGAAGGCCATGCCTGCCGCGGACAGCCCATCCTCCTCGGCGAACCGGGCGATCCCTCCGTCGTCGATGACCGGCAGGCCGAAGGTAACGGGCAGCTGGAACATCTCCGTCAGGATGCCCTGCGCCTGGCGCCACCCCTCGCGCAGCGACGCGGCGAGCGCCGACCGCGACCCGGCCGATTCGCCGGTGACCCTGACGTCGCTCATGACGGCACCTCCGGCGTCGAGGACAGTATTCGCGCGATCATCGCCCGGCTGACCGGCTTGTTGAGGTACGCAGCCACGCCGAGGCGCGCGCAGGCCGCACGCGTCTCCGGCTGCACATCCGCGGTCAGGACAGCGATGGGCACGTGGATGCCGCGATCGCGCATCCAGCGCACGACGTCGGTACCGCGCATGCCGGGCATGAGCAGATCGAGGAATACGATATCCGGTGGGTCGCTTTCGACGATCTCGAGCGCGCGGGCCCCGCTATCGGCCTCGACGACCGACCAGCCTGCGTCTGCGATCATGCGCCCCACGATGAGCCTGCCGACCCGGGAGTCGTCTACTACGAGCGCGCGTCCCATTGCATCTCCTTTCGAGTCTCCCCCACATTGTACGGAAAGCCGGGCTGACGGATGTCAGCGGAGTTTGACAGCTCGTGTAGGGGTTCTCCCTACATGGGCTACGGCGTGCCCGCCGGCCACGCGTCCCGGTCCTCGCTTCGGCCCGCCTGTCACTTCGCGCGGGTATCGATATACTCGCGATCATGGCGAAGAAACCGCGGACCCGCTTCGAGTGCAGCACTTGCGGTCACGAGGAGGCGAAGTGGCTCGGCCGGTGCCCGGCGTGCGGTGAATGGA
>CAZVEF010000118.1:0-7786 GCA_964625715.1 uncultured Spirochaetaceae bacterium | reverse complement strand
GGCTGCGGCAGGTCGAGCTCGACGTGAAGTACGAGGGCTACGTCGCGCGGCAGGAGCGACAGATCGCGCGTTTCGAGAAGCTCGAGGCGATGAAGATTCCCTGCGACTTCGATTACGACGCGTTGAGCGGCATCTCCAACGAGGCGCGCGAGAAGCTCAAGGAGATCCTGCCGCTCTCGCTCGGCCAGGCCTCGCGCGTGCCCGGGGTGCGCAACGCCGACGTGGCGGTGCTCATGGTCGCGCTCGGGAGGACGCAGGAACCGGTCACCCCCGTCGCCGCGCCCGGACCGGAGCGGGCGCACGCCGAATGACCGGCGGAGGCAGGCTGTGACCGGCGACGCGCGCAAGACGCTGCTCGCCGGGCTCGAAGGGCTCGGGTACGCCGTCGACGATCGCGCCGAGCGGCTGGTGCGCTACCTCGACGAGATCGAGCTCTGGAATGCGAAACTCGGGCTCGTGGCCGCCGCGGGGCGCGAGCTCGTCGTGCGCCACGTGCTCGACTCGCTCGCCGGCGCGGCGACGCTCGTCGCCGCGGGTATCCTGCGCGAGAACGCTCGCGTCGCCGACGCGGGCTCCGGGGCCGGCCTGCCGGGGATTCCCATGGCGGTGATGCACCCGGATGCGAGCGTCGACCTCGTCGAGCGGTCCGGTCGGCGGGCCGGGTTTCTGCGGAACGCGGTCGCCGCGGTCCGTGCCGGGAACGCCCGCGTGGTAAACACAGACGTCGCGCGGTACGACGGGCCGGTCGAGCTCGTCGTGCATCGCGCGTTTCTGCCCTTGACGGCCGATCTCGTGGCGACCCTCTCGCGGACGCTCGTGCCCGGCGGGGCGATCTGTGCGTACAAGGGTCGGCGCGACGCGGTGGACGAGGAGCTCGGAGGGTTGGAGCGGGAGCGCGAAGAGCGTGGCCACGGCCCGGTCACCGTGAGCGTGCTGCCGGTCGACGTACCGTTTCTCGCGGAGGAGCGGCATTTGGTCGTGGTCGACGCGACGGGCGGGTGAGGGGCGCCGGGGCACGGTGGCAGCGCCGCGGGCGCCGTGCCGCGTCGCGCGGACCGGACTGCACCCGGTCCGCGCGCGCGGCTGCGCGCATCGGCCTAGATCCGTTTGAGAAGCTTGTTGAGCGCTTCCTTGTCGATCAGGTCGATCAGCCGCGCTTCGACGAACGAGGTCGCCCCCTCGGAGAACTCACCGGCGCAGATGCACAGACCGCGGCCCGCGTGCGTCTCCTTGATGCGCGAGTGGAGGTCGCGCAGGACGAGCTCGCCCACCGCACCGCTGGAGCGCACGAACCGGAAGAGCACCGTGTCCTCCCATTTGGCGGTGCTCACCTCCGCGAGGATGTCGGTGTGGTCCGATCTGCCGGTGGCGATGTCGGTGATCTTCGTCTTCGACCGCGGGAAGTAGCCGTTCACGATCCGACGGCACAGGCCGACGAATTCGGAGGTGGGGGCCATCAGGTAGGTCTGGAGATTGCGGTTGCTCGCGAGCTCGCGCGAGCGCTCGAGCTGGGCGGAGACGTCCTTGTAGTTCGGGTTGACCCGGGCGATCTCCTGCAGGACGGCGAGCGACTTGTCGAGCTCCTGCTTGCGCGTGTAGGTCGCCGCGAGGCGGTACTTGAGCTCGAGCATGATCTCCGGGGGGATGTTGTCGTGCTTGAGCCCGATCTGAAAGTCGAGCTCGGCTTCGTCGTAGAGCCGGGATTTCAGGTGAAGCGACCCTGCCATGAGCGCGGCTCGCGGTCCGTAGGTCGGGTCGGCGCGCAGGTGCCCGAAGACGCGGATCGCCTGGTCGGACTGGCCGGCCTCGTAGTACGCCTGGCCGAGGTAGAACGTGCTCTCCTTATCGTCGGGCTCGGTCTCGACCACGCGCTTGAGCAGCGAGATCGAGTCGCGGTAGCGCTTGAGCCTGAAGTACGACTGACCAAGGTACTTCGCCGTACCGGGGTGCTCCGGGCGCCTCTCCTGAGCCGCGCGGAGCAGGCTCGCCGCGCGTTCGAAGTTCTTGCGCCTGAACTCGAGCTGTCCGAGGTTGTAGTTGATCTCGAAGAGGTCCGTGTGGTCGCGGCGCGCGAGCGTGAGGCTCTTGTACGCGTTCTGATAATCGCCGATCTGCATCGACGCGAGCCCGTGGCGAAGCGTGACGAGGTGCTCGTCGAGGTCGGGGTTCGTCGCGACCAGGTCTGAGAGCAGACCGTACATGCGGGCTGCCTTCTCCCACTCCTGATCCTCGTAGTAGGCGTCCGCGAGCGTGCTGAGCGCGTTTGCGTCCTTGGGGTTCTGCGCGAGGGCGCGATTGGCTTCGCGGACGGCCGCCGCGCGGTCCTTGGTTCGTCCCGGCTTTCGCGATCGAGAGGACCGTGAGACGGTGAACAGGACGCCGCCGAGCACAAGGATGCCCACGGCGAGCAGCGCGGTCACGACAACTGGACTCACCGTGCCATTGTTCTGCGCCGGAAGAGCCATGTCAAGAAGCGGTATTGAAGGATGCGCCGCTGCGGACGATAATGGGGAGAGGCGGGCGTGTGTGATACGCTCAGAGCCGTCGTGGGAGGATTACGTGGAGAACTCGGTCATAGCGGTCCAGATCGCGAATGGGACCTTCGTCCCCGTTCTCAATACGTCCAGCGCGAAGCGTCGTCGGCTCGTGCTGACGACGGTCCGCGATAACCAGACCAACGTCAAGATCGACCTCTTCCGGGGCTCCGACGAGTCGATGAGCGACCCCGAGTACGTCGGGAGTCTCGTGATCGACAACCTCGAGCCCGCGGAGAAGGGCAGCGCGGACATCTCCGTCCTGTTGGGGGTCGACGAGAACGGCAGCCTGAACGCGACGGCGACCGACACCAAGTCGGGCGAGTACCAGTCACTCTCGGTGGGCCTCGAGGAGCTCGAGCAGGACGGCTACGACGTCCCGGACTTCCAGCTCTCCGACGAGGAGCTCACGCTCGACGAGCTCTCGATGGAGGAAGAGGAGATCGGCGGCGAGGGCGAAGCCGAGGTGCCGGCCGGAGACGAAGAGCCGTTCGGCGACTTCGATCTGGGCGATTTCGAGACCGAGCTCGCCGAGGCGCGCGAGACGACCGGCGACGAGGCTGAGCCTCCGACCGAGGAGGTCGCCGAGACTCCTTCGCAGCCGCCCGGAACGGCCGAAGAGCTCGGGGACCTCTCCTTCGACGACCTCGAGGCTCCCGGCGAGGGCGAGCTCGAGTCGCTCGAAGAGCTCGAGCTCGAGCCTGAGCCCGAAGCCGAGCCCGAAGCCGAGCTCGAGCTCGGGGCGTCGACCGAGGAGCCCGAAGCGGAGCCTGAGCTCGAGCCCGAGCCCGAAGCCGAGCCCGAGCTCGAGGCGTCGACCGACGAGCCCGTGCAGATCACCGAGCAGGCCGACACGCTCGCCGACATCTCCGACGAGGAGTTCTCGTTCGACGAGTCGTTCTCGGACGAGTTTTCGGCGCTCTCGGATACCGAGCCGGAGGGGCCCGACGACCTCGACCTCTCCTCGCTCACCGCCGAGGAGGGCGGCGGCGGGGACGAGTTTGACATGGACACCGACTTCGACGGGGGCATGGTCGAGGCGGATCTGGGGGACGAGGATTTTACCTTCGACGAGGGTGCGGAGGACGAGCCGCTGTTCGGCGAGCCCGAGGCGGAGGTCGAATCCGAGCCGTCTCCCGCCGGCGAGGAGATCGAGGACACGCTGAGTCCGGAGGAGTTCGACCGACTCGACTCGCAGCCCCCGCCGGTCGCACCGGAACTGGAGGGCGAAGAGGAGCCGCTGGCGCCGCGGCGCTCGAACGCGATTGTCTTCGCGGGCTACCTCGTGCTCGCGCTTGCCGCGCTCGGCGTGCTGACCTACCTCGTGTTCCGCGTGTTCGAAGGACCACCGGCGCCTCCTCTGCGCGCGTCGCTTCCGGGCCGTCTCGTGATGGGATCGATCGTCTGGGGCATGCCGATCGTCGGCGGTCGTCCGCAGCGCACGCGCCGACGCGTGTCGAATCGGCGTCGAAGGTAGTCCCCCTTGCTTCGAAGAGTCATCGCGCTTCTCCTCCTGGCCTTCGGTCTGTCGACGATGCCCGCCGCCGGCGGCGGAGTTCGAGTATGGGGCTACGATGCCGGCGAGCTCGCCGATCTCCTCGCCCGTGGCGAGCGTGAAGCGTTGCGACACGTCGACTTCTCTCGTCACCGAATCCGCGAGATCGATCGTCTCGGCGAAGACGCTGCCTACGCGCTGGGCCTCATCTACGTCGAGCTCGGTATGCACGACGTCGCCGAAGAGCTTCTGCGGTACGCGCTCGCGACCGCCCCCCGGCCGTGGAGCGACGAGGCGTTTCTCGCGCTGAGCGACCTTCTCGTCGATCAGGACCGCTACGCCGAGCTCGAGACCGTCGCCCGCGAGGTGAGCGGTCTCGACGCGCGCGTCGCGCTTGCCCGCGCGCTCTACGGGCAGGAGCGCTACGAGGAGCTCGCCGACGAGCTCGAGTCGTTGTATCCGCTCGTCGGTGAGAGTCTCCCGCCGACGAGCACGACCGCGCAGGAGGTGGCGCTCTGGCACGCCATCACGCTCATCGAGCTCGAGCGCCCCGGCTGGGCCGATGCGATCCGCGCGCTCTACCGCGACTATCCTTCTGCGGCGGTCCATTCTCGCGTGTGGGTCTACCTGATCAACCGCGACGAGCTGCTGGACGCGTTCAGCGTCGGGGAGATTGACCTCTTCCGCGCCAAGCAGCTCCAGTCCGAAGGCCGCTCGGAGGAGGCGGCGGCGATCCTGTTCGGCCTCGCATCGGCTCCCAACGGCCTGTTGCGCTCCCCGTGGGGCCTGCTCGACATCTACACGGCAGGGGTCGGCTCCGGACGGCCGAGCGCGGCCGCCGAGGCGCTTCTCGCAGCCGCTGCCGACGACGCTCCGCCCGACCTGCGCCGGCGCGCGCTCGAGTACGCCGGTCGGCTCTATCGGCGCTCCGGCGCCTTTGGCGCGGCGATCCCGCTTCTCGAACGGAGCCTGGCGCTCGCCGGGAGCGCGGATGACGAGAAGCGACTGCGATGGTACCTGCTCTCGACCCGCGTGCGACGCGAACCGGTCGAGGTCGCGTTCTCGCTTGCGAGCGTCGTTCCCACGCTTTCCGATCCGCCGTACTTCGGCGACATCTTCTTCGAGCTCGCCGGCCTCCTCGCCGAGCGCCAACGGTGGGATGCTATCCATGCAGCCTACGAGGCGATCGACGAGTTCGCGACGCCCGGGGTGCGCGCGCGCTACGAGGTCATTCTCGCCCGGGCGTTCGAGACCGGCCGCCTGAGGGCCGCAGCCGGCCGCGCCGAGCAGCTACGGTCGACCTACCTCGAGCGCGCGGTAGCGCAACGGGAGAATCTGTTTGCGGCGCTCGTCGCCGCGGCGCTGCTCGACGACGACGGTGCCGACCTCCTCGGTATTGACGAGACGCCGCCCGTGTCCTCGCACGCCGCGCTTCCCGCCTCCGGCGACGGGGCCGGGGGGGAAGGCCCCGGCCCGGCGGGCGAGGCGGAGGCGGCCGTATCCCCCGGCGTCCTGCTCGCCGAAACCTACCTCCGGTACGCGCTGCTCGAACGGCTCTTCGCCACGGTTCGCGGCTCCGTTGCGGTCGGCCCCGACCTGCGCACACGGGCAGCAGCGCGTCTGGCGAAAGAAGGCCGAATCCGCGAGTCCGTCCTCACCCTCAGCCCGCTCGAAGCGTCGGGAGGCTCGCTCACGCGGGAGGCGGCACGACTTCGGTATCCGCTCGCCCACGCTGCGATCATCGAGCGGAGCGCGGCCGCTGAGGAGATCGACAGCGCCGCCTTCTACGCGCTCATCCGCGAGGAGAGCCTCTTCGATCCGGTCGTCTCGAGCTTCGCCGGAGCGGTGGGCCTCGCGCAGCTGATCCCGTCCACCGCCGCCGACATCGCCGGGAGGATGGATCTCGACGATCCGGACCTCGCCGACCCGGCGGACAACATCGCCATCGGCGCGCGCTACTTCTCCATGCTCATCGAGCAGTTCGGGACGGTTGCGCGGGCGCTCGCGGCGTACAACGGCGGGCAGGGCAACGTTCGGCGGTGGGAACGCGGCTCTTCCGCGCTCGACGAGATCCTCTTCCACGAGGCGATTCCCTTCCCGGAGACGTACAACCACGTGCGCAAGGTGGTTGTATCGGCCGCCTACTACGGCTATCTTTACGCGGGCCGCGTTCCGTCGGAGACCGTGCGGCTCATCTTTGACCTGCGGCAGGAGGAACGATGACCATCCTCGAGGCGATCGTTTTCGGCGTCGTTCAGGGGGCGACCGAGTTCCTGCCGGTATCGAGCTCGGGACACCTCGCCGTCCTGAAAGGGGTTCTCGAACTCTCCGAGGTTCCCATCCTCTTCGACGTGTTGTTGCACGTCGCGACGTTGATCGTGGTCGTCGTCTTCTTCCGCAAGCGCGTCGGTCGGATTCTGGTGTCTCTGGGCCGATGGGTGGCAAGACGGTCGGGCGACGAGGACGCGACGGACCTGCGAATCGCGTGGCTGATCGTGGTGGCCACGGTGGTGACCGGTGCGCTCGGCGTCGTCCTGAACGCGCTGGACGTCGGGCTTCATCCGCGCGTGGTCTCGGTGCTCTTCATCGTCACCGCAGCCGTGCTCGTGGGTGCTCACTTCCTGGGCGGTTCGAAGGAGTACCGCGACCTGGGCGTGCGCGACGCGCTCGTCGTGGGCGCGGCTCAGGGCATGGGCGTCCTGCCCGGTATCTCGCGCAGCGGGATCACGATCGGCGCTTCGCTCGCCGCCGGCCTGGCTCGCGAGCGGGCAGGAGAGTTCGCCTTCCTGGTCTCTATCCCGGCGGTTCTGGGCGCGCTGCTTCTCACGTTGCGCGACGCCGGGGAGCTCTCGTCGGTCGTCGGTCCGGTCGCGCTTATTGTCGGCTTCCTCGCTGCGCTGGTGGTCGGCTTCTTCTCGCTCGCCTTGCTCGTCCGGCTGATCCGTGGCGGACGGCTCTACCTCTTCGCGCTCTACCTGGTGCCGCTCGGGGTGGCGGGGATCATCCTCCTCTGAGCCCCTTGCGGACGACCGGTCTTCTTCCGATAAGGAGAGAAGGAGGAGCCGTGATCGACCGTCTCTCGAGTGCTCATGTAACCGCCGGCGTATTCTTCCTCGTCGCTGCCTTCGTCGGGCTGTCCATCGCGCTCGCCTTTGCCGCGCCGCAGAGCCAGAACCTGAGCGTGATCCTGTTCCGGGCGCCCGGTGTTTTCCTGGTCGAGAGCTTCCACCTCGCGTCGCTCTACGTGCCCGCGATCCTCTGCGTCGGGGCCGGTTTGCTCCTCGCCGAACGGCTGCTCCCGCTGCACATCGCGATGCTGCTCGCCTCTACGGTACCGTTCTTCACCGCCGCGAGCGCGGTCCGGATCGCCGCGCGCGCTTCGGTGGAAGGCTCCCGCCTCACCGCTGCGCTCGTAGACGGACTCGGACACGACGGCGCGCTCGTCGTAACCGTCGTGCTCGCCCTCGCCGAGCTCGCCCTGCTTGCGCTGCTCTGGTACCGCACCCGCGCGCGATTCACGCGCCCGGGTGCGCGGGGCGGCTCGATGACCGCCGGTATGCGCCGAATCCAGGCGCTGCTCGAAGCGCCGGGCCGGGGCGGCGGCGCCTTCGCCGATCGCGCCGCAGTCGCGCGCCCTCCCGCGCCGGGCGAATCCGCGGTGCCCGCTTCGCTCGTCGATCTCCCGGACCCGCAGGCCGAGCCCGACGCCCCGCCCCGGTCGGACGCCCCGCCCGAGCCCGAGCCCGACGCCCCGCCC
>CAZVEF010000117.1:0-7939 GCA_964625715.1 uncultured Spirochaetaceae bacterium | reverse complement strand
AGAGCAGCCCGGAC
This sequence comes from uncultured Spirochaetaceae bacterium, assembly GCA_964625715.1. Taxonomy (GTDB): domain Bacteria; phylum Spirochaetota; class Spirochaetia; order DSM-27196; family SLST01; genus SLST01. Next base: position 7,925 of record CAZVEF010000117.1, on the reverse strand, counting down.
GATCCCTTCGTGACGGCGTAATCGAGGCTCGGTAGCGCGATCCCGGTCATGGGCCCGCCGGCGACGACTTTGGTGGTCGCCTCCGAAACACCGCCGCAGAAATCGGCCAGCTCAGAGATGGGCGTGCCCACGACCGCCCGGAGGTTCTTCGGCTCGGCGATGCCTGCGCCGGAGACGGTCACCACGCGTTCGGTGAGCGGCTTCCCGAGGTAGGCGGCCTGCTGCAGCGCGTACACGGTCTGCACGTTCGATACAACGACGCCGACCTCGAAGGGCAGTCGCCCCGCGGGCACCGTGCGCCCGGTCACCGCCCTGATGAGCATCTTCTCCGCGCCCTGCGGGTAGAGCACGTCCAGGCCGACCACTTCCACGCCCAGCGCGTCGGTTTCGATCGCGGCCTGCCGGAACGCCTCGATCGCGTCTGGTTTATTCTTCTCGATCGCCACGACGATTCGCTCGAAGGAGAAGGCGGTCTGCACGAGCTTGATACCCTCGAGGATCTCGCGCGTGTGCTCGAGCATCATGCGGTGGTCGCAGGTGAGGTACGGCTCGCACTCCGCCCCGTTGAGGATGAAGGTGTCGAGCGTCGCCGTGGGTGGCGGCGAGAACTTTACGTCGCTGGGAAACGTAGCCCCGCCCATGCCTACGAGTCCCGCGTCGCGCATCGTCTTCGCGAGCCACTCGCGGTCCACGATGGAGAGATCCACCTCGCGCCGTTCCCACCGGTGGGCTTCGGTCGCTTCGACATCGACCTGGATCTCCACGTAATCGCTCATCCGTCCGCCGGGAAGCGGCTTCTGGACCACACCGCGAACCTTTCCGGCGACCGGCGAGTGTACGTTTGCAGAGATGAGCTTGGGCGCCTCGGCGATCAGGTCCCCCGGCGCAACCTCGTCGCCCTTGCCGACGACCGGCTTGGCCGGAACCCCGAGATGCTGCGAAAGCGGTATCTCGACCCGCCTTGGAAGCGGGGCGCGTTCAATGGACACACCGGCGGTACGCCGTTTCTCGTACGCCGGGTGAACACCGCCCCGAATGAGAGATGTCATCATACGGAACCTCAGTGGCGCGCCCGCCGACGGTACGGCTGCGATCGATCAAGCGATCGCGACGCGACGGCCTTCATTACGAAAGAATTTGTGATAGCAGGCACAATAAAGACCCGACAGTTTAATTTGTTGCACAGGTATACGATCAACGCTATATCGGCATCTGCAAAATGTCAATGCCGAACGACGCGGTCTCCGCCCCCGAGATCGTCCGCACCGCGCTCGAGGAGCTCCTCGAACTCGTTGATCCGCACGGGGCGGGCGTAGTGGAATCCCTGGATGTAGTCGCAGCCGAGGTCGATGACGATGCGCGCCTGCTCTGCGCCGTGGACCCCTTCGACCACGATTGTCTTTCCTCGCGCCCGAATGCTTTCGAGGATCCCCGCGAGATAGCGCCGATCGTTCTCGCGGTCCTCCACGCCCTCGACGAGCCCCTTGTCGACCTTCAGCGTGCTCGCGGGCAACTGCTTGAGGTACGACAGCGACGACTGGCCGGTACCGAAGTCGTCGATCCAGAGGTCAACGCCGATCGACCGCAGCTCGTGCATCTGAGCGATCGAAGCGACCGGGTCGGCCATGCTCTGGCGCTCGGTGAGCTCGAGCTTCAGTCGGTCCGGCCGGATGCCGGGGTGTTGTGCGAGCGCGCTCGTGACGATGTCCGGCAGGAACTCGTCCTTGAACTCGTGCGCGCTCACGTTGAGTGAGAGGAAGACGTCGTAGGACTCGAGCCACCGCTCGAGATGGGCAAGCGCGCGAAAGAGTGCCCACTTGTCGATCGCGGCGATCAGTCGGCTTCCCTCGGCGAGGTCGATGAACCCTTCCGGTTCGAGGAGCCCGCGCGTGGGATGGTTCCACCGGATGAGCGCCTCCGCGCCGGCGATCCTCGCCCGACCGTCGTGGATCCGCACGATGGGCTGATAGTAGAGCTCGAGCGCGTCGGTGGAGATCGCCGCGTGCAGATCGCTGATCGTATTGATACGCGCGACAGCCTGGTCGTGCGTCGAAGGGTCGTGGAAGAGGAAGGCGGTGCCGCGCTCCTCCGCCTCGATGCTCGAGGAGTTCGCGCGCAGGATGAGCGCGTCGGTTTCCTCTGCGTCGTCCGGATAGAGCGAGATGCCGATGTGCGAGTCGATGGTGATCACCGTGCCGTGGTACTGGTAGGGCACCCCCACGTCGTCGGCGAGCTTCTGCGCGACCACCGCGGCGTCGGTGGCACGAGAGATACTCGTCAGCAGTACCACCAGGTTCGTTCCATCGAAGCGGAACACGAGATCGCTCGCCCGAATCGCCTCGCGGATCCGGTTTGCCGTGTGCTCGAGGAGCAGGTCGCCAATGTGGTGCCCGAAGGTCTGGTTGATCTTCTTGAAGCTGCGCAGGCTCACGAACAGCAGTGCCTTGGTCACCGGCGCGGGAGCGCGGCGCGCGCGCTCGATCTCGCCCGCGAGCAGCTCCTCGAGCGAGCGCCGGTTGTAGAGCCCGGTCGTCCGGTCGCGGTACTCGTAGCGCGCGAGCCGCGACTCGACTTCGGCGAGGTAGGTGATGTCGTGCGAGAAGACGAGCGCGTGGGTGGGAGACCCATCGGTCTCGCCCTCCGCCGACTCACGATACGGATAGAACGAGACGTGCAGGCTCTTGCGCATCGACCCGAATCGGAACTCGTCGACGAAATGGACCTCGCTTCCGGAGAAGCACTCGTCGAGCCTCGGCTTGATCGCGTCGGTGAAGCGGGAGGCGCCCCAGACCTCTTCGACGGTGCGGCCGAGGATCTCGTCGCGCGGACGCTCGATCGCCCTGCAGTACGAGTCGTTGACGATCTCGTACCGGTACTCGCTGTTGATGAGCGTGATGAAGTCGCGAGACCGATTGACTATGTACTGATAGGTGTCAGCCATCGGCGCCAGCCTCTTTGAGAGTAGAGGTGGCGCCGGGCTTCGTCAATAACTAACCGTTGACCCTGACGTCGGCGTCTTCGCGGAGCTTCTCGACGTAGTCGTCGAGCACCTGCGCCTGCTTCTCCTGCCCGAGATACTGGCGAATGCTCTGCGAGACCTGGTCGAGTGGAGCGCGACCCGTGTCCGCTTTCTCGGTGACCTGGATCACGTGGAAGCCGAACTCGGTCTCTACGACCTCGGATATCTCGCCTTCCTCGAGCTCGAACGCCGCCTCCTCGAAGGCAGGTACCATCTGACCGCGTCCGAACGTGCCCAGATCACCACCCTGCGGTGCGGACGGCCCTTCGGAGCGTTCCTCAGCGAGGGTGGCAAAGTCTGCGCCGTCGAGGAGCTCCTGGCGGACGTCCTCGGCGCGTCGGCGCGCGTCCTCGAGGTCCGCGTCGCTCTCCAGCTCCTGCGTGTCGATCAGGATGTGCCGCGCGGTAATCTGCTCGCCCTGCTCGAAGAACTCCGGGTTCTCCTCGTAGAACGACTCGATTTCCTCGTCGGTGACCTCGTCGGGCTCGGGCACGGCGTCCGCGATCAGCTGCTGGATGAGACCGTTCCGCTCGATTTGCTCGCGGAGCTCTTCTTCGGTCACCTTGTTCGTCTCGAGCGCCTGCTGCCAGCCCTCGTCGCCTTCGAACTGTGCGCGCATCTGATCGATCTGCGAGTCCACCTCGTCGTCTTCGACCGAGAGCCCCTCGTCCTGCGCCTGCTGAAACAGCAGTTCTTCGGCGATGAGCTGTTCGAGGATGTCCGCGCGGAAGGACTCGAGGTCGCCCTCGGCGACTTGCTGTCCCTGTTGGGCGTAGCGATCCCGGGTCTGCGCGACCGCCTGCTCGTAGTCCTCCCTCGAGATCTCGGCGCCGTTGACGGTCGCGACGAGGTCGTCGGACAGCGGTTGCTCTGCAGGCTGTGTGGCCGGGTCGGCCTCCTGTCCTCCGCCTGCGAACGCGAGGCCCGCGGCGAGGACGAGTAAAAGTACAAAGAAAACGCGATTGTGCATGAAATCTCCTATAGTGTTGACCTCAACGTAGTAACCATCGCCTATCGAGTCAACCGACGGACCTGCACGCCGTAGACCGGCACCGTGGTCTCCCAGGCGGAGCCCGGCTCGCCCCGCGACGAGGCGTCGTGTTCCGGGTCGCCGGTGTTCGGCTCGGGAGAACGGTAGATCACCTCTTCGCCGGGTGCGAGCGGCGGAGCCGGGGCGGGCTCGGTGGAGAAGTTGATGAGGAAGCGGTACTCGCTCACGCTGCCGTCGTCGTTCGTCGCGGTGCGCATGGCAGCGTGGATCCCGGGCGCCGGCGGCTCGGCGTAGACCCGCGGCACGCCCGACTCCACGACGACGCGCTCGTAGAAGTCGCAGAGAAAGCGGTCGTCGTTGCGCGAGGCGACGTACCAGGCGCGACCGTCGCCCACCTCGTTCACCGTCAGCGCCGGGCGTCCGGCGTAGAAGTCGCTCGCGTATCGGGCGATCGCGCTTGCGCCCCGCAGATGGATCAGGTCGCAGAACTCGTGCGCCTCGTAGGCGTCGGCTCCTCCGGCGATGAGCGCGTCGTCGGGCTCGATCCGGACGCGCTCATCGGGGTAGAGCGAGTCGATCTCCTCGCTCCAGACCCCGAGCAGGTCGGCGAGCGGGCCGGGGAAGCCGCCGAGGAAGCAGAGGTCGGTCTCGTTGACGATTCCGGTCCAGTAGGTCGCGACGAGCGTTCCGCCGCCGCGGACGAAGCTCTCCAGACGCTCGGCGACGCCGGGCTTGATCATGGCGAGCATGGGCGCGACGAGCAGCTTGTAGCCGTCGAAGCTCTGCTCGCTGTCGATGAGATCGATGTTGACCGCCAGTCGCGAGAGCGCCCACGCGTGGCGCTCGACGGTGGTCTCGTAGCCCTTGCGACCGTCGTTGCGCGGGCCCTGCGCGTCGTTGATTGCCCATCGGTTCTCCCAGTCGAAGACGACCGCCGCCTCTGCCGGATAGCGGGTGCCTGCGACCTCGGCGAGCGTCGCAAGCGCCTCGCCGGTGTCGGCGACGTCGCGGAAGACGCGCGTGTGCTCGCTGCCGGCGTGGTCGACGACCGCCCCGTGCAGCTTCTCGCTCGAGCCTCTGCTCTTGCGCCACTGGAAGTACTGGACTGAATCGCTGCCGTGCGCGACGGCGAGCATGCTGCTCGCGAGGTGCATGCCGGGGCGCTTGAGCTTGCCCACCGGCATCCAGTTCGTCGTGCTGGGCACGCTCTCCATGAGCAGGAAGGGCGTTCCGCGCTTGCAGCCGCGCATCAGGTCGTGGCTCGTCGCCACCTGCGCCGCTCGCCGGCTCTCGCGAAGCTCGGGCTTGGTGGCCGCCCACGAGACCGGGTCGATGCCGTCGGCTGTGTTCGTGCCGTGCCAGCGCGGGTAGCTGTCCCACGAGACGACGTCTATGTCGCGGGCGATCTTGAAGTAGTCGAGCCCCGGGTAGAAGCCCATCAGGTTCGTCGTGAACGGTATCTCGTCGGAGATCGCGCGGACGCTCGCGATCTCGTGCCGCATGAAGTCGCGCGTCTGGTGGGTGACGAAGCGCTTCCAGTCGAGGTTCTGGCCGTGGACGAGGTTCTCGCCGCGCGGCGAGGGCGACTCCACCTGCGACCAGTCGGTGTACGTGTGACTCCAGAACGCCGCCCACCACGCCGTGTTGAGCGCGTCCAGGTCGTCGTCGTAGCGATCGCGCAGCCACGACCGGAACGCGTCCTGGCAGAGCGGGCAGTGGCACTCGCCGCCGTACTCGTTCGACAGGTGCCACAGCTGGACCGCCGGGTGCGAGCCGTAGCGCTTTGCGAGCTCGGTGTCGATGACGCGCGTTCGTTCGCGGTAGACGGGCGAGGTGTAACAGTGGTTGTGTCGCCTGCCGTGCAGATTGCGGACGCGGTCGGCGCCGACCCGGAGCACCTCCGGATACTTCGCGCTCATCCACGCCGGGCGAGCGCCCGTGGGTGTGGCGAGAAACACGCCGATGCCGGCGGCGTGCAGTCGGTCGATCGTTTCGTCGAGCCAGTCGAAGGTGAATCGGCCTTCCTCCGGCTCCATCGCGACCCAGGCGAATATTCCCAGGCTGACGACGTTGACGCGGGCGGCCTTCATCAACCGGATGTCCTCGCGGAGGACCTCCGGCGAATCGAGCCATTGGTCGGGGTTATAGTCTCCCCCGTGGAGCAGGGTGGGCCGCTGCTCGTTCTGCGTGCGAACTATGTGGATGCGCTTCATGCCCCGTTATAACGCGGCGGCACGAAAATCGCAAATGCGCGCGATGCGCGGTTGCCTAGTAGCGGTCTCGCTCCCGCGGCTGTCGCTCGTGGGCGATGTTGACCTTCAGCGGACGCCCGTCGAGCTCGGTGCCGTTGAGCGCCTCCACGCACGCGTTCGCCTGCTCTTCGGACGCCATCTCGACGAACGAGAACCCTCGATACCGACCGGTATCCCGGTCGGTGATCATCCGGACCGAGATAACCTCACCGTAGTTCGTGAACAGACTCCGCAGACCGTCCTCGGTCGTTTGGAAGTTGACGTTACCGACATAGACACGATTGCTCACAGAAAAGACCTCTCCTTAGCGGTGGCCTTCGACCACCCCGATGAGCAGTATCGTGTCCGCCCCGTTATCTGTCAAGGAAAAGTCGCGGTCAAGCTTCTCCGCCGTGACTGCGCAGAAGGACCTCCCGGTAGAGGTTGTCACGCCGGTAGAGCGAGTCGAGCGGCGCTTCGTAGGCCGCTTCGATCTCCTCGCGCGTGAAGAGCTCTTCGGTCGGGCCGATCTTGAAATCGCCGTTCTTCGAGAAGAGCAGCATGTAATCCGAGTACTTCTGTGTCAACTCGAGGTTATGAGCCGAGTAGTAGATGGGGACGCTACGGTCGCGCGAGAACCGCAGCAGGAACTCGAAGACCCGGTCCTTCTGCGGTTCCTCGAGCGCGAAGACCGGCTCGTCCATCATGATCATCTTGCTGCCGTAGAGGAGGCTGAACGCGATGATCGCCCGCTGCAGCTGTCCCTTGGCGAGGTGCTGGGTCTTGAGGTGCAGTATGCCTTGGAGCTCGAGGGCCGATGTGATCTCGTCGATGAAGGCCGGCTCAACCGACTCGGAGAAGCCGTTCTCGTAGACGAACTCCATGAGCTCGCCCACCGAAGCGTCGGACTCGAACTCCATATTCTGGTAGACGAACGAGACGTAACGGTTGCGCTCCTGCTCGAGCTCCGGATCGATCGCTGCGTCGACGAACCTCCGCGAGTCGGTCCCGTAGATCGTGACCGTCCCCTCGTGCGGGAACAGGCGCGCTCCCGCGAGCAGGAGCAGCGTCGACTTTCCGATCCCGTTCTGCCCGACGAGCGACATCATCGCCGCGGGAAGGTCCGCGCTCACGCGGCTGAAGACCTGCGTGATCTCCTCCGGATTCTCGACCGCTTCGATCTCGTCGTCGACGACCTCGATCTCCTGCTTGGGGTAGAAAAAGCTGACGTTTTCGAATTGTACCGCTGTGTCCATTCGGGAGCCTCCCGGAGTAGTGAACAATCACCTCTCTTCCGTGTACGCTAAACGTATGAAAGTGTTCGTGCTCAGTCCACCGAACGCCGTCCTCTACGTCGCGGGCGCGGTGCTGCTCGTGGCCGTCGCGAGTATCCTTCTCAAGCGCGGAGCGTGGAAGCGAAAGGCGATCGCGCTGGGGATCGCGGTGCTCGTCGTGGCCGCGATCCTGTTCTACGTCTATCGGCCGGTCACCATCCGCGTCGATGAGACGGGGATCGAGGTCGACGGCGCAGGAGGTCTGGAGCTCCCGTGGAGGGAGGTCGACAGCGCCGTCTTCGAGCCCGACCTCGCGACGAGCCCCTACCGCCCGACGGTCCGCACGCGCGGCGTGGCGATCGGCGGGTACCGGACCGGGCGGTTCCTGCTGAGTAACGGGGACCGCGCCC
>CAZVEF010000116.1:0-7943 GCA_964625715.1 uncultured Spirochaetaceae bacterium | reverse complement strand
CGCCGCCGACGGAGATCGCGGCTCCGCGGCCGGGACCGGCCTGCGGAACAGGCTTCTCGTCTACGGGCCCGACGGCGAGCTCGCGTACACCCAGGACAAGGTCTACCTCACGCCGGTGGAGACCGACTTTCTCGGCATCGAGCCGGGGAGGGTCGAGGACGCGGCGCCCGTCGTCGTCGATGGGGTCAAAATAGGATTGACGATCTGCCGCGACACGTTCTTCGACTCCTGGGAGAGCAGGCTCGGAGGCGTGGATCTGTGGATCGATCTGCGAGCCAACGGCGAGCCGTACTCGGACGAGGTCTACCGCCGTTTCCTCGGTACGCTTCCTGAGCGCGTGGCGACGACCGACGCGTCGGCGGGCCTGAACGCCTCGCTGACCGGCGAGTTCCTCGGTCACGTCTGGGCCGGCCCGAGCTACGCGGTGGCGGCTGACGGGTCGAGGATCGCCGCGTCCGAAGAACCCATCGGCACCGAGATCACCGCGCTGCGACTTGAGCGACGGGGGACCCGATGGGCGCCCGTGGCGCTCTCCACGGCCGCCGAACGAGAGCCTACAGAGAATCGATGAACCGAACGTCCGCGGCGAGCGCCTCGGCCTGAGAACGCCCGCCTCGCTCGACCGCGACAAACTCCACCATCGCCCAGCCCTCGTACCCGGACCGCGCGATCGCGGCGGTCAGCGGCGTGTAGTCGACGACGCCCTCACCGAGCAGCGTGCGCGGAAGCGTACCGTCGGAGGCGACGGCGTAGTTCTGCAGGTGCGCGTGCCCGGAGAGCGGGAGCAACCTATCGATGTCCGCCGCGGTGCGCGCACGCAGCTCATCGGGCGGCGCGGGGTACGGGACCTGGTAGCAGAGCGCGACGTTCTCGTGCGCGATCTCGTCGATGACGCGGCCGGCCGAGTCCCAGCTGTTCGTCAGCGTGCCGTTGTGCCGCTCGAGCACGACCTTCACGCCGCACCCCGCCGCCTCGTCGGCGAACCGCCGGATCTCCTCGACGATCGCCGCCCGCTCGTCGGGCACGCAGGCTTCGTAGTCGCGCGCACCCGCCCAGATCCGCACCACCGGCGCGCCCAGGTCCCGGGCCGCCTCGAGCACGAACGCCGGATCTGCCTCCGGCTCGCTGCGTCGATCGCCGCCGAAGCCTTCCGGGCGGTAGTACGAACCGAGCGCGCAGAGCTCGAGCCCGGCTTCGCCGATCCGGCGGCGAAGCGCACGCCGCCCGGCCTGGTCCGCCGGGAGGTGGGGCGCCCTGCCCCAGAGCTCGATCCCGCGGGCGCCCGCGTCGCGGATCACCGCGAGCGCCTCTTCGAGGGGTCGATCCTTGAACGCAATCGTGCAAACGCCCGCCTTCACAGCTGGTCCCTCCCTCCGATCGCGACCGTCTCGCCGATGGAGATGCTCGCACCTTCGCCGATCCACTGCGTCGCGGACCGCCCGGTGGACTCGCCGAGGGTGAGACCGACGCTCGTCTGCGCGGGCAGCGAGCCGGCGACGAGGAGCATGACGGCGATCAAGAAACCGATTCGCGTGCGTGTGCGCATATGAACTCCTACGAGAGCATGAGCTGGCCGCCGGTTACCGGCACGGCCTGCCCGGTTTCGTAGCGCTGCTCGACGAGGTACAGCAACGCGCGAGCGACGTCTTCGCCCCGGCACCCGCGCCCCATGGGCACCCGCGCCTCGTAGTGCGCCTTGACGTCGGCCACGCTCGTCGCGCCGGGAACCTTGCCGGCCCGAAGGTACTGCACGAAGAGTCCGCGGTCGGGGTCCGACCAGAGCGGCCCCTCGAAGAAGTTGCCGGGGCAGATCGCGTTGACCTTGATCCGGTCGGAGACGAGCTCGAGTGCGAAGCTCTGGACGAGCCCCACCCCGCCGAACTTGCTTCCGGCGTACGCACCGTTCCTGTTGCTGCCGGCGAGTCCGCTCTTCGAGTTGATCTGCACGATGTCGGTATACCGATCGTCGGCAGCCGCGGCGTTCTGCGCGGCCATCACGCGCGAGGCGTGCTTCGTGCACAGGAAGAAGCCGGTATAGTTCACACGCGTGACGAAGTCGAAATCGTCCTTCGCCAGCTCCTTCACGCTGCCCGCCTTGAGCACGCCCGCGTTCGAGACGAAGAGGTCGATCCCGCCGGCCATCTCGACGACCTCCGCAATCATCCGGGCAACCGAGTCTTCGTCGGAGACGTCGACGCGCGCTGCGCGGGTCACCGGTCCGTATGCCGCGTTCAGCTCCTCGCTCAGCGTCGTCGCGCCGTCGAGGTTCAGGTCGGTGATGACGACGCGGGCGCCGTGAGCAACAAGCAACCGGACTATCTGCTCGCCGAACCCCTGCGCACCGCCGGTGACCACCGCCACGCGGCCGCGCACGACGCCGTCTCGGCCGGCGCACTCCTGTGCAGTCAGCAGCGATTCACGCTCGCGTTCGTCGGCGACCGCAAGCGTGGCTCCGACGACTGCCTCCGGTCCGCCCTCGATGCGCAGGCGCCGCGGCAGCGAGCCGGACTGCTCGACGTGCGCCTCGAGCGCCGCCACCAGCTCGGGTCCGCCCGGCGCCTCGCTTCCCGGATCCACGGCGAGCGGCGGCCCGTTCCCGGCGCCCGCGGAACTGTCCGGCCCGGCGTCCGGGACCACCGTCAGAGTGGGAGCCGGGCCGAAGCGCGCGAACGCGCCCCGGATCGCGGGAAGAATCGTCGTCGGATCGGGTGAAGCCATGCAGTCCTCTTCAGAATCCGGCCACCTCGACGGCGGCCTCGGGGTGATGGGGGTCGATTCGACGCCCTATCTGCGCGTATCGCCCGATCCTCGCGTCCAGATCGCCGACGACCGGATTGCCCGGCGCGAACAGCGAGTAGTCCGGCGAGACGTTGGCGAGCTTCTCGTGCGCGATGAGCGCCCACGTGGAGTCGATCAGGTGGCGGAACTCCGGCTGCAGAATCTCGCCGCAGGTAAACTCCTGTCGCGAGGAGTTGATGTCCACGCCGCTGATCTCCATCAACCCGTGCTCACGGCAGAGCAGCTGCACCCGGCGAAGCTGCTCGAGCGTGTTTCGCGGCGGCATGTAGGTCACCGCGCGGAACCCGATCGCGGTAATCACGTCGAACAGCTCGTCGAGATAGTCATCCTCGAACTTCGCGGCCTTCTTGTCGCCGGTGGGAGACTCGTCAACATCGCCAAGGTACGCGTACGCGGGAATCGCGCCCACCGAATTCGCGACGGCAACCGCTTCGCTCACCGGCACACACTCGGCCTCCGTCGGTTGGATGAAGAACTCGGGCAGAAACAAGCTCTTGAGCGCGCCGAGCAGATCGTAGACGTAGTGCGGGTTGTCTGCGTCGTCGAGGAAGCACCGAACCCGCTCGGGCAAGGTCCCGGTGAGGCAGTCCTCCACGAAGGCGCGGAGCCTCCGCCCTGGGCCGAACGCGCCCATGAGCGCCCGGCTCGCCGCGTAGAGTATGTGGCGCTCGGTGATACCGCCGCCTTCGTGCGCCATCGACGCGCCCTCGACGGCCCCGAACTCAACCGGCGGCGCTCCGGCGCGTTCGAGGAGATCGCTCATCGCACGCGTCTGCGCCCGGTTGCGCTCGTTGCGGCGCTCGCGAATCGGAATGAGGAAGCGGTCGACCTCCTCCACCCGACTCGCGGGCACGCCGTGGAGGACGATGTAGGCCAGATTCGCGCTGTCCGGATTGTTGATCCGGCGACCTTCGATCGGGGTCCCGGTGAAATGGACCCGGACTTCGCAGCCGACGGTGCTGCCGATACCGATGATGCGGCACGCGTCGAGCGTCTCGGGGGCCGCCGCGATCGAGTCGTGGTCGACGCTTCCCACCGCACGAAGGCCGGCCGAGCGCGCCATCCACGCGGCCGCGACGGGCGAGTACGGGCTGAACGAGTAGATCGTATGGACGTGGTTGTTCACCTCGTCGGAGAACGGCCGCCCTGCGATCCGATCGGTATTCTGCTCCACGTGTCGCGTCAGCGCCGCGAGCCGATCGGTTCGCGCCGCGGCGTTCAGGTCTTCGGGAAAGCGCATCTACCTGTCCTTGAGTCGTTCCACGATCTCGGTGGCGATGGAGTCGGCAGCGTCGTTGTCCACCTGGCAGGTTCCGGCGGCCTCGTGGCCCCCACCGCCGTACTCGAGCATCAGCTCCCCGATATTCGCCTCGGAGCTGCGGTTGAAGATCGACTTCCCGACGCTGAGCACGGTGTTCTGCTTCTTGAATCCCCAGATGATCTGGATGGAGACGTTGGTCTCCGGGAAGAGCGCGTACTTGATGAAGCGGTTACCCGCGTAGATCGTCTCCTCGCCGCGCAGATCGACGACGAGCACGTTGTCGTGGACGGTCGAACAGCGACGCGTCTGCTCCTGGAACAGCCGCTCGTGCTCGCGGTAGAGCTCGACGCGTTCGCGGACGTCCTGCAGCTTGAGGATCTCTTCGATGGGATACTCGCGACAGTAATCGATGAGATCCATCATGAGCTGGTAGTTGGAGATCCGGAAGTTCTTGAATCGGCCCAGACCCGTCCGCGCGTCCATGATGAAGTTGAGCAGGTTCCATCCTCGCGGCTGGAGCACCTCGTCCATCTCGAAGTTGGCCGAGTCGCCCTTGTCCACCGCCTCCATGAGCTCCGCCGGCACGTTGGGAAAGCCGTCCGCTCCGCCGTAGTAGTCGTACACCACGCGCGCCGCGGAGGGGGCGTCGGGGTCGATGATGTAGTTGTCGTGCCCTGCGTTGCGCCGGGATTCGGAGTGGTGGTGGTCGAACGCGAGGTGAACGCCTTCGACGTAGGGAAGATTCGTCGTGATGTCGTTGTCGCTGATCGCGATGAGGCCGTCCTGCATGTCTTTCGGGTGGACGAACTTGATCTCGTCGATGAGATCACGCTCCTTGAGCAGCACCGCGCACACGAGCCCGTCGAAATCGCTCCGAGTCACGAGGCGGTAGCGTTTCTTTTCGCCCCCCATGGGTTCCTCCCGTGTGCGGTCATGCTACCGAAAGGCAGCCGTGGCTTCAAGATAGCCTCTTCCTTGCCTTTTTCCCACCGCTTCGGTAGAGTCGCGGAATGATTCTGGTTGGCGATATTGGAGGTACCAATACAACGCTCGCCGCGGTCGAGTATACAGCCGATCGGTTCGAGGTGAAAGCGCGGGAGCGCTTCGCCACCTCCGAGCTGTCGGGCCTCGAGGACGCGCTGGAGCGCTTCCGCCAGCGGCACGCGGATCTGTGCAGCAGGAACGAGCTCGCGTGCTTCAGCGTCGCCGGGCCGGTACGCAACAACGTCTGCCGCATGACGAACGTCCACTTCACCATCCGCGGAGACGAGATACGGCGCCAAACGGGCGTACCGACGCACATCATCAACGATTTTACCGCGATCTGCTACGCGCTACCGCTGCTCGACACGCACGAGCACATCGATACGGTGACGATCGCCCATCCTGACGGCTCGCGGCCGACGTCGCACGGGCCGGTGCGCGCGGTGGTCGGCGCGGGAACCGGCCTCGGGACCGGTTATCTGATCGAGGACCAGGGCCACTACGCCGCGCACCCTTCGGAGGGCGGACACTCCGACTTCCCGGCGACCGACGAGCTCTCCATGGAGTTCGCCCGCTTCCTGCGGGCCCGATTCGACGTCCCACCGGGCGTCGAGCAGTACGTCTCGGGCCAGGGTATCGCGAACGGGTTCAGCTTCTTCCTCCACACCGGACGGCTCGACCGCGACGCGGAGATCGAGCGCATCGGGGCGCTCCCGGATACCGAGAAGCCGGGGGCGATCGCCGGCGCGGCATCCTCGCACGACGGACTCGCCGAGGTCATGCGGCTGTTCGTCCGCCTCTACGCGCAGTACGCGCGTAACACGGCGATCTTCTTCCTCCCGACCGGCGGGCTCTACCTCGCCGGCGGCATCGCGGCAAAGAACGAGTCGTGGTTCACCGGGGACGACCTCTTCATGAGGACCTTCGAGACCAATTATAATGATCGCATCACGCCGCTCCTCCACGAGACGCCGGTCGTACTGATCAAGGACTACGCAGTCTCGCTCTACGGCGCGGCGCACGCCGCGGTCTCGCTGGCGCACGGCTGAGCCGATGCTCAGCCGCGAGCGGCCGCGCGAAGGAGCACCTATGGATCGCTACCCCGACATCAGCCCGGCTATCCGCGAGAACATGGAGAGCAAGAACATAGACGTCGAGCTCTCGCTCTCGATCCTCGCGGCGTTCAACCGCGGCGAATTCGACCGCTTCGAGCCGATCACCGTCGGCGAGATGCCGAACATCGACGGGTCGACGGTCATCGATTTCACCGGCGAACCGTCGATCGCGCTGCCGGCCGCAACCGCCCGCGAGCGCCTCGCCGACATGCTCCCCGAACCGATCGCAAAGCGGCTTAGCGAGCTCGCTACGCGCCGTGAGGGCGACGACCTCGTATTCGAGCGCCCCGCGCTCGAGGAGCTCGGCCTCCTGCTCATGCCGCGCGTCGCCTACGGCGTGCTCAACGGCGGGTCGGCGACGAGTTACGCCGACACGACGAAGAACTCGTCGTTCAGCTCCGAGCTCTTCGAGCTGCTCGGCGACACCTTCGAGCGTATGGCCGAGCTCAGCCGCGGCCGGGCAAAGGGCCTCACGCCGGCCTTCGTCCAGCCCGACGGCAGCTTCGGTCCGAGCTTCCTGCAGCTCAAGATGCGCAACCTCCTCATCACGGCGCTTCGCTCGCGGGCCGCGCTCGAGGCGTGGGCGCCCGGGTCGGCGGATGCGCTTCCCGCGCCGCTTCTGCCGTTGTTCCAGATGACGAGCATCCACACCGACGACGAGCTCGCGGCGGGCTACACCGACTATCGAAGCGAGCAACCGCTCGCGGACCTGATCGGGCTCACCGGTCTCGACCCGACCGACGCGGAGAGCGCGGTCCAGCCGCTGATCTCGGCGTACACGCACAGCGAGGAGGGCCGCCCGAAACGCGTGTTCACGAACGCCTGGGGGCGCGAGAACGAGACGCTTCCCCTGCCCGGCGGGCACGGCCAGAGCTTCTCGGTGCTCCGCGACGTCTACCGGAGGCTCTACGACGGCGGGAAGCGCTTCGTCTACCTGGGCAACGTGGACAACCTGGGGTTCCTGCCCGACCCGGTGGAGATCGCCTACCTCGCGCTCAGCGGCAGGCAGGCGGGCTTCGACTTCGCGTACAAGACGCCGGTCGACGTGAAGGGCGGCATCCTCGTCCGCGACCAGGCCGGTCACCTCAACTGCGCGGACATAGGCCCTGCGGTGAGCAAGGAGGACGTGGCGAAGGCCGAAGAGGCCGGGAAGCCCATCCTCTTCAACGCCGCGACGGGGCTGTTCAGCCTCGACTACCTCGTGCCCAACCTCGACCGGATCATCAAGGAGCTTCCCACCCGCTTCACCGACCAGGACAAGGACGCCGGCCGCTACTCGCAGGCCGAGCAGGTGACCTGGGAGGTCATCGGCATGCTCGACGACTTCCTCGTCTTCAGCGTCTCCAAGTGGAACCGGCTGCTCGCGGCGAAGCTCCTGTCGGAGACGCTCATGACGAGCGGGATCGCGATCGACGACCCGGCCTACCCCACGAGCGACGACCCGGCCGACGACCTCAGATCCACAGCGAGAAAACTGAACGAGGGGCTGGTCTCCAAGCTGGAGAACGAGTACGGCATGCGCCGCGAGGGCGACCGCTGGGACCCGCTTCCGGCCGCCGACATCAAGGAGGCGGTGGAAGTGGAACGTTCGTCCAAAAAGGGCGGCGCATGAGCGGCCCCGTCGACGCGCACGAACAGACACCGGCGCCCGAGCCCGCCTTCGACCGGACGCCGCTCGTCGCGGCCATCGCGCAGGACGCGACGACGAGAGAGGTGCTCATGATCGCGTGGATGGACCGCGAGGCGTGGCAGAAGACCGTCGAGACCGGGTACGCGCACTACCA
>CAZVEF010000115.1:0-7960 GCA_964625715.1 uncultured Spirochaetaceae bacterium | reverse complement strand
CGGCGAACTGGACCCCGGTTGCATCCGGGGTGGCGCCGAGCGGACGGGGCTTTCCCGGCGTTACCCTCACCGGCCGTCCCTTGTCACCGTCGCGAGGAAGCCGGACACGAGCGATCGCACCTCGTCCGGGCGCTCGCTGTGAATCCAGTGCCCGGCGCCGTCGAGCATCTCGATCCTCGCCTGCGGGAAGTACTCGTGGATGAGCTCGTCGTCGCGCCCGGGATCCAGGTACTTTGACTCGGAGCCCCCCACGAAGAGCACCGCACCCTCGTAGGTACCCTCGCCCTCCCAGCCGAGAATCGTGACGTACTCGCGCTTGAGGACCGGGAGGTTCAACCGCCACCGGTAGGCCCCGTCCTCTTTCACGAGGTTCTTCAGCAGAAACGAGCGTACCGGACGCGAGGGGATCGCGTCGGCGAGCATGCGATCCGCCTCCGTCCGGCTTTCGACCTCATCGACCGGGAGCGCGAGCAGGGCGTCGAGGATCGCGCCGTGCGAAGGCTCGTAGCGGCGGGGGGCGATGTCAAGCACGACGAGCGCGGCCACGAGATCCGGACGGTCGAGCGCGAGCCGCATCGCGACCTTGCCGCCCATCGAGTGACCGGCGACCGCTGCGCGCGGGAAACCGCTGCGCTCGATCAGGCTCGCCACCGCGTCCGCGAGGACACCGTAGGAGACGTCGTCGCTGTGCGGTGAGTCGCCGTGGTTCGGTAGATCCGGGTAGACGACGGTGAACCGGTCCTCGAACGCGCGCCCCAGCCCGCGCAGGTTGTCTCCCGCACCGAACAGCCCGTGCAGCATCACGAGCGCCGGGACGTCGGCGTCCGCTTCGCGTGGGACCGCCGGGCCGCCCCCGTATGAGACCGACGCGAGCTTCATTGCTCGCCCCCGCAGATCTCGCCGACCCCCTCAAAGACCACCCGCGGGCGATACGCGAAGTGCACGAGGTCGTCGCGCGAGGTGACCCCGCTCAGCACGAGCACCGTATCGATCTCCGACTCCACGCCGGCCACGATATCGGTATCCATCCGGTCGCCCACGATTACCGACTCCTCTCGTCGACACGCGAGCCGCTTGGTCGCCTGTCGCATCATGAGCGGGTTCGGCTTACCGGCGTAGTACGCTTTGCTCCCGGTCGCGAGCTCCACCGGCGCCATGAGGCTGCCGCAGGCCGGTACGATGCCGTCCTGACCCGGGCCGGTCACGTCCGGGTTGGTCCCGACCAGCCGCGCTCCTGCGCGCACGAGCCGCACCGCCTTCTCGATCTTGGCATAGCTGTAGGAGGGACTCTCGCCCACGACGACGTAGTCCGGGTTCACGTCGTTCATCGTGATGCCCGCGTTGTAGAGCGCGTTGATGAGCCCCGCCTCACCTATGACGTAGGCGCTCCCGCCGTGCGTCTGGCTCGCGAGAAACTCCGCCGTCGCGAGCGCGCTCGTATAGAAGTGCTCCTCTCCCACCTCGATCCCAAGGCGGGAGAGTTTCTGACAGAGTTCCTTCGGGCTGCGCTCGGAGGAGTTCGTCAGAAAGAGAAACTTCTTGTCGTTCGCCTTCAGCCACGCGACGAAGCGCTGTGCCCCCGCGAGCAGACGATTCCCGTGGTAGATCACCCCGTCCATGTCGCAGATGAAACCCGTCTTGGCGGAGAAATCGATTCGGCCCTCGCTCATCTGCGGGCAAAGATACCACGACCCGTCGCGCGCACCAAGACGAGCGCGGCTACCGCGCATCCACGGTCACGACCGCTTGCCGCACCGAGCGGCCCGTGGCATCATCCATCCCCAATGGCACGCCGTCTGCGAACACCCCGCCCGTTCCTCCTCGTCGCGCTCGTTACCGTCGCGGCGCTGCTCGGGTGGCTGCTCTGGCCGCTGTCGAGCCGCCAGTGGGCGATCGAGGAGGACGAGGAGGCGCTCCGGCTCAAGAACGCGTATCTCGAGGCCCAGCGCGCGCACACACGCCGATTTCGCTCGCGCGGCTCTGCGGCCGGCTCTCCGCCGCCGCGCATCGTCCTCATCGTCGCCGACGATCTCGCGCTTACCGACATCTCCCGCTACAACCGCGCGGGACCGGTGGCGACACCGGCGATCGACAGCATCGGCATCGACGGCGCCACCTTCACCGCCGCGCACGCGACCTCCACGATCTGCGCGCCATCCCGGGCGGCGCTCCTTACCGGCCGCTACCAGCAGCGCTTCGGGTTCGAGCTCCAGCCGCACGACCGCTACGCGCGCAACCGGCTCGAGTACCTCGCCTTCCGCTACGCGATCGACACCGACCACATGACGCCCGTCGCACCGGCACCGGTGCCCGACGGCGAGGCGATCGCGCGCCAGGGTCTTCCGCCGGGCGAAGTCACGCTCGCCGATCTGCTGCGCGCGCGCGGCTACCGTACCGCGGCGTACGGCAAATGGCACCTGGGGTTCGAGGAAGCGTACGGACCGCTCGAGCGGGGGTTCGACGAGCACTACGGTTTCTACGAGGCGTTCTCGCTCTACTCCCCGGTCGACGACGCGCGGATCGTGAACACGCCCATCGACGACTTCTCGGACCGGCACATGTGGTCTACGGGTCGAAACGGGCGCGCGGCGATCGTACACAACGACGAGGTCGTCGAGGAGGACGAGTACCTCACCTTCCGATTCGCCGAGCTCGCCGCCGACTACGTCGAGGCCAACGCCGAGGATCCGTTCTTCCTCTACCTGCCGTTCAGCGCGCCGCACACGCCGCTGCAGGCACCGCAGGCGTACTACGACCGCTTCGACGCGATCGAGGACCCCGTGCGCCGTACGTACGCGGCGATGATCGCCGCTTTCGACGACGCAGTCGCGACCGTCCTCGACGCGATCGACGACTCGGGCATCGCCGGTGAGACGATGGTGATCTTCACCAGCGACAACGGCGGCGCCTCCTACCTGGGCGTCACCGACAACGAGCCGTTCGCCGGCGGCAAGTTCACGATCTTCCAGGGCGGGATGGCCGTACCGCTGATGATCCGGTATCCGGGTGTCGTCGAGCCGGGGACCGTCTACGCCGAACCGGTTTCGCTGCTCGACGTCTTCGCGACCGTCGACGCGGCGACCGGGCCGGGCCCGGGTTCCGCGCCGCGTCCGGACCAACTCGCGCTCGACGGTGTGGACCTGCTCCCCTTCCTCGCCGGCGAGGCCGACGGCCGGCCCGCGGACGCGCTCTACTGGCGCAGCGGGTACAACAAGGCGGTGCGTCGCGGCGACTGGAAGCTCATCGTGACGACCGACCGGTCCCCTGCGGTAGCCGAGGATGCGGCCCGCTACGAGCTCTACAACCTTCGGCGGGATCCGGCGGAGCGGATCAACGTCGCCGCGACGAATCCGCGGGTCGTCGCCGATCTTCTCTGTCGTCTGAACGGCTGGGAGGGAACGCTCGCCGAGCCGCTGTGGCCCCCGGTCATGCACTTCTGGCACGACATCTGGGGCCGGCGGCTCTGGTTCGCTATCTGAGCCCAGGGCTGCGCGGCGCTACTCGTCGCCGAAGTCGACCGTGGGCACCTCACGCGCTTCTTCGTCGATCTCGAAGTACTCGCGCTGCTCGAGCCCCAGCCGGTTCGCCACGATCCGCGTGGGAAAGAGCCTGATTCTCGTGTTGAACTGTTGGACCGACTCGTTATAGCGCCGTCGCGCGACGGCGATCCGGTTCTCGGTGCCGGCGAGCTCGTCCTGGAGTCTGATGAAGTTCTCGTTCGACCGAAGCTGAGGGTAGTTCTCCACGACCACGAGCAGACGCGAGAGCGCACTCTGCAACTCGCCGTAGCTCTCCGCGGTCTCGCCCACCGACTCGGCTCCGGCGAGGCGCGCCCGCGCGTCGGCGATCTGGGTGAAGACCTCCTCCTCCTGCTCGGCAAACCCGCGCACCGTCGCGACGAGGTTGGGAATCAGATCGCTTCGCCGCTGGACCTGATTGTCTACCTCGCTCCACTCCGCGTCGACGTTCTCTTCGAGCGTGATGAGCGAGTTCTGCTGGCCAACGAACCAGAAGATCCCGATGACCACGAGGATGACGATGATCGCGACGGGCGCGATCCAACCCTTCGAACTGCCTGCCATAGGTGCTCCTACCCATTCCGACGGGCCGCGCCCGCCGGGAGCTCAGAATCCACGCGACGCTCCGCCGCCGCCGAAGCCGCCGCCGCCAAAACCGCTGA
This sequence comes from uncultured Spirochaetaceae bacterium, assembly GCA_964625715.1. GTDB lineage: Bacteria > Spirochaetota > Spirochaetia > DSM-27196 > SLST01 > SLST01. The sequence continues at coordinate 3,780 of CAZVEF010000115.1, read as the reverse complement.
ACCGCGACGGGCTCGAGTGCCCGCCCGACCCGAAGCCGCCGCCGAAGACCCCCCGGCGTCGCCCGGCGAACAGCAGCGGCCAGAAGAACCATCGACCGCCCACGAACACGAGGAGGAACAGGAGATACAAGAGGTCGCCCGCGTCGAGCGTCGATGATCGGCCCGCCGCCCGGCGCGGCTCGGCCCGTACGCCGGTGAGGGTTACCCCGTATTCGTCGGCGATGATCTCCGCGACCGCGGCGACCCCGTTCAGCAGACCGGGACCGAACTCGTCGTTCCGCAGGTCGGGAAGCACGTAGTCGTCGAGGATGGCGCCGGCTCGTCCGTCGGGGATCGCCCCTTCGAGCCCGTAGCCGACCTCGAGCCGCACCTCCCGCTCTTCGAGCGCCACGATCAGAATCGCGCCCGCGTCGTCGGACTCCGATCCGACCCCCCAGGCTTCCGCGAGCGCAATGCCGTACTCTTCAATCGTAGCGTACGGGGCCATCGACTCAACTGTGAGCACGGCGATCTCGGCGCCGGTCTGCTCGCGAACGGCGGTGATGATACCCCGCATGGCGGCTTCGTCATCGGACGGGATCACCCCGGCGAAGTCGTTGACGAAGCCGCGCGGCGAAGGCAGCTCCTGCGCGACGATCGCCGTCCCCACGGCGGCAAGAAGCGCGAGGACGAGCAGGGCGGTTCGCAGCGTCCTCATGACGACCCCTTCGTATCCGCGGCGCCAGGACCCGCGTCGACGATCTCAACGAGTCGGGCGAGACGCTCGAGCAGCCCGTCGATCAGTTCGACGCTATCCGGGCACTCGCCCTGGCGACACGCGAGGAGCTGGAGGATCGGACCCGACTCGAGACCGAGAACGCGGTTGATCTCACGGACGAGCTCGTCGGGCGCCTGAGGCACCTCTGCCGCGTCGTGGAGGCGCAAGAGCCCGCGCAGGATCGCCGCGAGCGAACCGTACCACTCCTCGAGTCTGCGTCGCAGCAGCAGCTTGCGAAACGGCCTCGGCCGGCCGGCGACGACGGCCAGCTGCCGCAGCGTCACGAGGCTGCCACGGAGCTGGTGCTCGGTCTCGTGGCGGAGATTCGCCTTGCTGATCTCAAGGTCGCGCGTGACGTCCGGGCCGTAGAGCACCTGGTGCGTCTCTACGATGTCGAGATACTCCATGGGGAAGACGTCTGCCGACGTGACGAACTCGCGATGCGTCATCACGAGCGGGGTGATGCGATGCGTCCGCATCAGCCGTCGTCCTCGTCGACCGAGCTCGCGGAGCGCAGACTCGTGTCCCTCGCCCACGACGACAAGCACGTTCACGTCCGACGCCCCGGGCGTAAACGTCGGCTTCAGAAAACTCCCGTAGACGATTACCGACTCCACCGCTTCACCGAACACCGAGCGGGCGAGCTCGACAAAGTCCACCCCGAGCGCCCGCTTCGTCTTTTCCGTACTGGCTGCCATGTTCCCTCGCTTCACCGAATGTAGTGGCGTCCCCGACTCGAGACAATCGCCCCGCCGCGAGTACGACACAGAACGAGCCCCGGTCTCCCGGGGCTCGGCTCGTTCAGCGGCTCTGGCCGCCCGGCCTCGATCGCTTCGTGCTATCTCTTCTTGCGCTTCGACCGGCTCGTGCTGCGACCGCTCGCAGTAGCCCGCTTCTTACGGATCTCCTCGAGCACGCGCTCCTTCTCGGCGGCGCTGATCTGCGTCTCCTCGGCCGGAGCGGCAGCCTTCGCCTGCTCGAGGCGCTTTTCGCTGACCGGAGCGCCGCGTCGCTCGGACTCCTGCTTCGTCTTGCGCTTGCGTACCGCGCGACGCCACCCGAGCAGCGTCGGCGAGGCGATGAAGATGGACGAGTAGGTACCCACGATTACACCGACGATGAGGTTGAGCGCGAAGAGCTGAACGGTTCCGGTCGCGAAGATGTAGATCGCGGTGACCGCGAGCAGCGTCGTGACCGACGTGATCAGCGTCCTGCTCAGACTCTGCGTGATCGACGCGTTGATAATCGTATCGAAGCCGCTCTCGCGCATGAGACGTTCGTTCTCGCGGATTCGGTCGAAGATGACGATCGTGTCGTTCAGCGAGTAGCCGATGATCGTCAGGATCGCCGCGATCGTCGCCGTCGAGACCTCGATCTGAAAGGTCCCGACAACCACGAGCATGAACGCGACGTCGTGCAGGAGCGCCGCGATCGACGCCGCGGCGTAGCCGATTCGGAACCGAAACCAGATGTAGACGAGAATCAGACCGAGCGCGAGCGAGGTGAGCAGGACCGTATTTCGGGTGAGGTCCTCGCTGAACCGCGGCCCCACGAAGTTGTTGTCCAGCTCGGTCACCGTACCGGATCCGAAATCGGAACTCAACTCGTTCAGGATGCGCTCGCTCATCACCGCGCTGAACGAGTCGATCTCGCCGGCGTCGCGAACGCGGATGACGAACTGCCTCGCATCCTCGTCGCCGACTCGCTGGACCTGCGTACCCTCGATGCCTGCCACCGCGGCCCGAACCGACTCGGTGGACGCGTCGGGATTGTCCACTTCAACGCGCAGGCTCAGGCCCGCCTGGAAGTCGACGCCCAGGTTGAAGCCGTCCTGGAGGAGGGTCGCCGCAAAGCCGACTCCGATGATGAGCACCGAGACGGCGATCGCGATGAACCGGATCCTGGTGAACCGTATCGTTTTCATCGGACCCCCCAACCAAGGCTGAGCCTGCTGCGCCGCAGCACTTCGGTCCCGAACTCGAAGATCAGTCGGGAGAGGAAGAGCGCGGTGAACATCGATGAGACGATGCCTACGGCGAGCGTGATGGCGAAGCCCTGAACCGGGCCCGTGCCCAGCTGGCTCAGGAAGAGAGCGGCGATGAAGGTCGTCACGTTGGCGTCCATGATGGTCCAGAACGCCTTCTGGAAGCCGGACGTCACCGACGCCTGCGGACTCTTGCCCAATCGGTACTCTTCCCTGATTCGCTCGAAGATGATGACGTTGGCGTCCACGGCCATACCGACCGTGAGTATGACGCCGGCGATGCTCGTGAGCGTGAGCGTCAGGTTGAAGACGCTGAGAATGCTCACGATGAAGAACAGGTTCAGGATGAGCGCGAGGTCCGCAATCACCCCGGCGCCATGATAATAGACGAGCATGAAGATGATCACGAGCCCGAAGCCGAGCGCGATGCTGCGAAGCCCCGCCTGGACGGCATCCGCACCGAGCGACGCCCCGACCGCCTGTTGGCTTACGATCTGAAGCTCCACAGGCAGCGCGGCGGTCCGCAGGACCGTGGCGATGTTCTGCGCCTCTTCCTGATTGAAGCCGGTGATCTGTACCTGACCGCCGGTGATCGGCTCGTTGATGACGGCGCTCGTGCGCACCCGCTCGTCGAGGATGATCGCCATGCTCTCGCCGTTGTTCTCGCGCGTGAGATTCGCGAAGATCTCCGCACCGGCGCTGTCGAGCACGAAGTTGACCGTCGGCTGGTTGGTCAGCGGCTCGGTCCCCACCCGCGCCTCGGTGATGTGCTCGCCCGGAAGACCGAACTCGTCGACGTCTTCCTTGATCGCGATGTAGCGCACGAGCTTAAGCACGCCGTACTGGTCCGGAACGACGTACGGCCGCACGACCGAGCCGGCCGGAACGAAGTCGGGCACACCGTCGTCCTCAGGGTTGTACCCCGGGTTCTGCTGTTGGTGCTCGATCAGCCGCCCGGTCGCATCGTCGTCGACGATGTGGAACGCGAGGCTTCCCCTGCCCTGCAGATACGCCTCGACGCGCGAGCGGTCGTTGTCCC
>CAZVEF010000114.1:4879-8009 GCA_964625715.1 uncultured Spirochaetaceae bacterium | reverse complement strand
CGAAACGTCAAGAATCCGCCTGCGACAAGGGCCGCCGCACCCCCGATCAACAACCAGATCGTCTCATCGCGAAAACGTCCGGTAAATGTTTCCAGCAGTTGATCTCCAACTGACTGCGACGATTGAAATCCGAAGTACAAAAGAATTACACCGACCACCAGTAGAACAATCCCAACGAGCTTTTGACTTACCATACACCGTCATTGTAAGAAAACCTGCCTTCGGACACAAGCGCGAACCACCGCTCACTGCCGAGATTGCACAAGACGGGGTTACAGGCAAGTCGTTCAAGCACCTGCCTCCGTCACAGCTAGGACACGTGGCGCACCGGACCGATAGTGTGCGGCACAACACGCGGCGAGGCACTTGTTGACACGGCCTGGATCACGGTGAAGAATTCACCATGGTTTCGGAGAAGACACCCGATGCCGCAGTGACCGTTCGCGGCTTGACCAAACGGTATCGGAGTGTGTCGGCACCGGCGCTGCGGGATTTTTCTCTATACGTTGCACGCGGCGAGGTGGTCGGATTGCTCGGCGCAAACGGTGCGGGAAAGACCACTTTGCTGCGAATTCTGTCGGGGTTGCTGCGGCCAACCGAGGGAACCGCGGCGGTACTCGGGCTTGACAGCGTGCGTGACGCCACTGCGGTACACGGAGTGGTGGGTGCGTTGTTCGGCGGTGCGGTGGGGCTGTACGAGCGGCTCAGCGCACGGGAGAATATCCGCTATTTTGCCTTGTTGAACGGCGTTGCCCGTGTGGAGATTCCCAAACGAATCGACCAGATGATATCGCTGTTTGGTATGCAGGAGTTTGCCGATCGCATCGTTGGAGGGTTTTCAAGCGGGATGAAACAACGAACGGCCCTTGCCCGGGCTATGGTACACCGGCCCCGCGTGCTTCTTCTCGATGAACCGACCACCGGCCTGGATATCGCCGCCGCCCTGGTGGTGCAGGAGTTTGTGTTGCGCTGTCGTGCCGAAGGACGCAGTGTGCTGATATCGAGCCACAATACCGGTGAACTCGAGCGGGTATGCAGCCGGGTTGTGATCGTCGCCGACGGCAGGATTGTCTGCGAGACCAGACCCGGCGTCGACATAGCCCGAGGCGAGCTGCGCGACCTCTACCTGCGTGTTACCCGGGGGGATTCGTGATCCACGTCGGTGCAGTACAGGTTGTTACCGTTTTTTCCAAGGAGCTCACCGAGCTTTTTCGGGACTGGCGGACCATACTGCTGTTTGTGGGGGTACCGTTGGTGCTTTTCCCGCTGCTGGTCTCGTTGGCGCTCGCTGGAGGCGACGGCAGGGGCGGGCAAACCGAGGTCGCCGTCGTCGGGGAAGACTCACTGTCGGCAGTACGCTTTCTGCAATCGCTGGACCGCTTCACTTCGGTTCCGGTTTCCGACGGTATCGCTGCGGAGACCGGTGTTTCCAACGGAGACTTCCCCGTAGCGTTGCACTTTCGAGCGGCCGGTACACGGGTGGAGTTGATCTACAACAACTCTGAACCGAACTCCGCCGAGATTGCCGCCGCTATAGGCGGAGCCCTCGAACGGTACTCAACAAGCCTCGCTGCTCAGCGACTGGAAGACCAGGGCATTGCCGCCGATGTGCTGACGCCTCTGCGGGTCGAGCATAGCCCGCTGCATCACGGCGCCCGCGCTGCGGGAACGCTGGTGTTGTCACTGTTGGTGCCGGTACTCGCCCTCCTTTCAGCGGCTATCGGTCCTCTTGCCGCCGCCGGCGATCTGGGGGCAGGTGAGAAAGAGCGGGGTACACTGGAGCCGTTGTTCGGCACCTGCGCCGCCCGGTCGGCGGTGGTCGTGGGGAAATTTCTGGCGGTAATGATAATGACATTGTTGGGGGTAGCATCGTTTTTTCTCGGTGCGGTTCTGGCCTACCTGGCCGGCCCCGCTCTCCACGATACGATTGAGCTGGAATTTGTCCTGCAGCCGCGGTCGGTTGTGTTGACCGTAGTGTTCGTCGTGTTGACCGCCGCGGTATTCTCCGCACTCGAGCTGACTGTCAGTCTATGCGCCCGGTCGGCGAAGGCCGCCCAGACGCTTTTCCTGCCGGTTCTGATCCTGGCGTCGGCTGCCGGCTACGGAACGGTAACGCTGTCCGATGTGCACGGCTGGTACGCTCACGTACCGCTGCTCAACCTGGGCCTGGCCCTCAAAGCCTCGATAATCGGTGAGACGTTCCATGCGCTAACGGTGGTCCTGTGGGCGCTTTTCTATGTGGCCGTTGCGATGGGTGCGGCGACGGTGGTGGTCCGCAGTGAAGCCGTGATAGGGCGCGGGTGACGCGGTGTGATCTTGCTCCCATTGAGAAGCAGCCGGTAGGCCGCTTCTGTATTGATTCCGACGAGGGCACGACCAGTATTCTGGAGTTCGACCTCTGAGGGGATTTTCGCAGCCCCCATATGTGCGCTGGCGCACAGACGCCGGTATGTGTTTGTGCACACTTTCTACGTAACCTGGAGGTCCGAGTAAGCGGATCGGAATACGTAGGAGGAGGAACGATATGGGATGGCTCATTAGTGCTCTGGTAGTAGTGATCCTGGTGGTAGTCCTTGTAAATATTCTCTGATCATGATCCGCCCCGCTTTGGCAACGATCTCGCGGCGCACCGCAGCGTATATCCTGTGCGCGCCGCTGCACAAAACGGTAGCACCGGCGCGGGTGTAACCGTGGTGATACTGTTCCTCCTGAACGCCTTTGGAGTCTTGGGCTCATCGTCGGGCATTCGGATAGGCAGATGGTAAGGTCCTGCCCGGGAGGTGGCCGATGGTACCGGGCGTCCTAGACGCTCGGTCCGCCCCGGGAGGCGTGGCCGAACCTCACGTCCCCGGTGTCGTGCTCATCAACGCCGCCGCGACACTGCGCCGGCTTCTTGCATCGGTGTCTTGATTCATCCATGTCTCAATTGTCCATAGAGGAGGCAAACACGATGAAACAGAGCACAATGCGGAAAGGCTTCCGCGTCGCGCCTTCGATCCTTCTCGCCGTTCTGTTCAGTGGTCTCGCGGGGTGCATGACCAACCCTACCACCGGCGAACGCCGGTTCAATCTCATGAGCATGGACCAGGAGATCGAGATGGGCCGGGAGGCCGACGGGCAGATCACAGAG
>CAZVEF010000114.1:0-4779 GCA_964625715.1 uncultured Spirochaetaceae bacterium | reverse complement strand
GCCGACGGGCAGATCACAGAGGCAATCGGGCTGTACCCCGACGAAGGGTTGCAGACCTACGTGTCCGAGCTCGGCCGTTCCATGGGTGCCGACAGCGAGTAGCCCGACCTGCCGTGGACCTTTCGCGTGATTGACGATGAAAGCGTCAACGCGTTCGCGCTTCCCGGCGGTCATATCTACGTCACCCGCGGGATTCTGGCGCACTTTAACAGCGAAGCGCAGCTCGCCGGCGTTCTCGGCCACGAGATCGGCCACGTTACCGCGCGGCACGCTTCCACCCGAATGAGCACGATGCAAATGACCCAACTCGGCGTTGGATTGGCCATGGTACTCGAACCGGAACTGCAAAAGGTAGCGCCACTCGCCGGAGCAGGGATGCAGCTGTTGTTCCTCTCGTTCAGCCGCACCGACGAGAATGAGTCCGACGAGCTCGGGGTTCGCTATATGGCGGGCATGGGCTACGACCCCGAAGCCCTGATCGGCGTGATGGGAACGCTGCGTCGGGTCTCCGAAGCCGGCGATGGCGGAAGGCTCCCTGAATGGCAGGCAGCGCATCCCTATCCGGAGAACCGGCAGGAGAACATCCGCGGCCACATCCGGGAACTGGGACCCCGTGAATACAAATCCGACGGTCGCGAGAATTACCTGCGCAGAATCGACGGTATCGTCTACGGTGCCGATCCGCGGGAAGGCTACAGCCGCGACGGCGTGTTCTATCATTCCGGCCTGCGCTTCAGTCTCCGCTTCCCGGCGGACTGGACGGTGATAAATCAGAAACAGGCGGTGATAGCGATCAGCGAGCAACGCGATGCGTCGGTCCAGCTCTCCATCTCGAGCGAGTCATCCATCGATGCCGCCGCCCATAATCTGCACAGTATCGATCAGGTGTCGGAGGAGGGGTAACTCGGACACGGATCAACGGGTTGCCCGCCGGAATCGGGGCCTTCACCGCGCAGACCGAACAGGGACCGATCGAGGGGTCGGCTGCATTCATTGAATACGAGGATCGGATCTATCAGCTTATCGGATACTCCAGAGCGGACAACTGGGCCGGACACCGCGACTCGGTCAACGCTTCGGTACGGAGTTTTGCGGCACTTGCCGATCGCCGCGCCATCGACGTTGAGCCGATGCGCCTGGACGTAATCCGTGTCGAACGCTCGGGATCGCTGCGCCGGATCTACAACACCTACTGGCAAGGCACGACGCCGCCGGTGCCGGTCGAAGAGATCGCGCTGATCAACCAGCTTGAACCCGACAGCCGCATCGGCGCCGGCACAAGGGTCAAGATGGTGCGCTGATCGCGCGGTTTAGTTCTCGGTTGTGTCGGGGGATAATAGGCGCTGAAACTCGGCTCTGACAACCTCGTAGCACTCGCACACCCGAGCCTCGAGCCCCGGTCTGTCGAGCACGGTGATGCGGCCGCGATGATAGTCGATTAGCCCGGCTTTTTGAAGCTTCCCGGCGGCCAAGGTTACGCCTTCACGCCGCACGCCGAGCATGTTGGCGATCAGCTCCTGAGTCATGCTCAGCTCGTTGGAGGGCAACCGGTCCAGGCTGAGCAGCAGCCAGCGGCACAACTGCTGGTCTACGGTGTGATGCCTGTTGCAGACCGCAGTCTGCGCCATCTGCGTGAAAAGTGCCAACGTGTAACGCAACAGCAGGTGCTGTACGGCTCCCGAACGATCGAACTCCTGGGTCAGTATCGAGCCTTTCAGGCGATACGCCTGGCCGGCGCTCTGCACCACCGCACGATTCGGCATGGTTTGCCCACCACCCATGAACAACGCGATACCGACGATCCCCTCCATGCCGACGACGGCTATCTCGGCGGACGCTCCGTCCTCCATTACGTAGAGCAGCGATATGATACTATCGGTGGGGAAGTAGACCCAATCGAGCTTCCCTCCCGACTCGTACAGGATGTGACCGAGTTCCATCGGAGCCAACTCCAGATGGGGGGCGATTCGCTGAAAATCCTCATCATTCAGAGCGGCGAGAAGTCGGTTGTCGGTTGGCTCGGGTCTTGTATGATGATTTGGTGTAATCATATACACCTTTGCGTTGAATAGAAGTATAGGTGGCCGGCGAACGTGAAGTCAAGTAACGCTCACCCGGAGACCAACGGTGCGGACCTCATCGCCGCGGCACTTGGCGGTTGAGGGCGTCGGAACGCGGCGGCTGCTGCGGCGTCAGATACTCGAACATCGTTCCCGTTCAGCTATGGAGTGAACGGCGATGTCGATCGCGTTGTACGGCCGCCCCGTGGTGGTCCGGCGCTTCGCGGGGACTGCTCCGTCTGTCGATACACTCCAAGGAATGCGAGAAACGACCCCCCGGTGAAGTTGCCGTCACCTCATCGGCGCGGGAATGGGGGTGCAGGGATCAGCCGTTTCGCCCCGACCGTCATCCGCAACGTCAGGTACGTCCGCGCGTTTGCCGCTTCCGCCTCCCTTGGGTCGGTGTCGGCAATCGCTCACCTTCTGTTGATCGACCCGCTTGTGTGGGTTGTATTCCGTAGCGCGACCGGATTCGCGCTATCGATAATGTTCGTTGTGCCGAGAGCTGGCTGAACTCCTCGACTACGAGCTCGAACCGCGGACGCCTGCTTAGTGCGTACAGCGTCGTTTACCTCGTTTCCATGGGCGCCGGCCGGCCACTCCTCGCGATCTTTCCACCCGCCGGTTTCGAGATCTTGCGCGCGACGACGGCGCTCATTTCGTTCTGCCTGATACCGGTCACGATCATGCGGGTGACCGGAGAGCCAAGCCCAGATCGCGAACCTCCGCGACTTCTGCGCACGTTCGTGAAGTCACCCCTTGCTGGAAGCGGAGTAATAGTGGCAGGCCTTATGGCGGGTGCCACGTGGAATCTTACTCCCCTTTACGGACAGCAAGTCGGTCTGGAAGGCGGGGCAATCGGCATGCTGGTGCTCCTGGTCTCTGTGGGCACGTTGGCGCTCCAATGGCCGCTGGGTTGGATATCGGACAAGAAGAGTCGGCGCCTCGCTATCCTGTGGAGCATTGGCATCTCTGCGGCGGCGGCCGCGCTCATTGCGGCGTTCCGCCCGAGCGGCGGGATGCTCTATATGTGCTCATTCTTGTGTACGGAGGATTCGGGATGCCGCTGTACTCGCTTTCGGTGGCACTTGCGAACGACCGGTTCGAGCCGCACGAGATGGTCCGTGCCGCCGGCGCAGTCGTTATATACTACGGAATCGGGAACCCCCTGGGCCCTGTGTTGGGAAGTCAGTTCATGCGGTGGGTTGGACCCGCCGGCCTTTTCCTTTCTATGACACTGGTGTTGGCGCTTTCTTCTTGCCTTTGTGCTCATTCGTATGACCTTGATTCCCGCATTGCCGAAGCGAGCTACCCGCTATCGGCTCTATCCCAGGACCAGCGCCGCGGCGTTTCAGATGCTTCGCAAGGTTCGCGCCCGGCGCAAGCCGCTGGTTTCTTGAGCAGAAGGACGGGGGAGCTTACCACCCTCGTTAAGAGGTCTCCGCAGATGGGGGTACACGGGCGCACGGTGTCGGTGAGTTTTCGTGGGTTCGATGCCGAGATGCGTCGCCTCAAGCAACAGAGCCTGAGGACCGCCGCCTGAAGAAGCAGACAGTTGATCTGACTCCTCACAGTCTGTAGGTGGGGTTCAGTATGGTGGGCAACCTCGAGCGCAGCTGTTACGAGGAGGATAGTGAATGGACGGGGTCGTTTGTCGAATCTCTTCCTGGTGTCCGCTTGTTCTGAGGTCTGTCTACGATAGTCCCGAATCCTACGGGGAAGGAGGAGAAGGTTTCCCCCTCGCGCATCTCCGTGGCGAAACTCTCCTGTCGCATTGTCCGTTGCGTCAGGGCACAAGGCCCGGAAACGCCGCGCCAAAGCCCCACCGATCGATGGCGGAGCCGAGAAGCGGCGTGAGCACGGCGCTTCGCTCCATGCCGGAGAAGAAATAGATTCCGAGAACCGTCGAGCGGTGCCGCTCGCTGATCTCTGCGGCGATGTGGTGGGCTTCGGCGGTGGGCATGCGAGTGAGCATCAGCATTCCGATTGCAAGGAGCAGGAGGAACATGAGGGCGGGGAACGGGGTGACGGGGATGAGGGCAAGAAGGGGAGCGTGCAGGGTCCCCACCCCGACCATGACCGGCACGCGCCCGAACACACCGGACAACCAGCCGCCGAGGGGCGCGGCGAAGAGGCCGGCGCCGAAAACCACGGAAATGAACCCCGCGGCCAGCCGGTCGTCGACCCCACGGATATCTACAAGGTACAGGGGTATGAACGGGATCGTACTTGCCACGGTCGCGGAAATGATGCCGGTCAGGATGAGGAAGAAGGTCATCCGCACGGCGGTGCCCGATTGCGGGACGGTGCCGCCGCCGGGCGAGGTGCCGCCGCCGGGCCGTTGGGTGTCGGTGACCCTCGCGCGCGGCGTTCGGGCGCGACGACCCTGGAGATTACCGCCGAGGTCACGATTCCAGACTGTGCGTAGGACAGGCCGAATTCGTCCCGGATGGACGGGAGCAGAGGAATAAGCGGGGCTGTAAGCACGTGATGGGCGAAATGCGCGCCGGCAAGCAAAGCAATGAGTCGCCCGATGCCGGAGGTCGCGGGAATCGTTGAGGCCGAAATCATCCGGCCCGTTACTCGCTCTTCTTCCCGACCGACCCCGCCCACCCCGCGGAACGCAGAACCGCCGCACCCCGGGCCCGCGGGCCGAGGGGACTCCCGCCGGCGGGGGCGCGCCCAAATCCTACTGGGTTGCTGCGATAATTCGTTCCCT
>CAZVEF010000113.1:0-8038 GCA_964625715.1 uncultured Spirochaetaceae bacterium | reverse complement strand
GCATGAAGAGCTTCACGCCGGAGATGCCGCACGACTTCACCGTCGGGCGGCTGACCGAGATCGAGCACTTCAGCCGTCAGGTCATCGGCATCATGGTGGGGATGGGCTTCCTCGAGATGATCTTCCCGTACTTGGGTTCCGGGCGCGATTTCGTCGAGAAGATGCGTCCGGTCCAGGTGGGATCCTCGGAGGCCGACGAATGGAACGGGCCCGACCAGCGCGTGGTGAAGCTCTCCAACCCCATGTCGGAGAACTACGAGTACGTCCGCAACTCGAGCATCCCCTACCTGCTTGGTGCCGAGAGCGTTTCGGCGAACGCCGCCTATCCGCACCATATCTTCGAGGTGGGGAAGGTCGCTCGCTTCGACCCGTCGGACAACCACGGCGTGCGCACGGTCGACTCGCTCGCCTGGGTCAGCGCGGATGCGGATGCGAACCTCACGCAGACCGCGGGCCACGTTTCGGTGCTCTTCTACTACCTCGCGCGCGACTACGAGGTCGAAGAGACCGACGATCCGCGCTTCATCCCCGGCCGCGTCGCGCGCATCGTCGTCGCCGGTGCGCCCGTCGGCGTCTTCGGCGAGGTCCACCCGCAGGTGCTCGAGAACTACGGCATCACGATGCCGGCCACCGCGTGCGAGGTTGACCTCAACCTGGTGCACGGTTAGGCCGATGGGGCGAACCCTCACCGAGCTCCCCAAGGAGATCAAGCCGTCCGAGGTGCGCTATCAGGCGGGCGGCGCGGTGGAAGAGATTCTGAGCAGCATCACGCACGCGATTGGCGCAGGGCTCTCAATCGCCGGGCTGGTTGCGTTGCTTGTTCTCAGCGGTGACCACCCGAGCCCGTGGAAGTACGTCTCGTTCAGCGTCTACGGAGCGAGCCAGATACTGCTCTTCCTCTCATCCGCGTTCATGCACAGCTTCGCCGCGATGCCCCGCGTCCGCCGCGTACTCGCGATCTTCGACCGCGTCTTCATCTACGTCCTCATCGCGGGAACGTACACGCCGGTCTGTCTGATCGCGCTCCGCGATACCGTCGGTTGGCCCATATTCGGCATTATCTGGGGGCTCGCGGCGCTCGGGATCATCCTGAAGTCTACGGTCGTCCGCGGAGATGAACTGTGGACCGATCTGCTCTACGTTCCCATGGGCTGGCTCGTTCTCTTCGTCTTCGGTCCGGTACTCGAATCAACACCCACCGGCTTCGTCGTCTGGCTCATGATCGGCGGCATCTGCTACACCGTCGGCGTGGTCTTCTTCGCGTGGCGCAAGCTGCCGTTCTCGCACGTGATCTGGCATCTCTTCGTGATAGGAGGCAGCGTGAGTTTCTTTCTGGGCTTCGCGCTTCACTTGGCGTGACACCTGGCGTGGCCCACGACGGTCGCGGCCCGGGGGCAGGGTGACACTCCCTGCTGGTCAGGCATCGCAATCCGCGATACACTGATTATGTGACAGGCCAACGGGAAGATGGGCCGCAGGTCCTGGTTCCCTATCCGGGGCCTGATGGCAGCGGGGCCATCCAGGACGTCTTCCTCTATCTCCGGCCGGAGACGAACGGTACGCTGGTCGAGAGCACGCTGCTCAGGGTCATCCAGGGCTGCTCGCAGTACCGCAGCGGGATCCAGCTCGTCTATCTCGCCAACTTCCCCGGTGAGTTCATCGTCGAGAATCACATCGTCGAACGGCACTACGCGCACAAGCTCTTCTTCGCGGTCCACGGCAAGCGCGCGTTCACTTCGAAGATGAAGGAGGAGTTCGAGCGTCACTTCCGCGTGCCGTTCGCAGACGCACACATCATCGGCAGCTTCGAGGCGCTCCAGGTGCTGGAGACGACCCCGGAGGAACTCTTCTCCTACTGGGTTCCCGTGTCCGAGATGATGCGCGTCGACGGGCAGACGATCAAACGTCACGACGACCTCTACATCGTCAACTACGACATCCCGGCGGTCATGCACAAGAACAACCGCGGCACGGACATCGCCGTCATGCTCTTCCGGTGCAGCATCGACTACAACTACTTGATCGACCTCGTCGATGAGATGCGTGACGCGCTCGTCGAACAAGGGGCGCTCTCGAGCGATCGTCCCGCAAGCCGCGCTTTCCACTACTCGAGAGGACCGATGGAACAGGTGCTCGATGCGACCGACTATCTCCGACGGCCGGACGGCGAACCGGTCGACGCCGACGAGCTTTCGTTCGTCGCCTACGTCAACCGGCACGGCTATACGACCGCGCAATTGATGGGTGTCGTTCGGTGTCCCATATGTCTCTTCGAGCTTCCGGATGGGTCGACCATCGAGGAGAGCATCTTCACCTATACCGCTGCCGACAGCTTCGCCGGGGCGCTCGCCAAGCTGCCGAGTATCCGCGCCCAGCTGTGGATCACGTGAGTCGCCTCGTCGAAAGCTACGTCGTCCTGCGCGTCGCGAGCCTGGCCTTCACGGTATGGAGAAAGCGCTGCATGTTCAGCGGCTTCGCGAGGTAGCCGTCCATCCCCGCCGCGTAACACGCCTGCTCGTCCTCCTGAGAGGCGTAGGCGGTCATCGCGACGATGGGGATGTCACGGTTCCCGTCACCGGCCTCACCCCCGCGGATCGCCCGCGTCGCGGCGAGCCCGTCCATTCCCGGCATCTGCACGTCCATCAGCACAAGGTCGAAGCTGCGCTCGCGCAGCCGCTCGAGCGCGCGTCTGCCTCCGTCTGCCTCCTCCGCGTCGATTTCGCCGCGCTTGAGCATCTGGCGCGCAACCATGCGGTTGACGTGGTTGTCCTCCACGACCAGCACAACCGGTCGTCGTTCCGATCCTGACTCAGCCATGTCGAGAGCCGAGTATAGCAGAGATTCCGCCGTCCGCGGAGGCCCTTGTGCCGAGGTGAACGAGATCTTCACGTGGCACGATCGGTGTGCTCCCGGATCAGGTCCCCGGCGATTCTGAGCATCCGGTCCTTGCTGAACGGCTTGGCGAGATAGTCGTCCATGCCGGCCGACAGGAACCGCTCGCGGTCGCCGTGCATCGAATGCGCCGTGATCGCGACGACCGGGATCGACCGGTTGACCCCCTCGACCTCTCCCGCGCGGATGCGACGGGTCGCCTCGATACCGTCGACGTCGGGCATAGAGATGTCCATGAAGACCAGGTCGAAACGGCGGGCCCGCAGGAGGTCGAGCGCCTCGGCGCCGGTGGAGGCCGATTCGACTTCGTAGCCCACGCGCTCGAGCACGGTGCGGACGACGGTGACGTTGATCTGATTGTCCTCGGCGACGAGGATGCGTGAGGAACCCTCCTGCTCGTCGCCGGTCGGCCCGGCCCGGTGGCGCGTTGCCTGTGCCGCGGCCGCCTGCGCCCGTCCCGACCGGTCGTCCTCCACGTGGAGCGGAAGCGTGAAGTAGAAGGTGCTTCCCTCGCCCTTGGTGCTCGTGAAGTAGAGCTGGCCGCTCATCAGCTTCGCCAGTCGACGCGAGATGGAGAGCCCCAGCCCCGTTCCCTGATACGCCTTCGAGTAGCTGATGTCGCCCTGCTGGAAGCTGTCGAAGATCGTATTGCGGAGATCGTCCGGGATTCCGATGCCCGTGTCGCGAACCGAGAAGGTGAGCTCGTGCAGACATTCGGAGATGCGTTGGCTGCGAACCGAGAACACGATCTCCCCGCGCTCGGTGAACTTGATCGCGTTGCTGAGGAGGTTGTGGACGATCTGCTGGACCCGGTGTTGATCGCCCGCGTACCATCGGTGCATGTCATCCGGGAGCTCGACGCGGAACTCCACACTCTTCTCAATCGCCTGAGGCGCGAAGAGCGCGTTCGCCGCCTCGATCACCTCGTACAGATCGAACGGCGCCGTCTCGATCATGAGTTTGTTCGCCTCGATGCGCGAGAAATCGAACACGTCGTCGATGATCCGCGTGAGCTCCTGCGCCGAGTCTCGAATGATGCTGATCCACTCGTGCTGTTCGGCGTCGAGGTCGGTCTCGAGCGTGAGCTCGGACATCGCGAGCACCGCGTTCATCGGCGTACGGATCTCATGGCTCATGTTCGCGAGGAAGAGGCTCTTGGCGCGACTCGCCTGCAGGGCCTCCTCCCGGGCGAGGATGAGGTCGTCCTCTACGCGCTTGCGCTCGGTGACGTCGATCAGCGTCATGAAGCAGCGCGGCGTTCCCTCCTCGGTTACCTGGAGCCGGCTCTCGAACCGGGCCCACAGCCTTCGTCCTCGCTGGTCGAGGATTGGCATCTCGTGGCTCTGCAGGCGCGCCTCGTCGAAGACGCGTTGCAGGTGCGCCAAGAACCGCGTGTGGCTGTCTCGCGGGACGAAGACGATGAACGGCTTGCCGAGCAGGTGTTTGCGGTCGGCCTGGAGCAGATTCGCCCCGTAGAGGTTCACGTCGAGAATGCCGCCGCGCTTATCGAGCACGAAGTAGCCGACCGGCGCCGACTCGAAGAGCGTCTCGTAGTTGCGCCTGCTGCGGAGCAGATCCTCTTCGAACGAGTCGGTCGGTGGCGGTCTGGAGTTGTCGACGCTCGCTTCGGCACGACGCCGCATCTGTTCCTTCGCTTGCTCAGAGAGCATCCGATGAGAAGCTAATGCAAGTGAGCGCCGCGCGACTACTCGCATCGCGCTACGCGGTGGCGTGCCGATCGCTCGTGATGATTTCGAGCAGGTCCTCGTGCGTGCGCGCAACCGGCAGATCCGGGTGGGCGGCGATCACCGTGTCGCTGGGGCGAAAGAGGTAGCCGCGATCGGCGGCTCGGATCATACTGATGTCGTTGAAGCTGTCACCGACGGCCTGGACCCGCAGATTGAGCGCGCGGAACGCCTCCACCGCGCGGCGCTTACCGTCGGGCTGACGCATACGGTAGTCCACGACGCGATCGTGCTCGTCGGTGACGAGCTCGTTGCACAGCAGAAACGGTCGCCCGAGGCGCTCCATCACGCCGTCGACGAACTCTACGAAGGTATCCGAGAGGATCGCGACCTGCGAGCGGCGGCGCAGCTGCTCGAGGAACCCCGTCGCCCCCGGCAGCGGCTCGACGTCGGCGATCGCGCGTCGTATGTCGCCGAGCGTGATCCCGCGACGCTCGAGCACGTCGATTCGGTGGCGCATGAGCTCGTCGTAGTCGGATATGTCCCGCGTAGTGAGCCGCAGCTCGTCGGTTGCGGTCGCATCGGCGACCATGATCCACATCTCCGGGATCAGCACGCCCTCGAGGTCGAGACAGACGACATCCACGCGCTAGCTCCACATCCTGGCGACTTCTTCGCCGATGATCTCGATGCCGCGCTCCACATCGTCGTCGGCCATGGCGTAGTTGATCCTGATGCAGCGGTCGGCGTGGTCCCAGCCGTCGTGGCCCCCGAAGGAGAAGTATTTTCCGGGCACGACGATCGTGTCGCGTTCCTTGAGCCGCTCGTAGAGCTGCGTGGTGGTGCCGGGCAGGTCCGGGAACCATGCCCACAGGAAGAGCGAACCCTCGGGCCGGTGGATCGACCAGGGGAACCGATCCGCGAAGGCGGTGCGGATGCACGCCATCGCGTGGTCGCGCTTGCGCTCGTAGAAGGGGCGGACGATGCCGCGCGAGATTCGGAGGATCTCACCGGTCTCGAAGAGCTGCTCGGTGAGCGCCTGGCCCATCGTATTATTCGCGAGGCTCAGCACGGCGTTCATCGCCCCGACTGTGCGGACGACGTCGGGGTTGGCGACCAGGATCCCGGTTCGCAACGACGGCAGCCCAATCTTGCTCAGGCTCATCGAGAGAATGATGTTCTCGTTCCAGACAGGCTGCGCGCCGGTGAAGATGATGTCCGGGAAGGGCGTACCGTACGCGTTGTCGATGAGCAGCGGCACCTCGTGAGCGCGAGCGATCTCGTCGAGACGGTCGACCTCGACGTCGGTCAGGACGTTGCCGGTGGGATTCGTCGGGCGGGACACGCAGATCGCGGCGACTTCGTCGCCAATCTCGAGCGCGTCGAAGTCGATGTGGTACTTGTGCGTGTGCTCGTCGATCTGCTCGATCTTCGGCTTGAAGGAGACGAAGTCGCCGGGGCGGATCGCCTGATCGGCATACCCGATGTACTCCGGCATGAGCGGGAAGAGGATCTTTCGGTCACGTCCCTCGCCGCCGGGGCCGGCAAGGAGGTTGAACAGGATGAAGAAGGCCGACTGGCTGCCGTTCGTGACGGCGATGTTTTCCTCGGTGAGGTCCCACCCGAACTCGCGGTTGAGCATCCCGGCCACGGCGGAGAGGAACGCCGGGCGTCCCTGCGGGGTGTCGTACTGGCCGACGACGCGGTCGAACCGCTCCGTATCGTCGAGCAGCGCGCGCATCTGGTCGCGCCAGACGCGCGCCACGTCGGGAATCAACGCGGGGTTGCCGCCGCCGAGCATGTACTTCTTCCGGCTGCCCGACAGCGCCCTGCCCAGATCGTCCATGAGCCGCAGGATGCCGGACTCGTTGGTGAATCTCCTCCCGGTCAGTGACTGGTTCATCAGGCGGGAGTATACCGGAGGCATCCTGGCGTGTCAGCGTGCGCCGCCGCTCTCGAGCTGCGACTCCGGAAACGGCTCCATGGTGAGTAGCGGCGTCGCAGGCAGCTCCTGCGCGTTCATCATCGCCGCGACCCGCTGCAGGGTCGCGAGGATCTGCGTCTGCTCCCACGGCTCGAGCTCGTCGAAGGCGTTCAGGAACTCTTCCTGCAGAATCGTCGGGCTCTTCTCGATGAGCTCGGTGCCGAGCGGGGTGATGTAGAGGTTGACCTTGCGGCGGTCGGTCTCCGCGCGGAATCGCTTGATCGTGCCGCGCTGTTCGAGCCGGTCGACGATGGTCGTGACCGTCGCCTGGCTGAGGCTGATGCGCTTCGCGATCTGACCGATCGGGATGCCGTCCGCTTCGGCGACCTCTTTCAGCACCACGAGCTGCGGTACGGTGAGGCCGACCGATTTCTCGAGCTGCCGAGACCGGAGATCCAACGCGCGGATGATCTGTCTGAGGGAGAGGAGAACCTGCCGGCTTGTCGAGACCTCGCTCACGCGACCAGCTTAGTCCAAATCCGCGCCGACCGCAATGCATCTCACGTGCGACGCGTTCGCGGCGGTTGCTCGGTCTGCACAGCCTTCATGGACTCGTCCGGCTCCATCATGTCTGCCACGTGCTGGACGGCGGAGAGCAGCTCGGTCTGCTGCCACCGCTCGAGCCGCGCGAGCCGTTCGACGAAACAGTCGTGGAACGGCTGCGGATCACCGGCGAGCACGTCACGACCCTTTCCGGTGAGCGATATGAGAACCTGTCGCTTGTCGTCGGCCGATCGTTCTCGCGTGACGAGCCCGTGGTCTTCGAGACGGTCGACGATACTCGTCACGGTCGCACCGCTGAGGCTGATGCGGTCTGCGATCCGTCCGATGGGAACGCGGTGCGACGCACCGACCGCCCACAGAACGTTGAGCTGGGGCACCGTCAGGCCGTACTCGCGTTCCAGCGCGCGCGAGTGAAGATCGAGGTTTCGGCTCATCCTGCGGAGCGTCGCGAAGAACATCCAGCTGAGCTGCTCGAGATGCATCCTGTCCGTATGTCGATCTTCACTCATAGTCACCATCAGCCGGTGCTTTGCCCCCGGTTATTTGGTATCAAATCAATTAGGAGTATAAGCATTTTAGTCTCCTGGGGGAAGCCACGTTTCAGACGATCGTACATCACCCGTGCGTGGTAGGAAATTAAGTCTTTCTAAAATAGATACTTATAGCGCATCACGGGTGGGCAGGAAACGTCTTGTCCGAACCAACGGCGCTGCCCGCAGCATGCTTTACTTAGAAATCAACGGTTTCTTTTGACTCTGACCGGATTATTGTTTAGACTTGATAGCGAAAGGGCTCCCCGGGGGTCGGGGAGAGACCGAACTATCACCACCAAAGGAGAACGTATGCGAAACGTTGTTCGGATTATCGCATTTGCACTCTTGAGCCTTCTCGTTGCCGGCGCGGCCTTCGCCGAAGGCGCGCAGGAAACCCAGGAGGTCGAGCTGACGTACGTCAACTGGGAAGAGGGCGTCGC
>CAZVEF010000112.1:0-8112 GCA_964625715.1 uncultured Spirochaetaceae bacterium | reverse complement strand
CGATGAGCCGGTCCTTGATGAGCGGCACCCACTGCTCGGGCGTCGTGAACAGCTCACCGAGCGCGATCGGCGTGACGCTCGCGGCGCGGATGTTGCGCAGCCACTCGTACTGGTCGGGCGGTACGGCGTCCTCGAGAAAGAAGAGGCCTACGTCGTCGAGTCGGCGCGCGTATCGGGCGAGCTCGCCCACCGGAACCCGCTCGTGCACGTCGTGCAGGAGCTCGATCCGCGGGCCGAGCGCACCCCGCGCCTCCTGCAGCGCCTCGATCGTGAGCGCCATGTAGCGCGCGGGGTCGATCGCGACGCGGTCGTCGGCGGCCGGTTGCGGCCCCGGATGCGGCGTCACCGCGCCGGCGCCTGTCCTACCGGCCGCGACGCCCGGTGAGCCGGCGCTCGCGGCGCCGCTGCCGCCCTGCGCCGCCGCGGACGACTCGGTCGAGCTCTCGGCGTTCGCGTCCTTCGTCATCGCGCCGGCCGCGCCGTAGCCGCCGATCTGGCACCGGACGTAGCGATGGCCCTCACTGACGAGCGACTGCGCGTTCTCGATGAGCTCCGGAATCGACGAGCCGTCGGCGTGCCGGTAGACGTCCACGCGGTCGCGGCAGGCGCCGCCGAGCAGCTGGTAGACCGGCATCCCGGCCCGCTTGCCGGCGATATCCCAGAGCGCCATATCCACCCCGCCTATGCCGTTGGCAAGCACGGGGCCGCCCCGCCAGTAGCTGTTCGCGTGCATGAGCCGCCAGAGGTCCTCGATGCGCGAGACGTCGCGACCGGCGAGCAGAGGCGCGAGGTAGCGATCCACGACGTCGGCGACGGCGCTCGCCCGCTGCGTGAAGGTCGCGCACCCGTAGCCGAGGAGGCCGGGCTCGCTCGTCTCGACGACGACGATGACGAGATCGATTCCTTCCGGCGCGGTCATGACCGTGCGGACATTCGTGATGGTGATCACAGCACGTTCTCCTTGACGCTGATGCGCCGCGCGCCCAGCTCGATTCGATGTGACAGGCGTACGTCTCGTGACGACGCGCCGACTTCGAGCGTCCAGGTGCCTCCCGGTAGCTGCCACGCTCGTTGCGATGTATCCCAGCTCGCAAGCGCGCGAATCGGCACGTCGACCACGTACGCCACCGTCTCGGCTGCGTGGACGTTCTGCTTCGTGAACCCGACCAGCCGACGGGGCAGCGCATCCGCGAGCGACTCGGGAGGACGGGCGTAGACCTGCGCCGTCTCCATGCCGTCGCGTTCGCCGTCGTTCGTGACACGGAACATCACCGCCAGCCGGTCTCCCCGCTCCTCGACGGAGAGTTCCGTGTAGGAGAAGCTCGTGTACGAGAGCCCGAACCCGAAGGCAAACAGCGGCTCGATCGCGAGCGCGTCGAGATGCCGGTAGCCGGCGAAGACACCCTCTGCGTAGGTGACGTCGTAGGGCGCCGCGTCCTGCGAGACGAAGTCCGGCGTCTCGTAGAGCTCGGCGCCTTCGGGCAGGTAGTTCGCGACCGACGAACGATCGCCGTGCACTCGCTCGATCGAGATGGGCAGCTTGCCCGACGGACTCACCTCCCCGAAGAGGATCTCCGCGAGCGCCCTCGCACCGATCTCGCCGGGGTACCAGATGTGGAGGATCGCGTCCACGTCGTCGACCCAGCTCGTCATCTCCACCCCGCCGCCGGCGACGACGACCACCACTGTCCGCTTCGCGACGCGCGACGCGCGCTTGATGAGATCGACGTCGCTCGCCGGCAACTCCCACGGCCGGTCGCACCCCTCGCGCTCGCGTTCGCCGGTGTAGCCCACGCAGACGACCGCCACGTCGGCGTCGGCGAGCACGCGCGCCTCGTCGCGTCCGTCCCCCGCGCGCAGCAGCGTACGGTCCGGCGCGACGGCGAATATGCCCTCGGCGATGCTGACCGGGTCGATGGCGCGCACCGCAGCGGCGCCGCCTCCGCTCGTGGGCGTGGGATCGCCGTGCGGTCCGATCACGCCGATCGAGCCCTCGCTCGCGTCGAGCGGCAGCAGCCCATCGGCGTTCTTGAGGAGGACGATCCCCTCGCGGGCCACCTCCAGCGCTACGCCGGCGTGCTCCTCGTTCCGGGACAGACGCCGATTTGGAACCTCGAGCTGCATCTCCTCGAGCCGCGCGGTGAGCTCGAGAACTCGCCTCACGCGCGCGTCGATGTCCGCTTCCGAGACGACGCCCTCCTCGATCATGGTCCGGATGACCGCCGGGTCGAACGCCTTCGCGGCGGGCATCTCGAGGTGCAGACCGCTCGCGATCGAGGGAGCGGGGTTCCACAGGCCCATCCAGTCGGACATGACGAGCCCATCGAACTCCCAGTCGCCGAGCAGCACGTCGGTGAGAAGCCACCGGTTCTCGCCGGCGTACTCGCCGCCGACCAGGTTGTAGCTCGTCATGAGGCAGCGGACCCCCCCGTCCTTCACCGCGGCCTCGAAGGGAACGAAGTAGAGCTCGCGCAGGGTACGCTCGTCGACGATCGAGTTGCTCACACAGCGGTGCCAGTCGGTGTTGTTCGCGACGAAGTGCTTGACCGTCGCGGCAACCCCACGACTCTGCACGCCGCGGATGTACGGCACGACCATCGTCGCGGCGAGCACGGGGTCCTCGCCCAGGTACTCGAAGTTGCGCCCGCACTCATGGACGCGATAGAGGTTGACTCCGGGGCCGAGTACGACGTCTATGTCGGCGGCGCGAAACTCTTCACCGACCGCCTCGCCGTAGGCGAGTGCGCGCTCGCGGTTCCACGTCGCGGCGAGGCCGATGAACGCAGGAAACGCGGTCGCGTCGATCTCGTCGTCGCGCAGCCCCATGCTCGCGTCCGCCATGCGGATCCGTCGTACGCCCAACCGCGGCACGCCCTTCGTGTACATGTTGTCGATGCCGCTCATGACGGCGAGCTTCTCGTCCAGCGTCATCCCGGCGAGAATCGCCGCAGCTCGTGAGATGGCGTTCATAGTGGCTCCTTGGAACGCAGAGGGTACCATGAGACGGGCGATGCGTCCACGCGCCCCGGCTCGACTACACCCCGCCCGCGTGCGGCGTGGGCGCGCCCGGCACGAGATACCCGACGACCACGGTAATCACGTAGGCGCCCAGCAGGACGAACCCGAACCCGCGCTTGAGCTCGGTCGTACCCCGCCCGATCCCGATCCGCAGGACCGTGACGACGAAGATCATCGACGGGAAGAAGAGGAGGAAGAACTGCGGCGGTACGCTGAGCCCGCCGCGCGTAACAGCGGCTGATGCACCGCTGACGAACAGCACGTTGAGAACGTCCGCGCCGATCACGTTGCCCAGCGCGAGCTCGCCGTGCTTCTTTCGAACCGCGGCAACCGCGGTGACGAGCTCCGGCAGCGAGGTACCAAACGCGACGAGCGTGCCGGCGATGATCGCGTCCGGGATGCTGAGCCGCAGCGCGGTCTCCTCGACCGTGGGGATGAGCACCTGGGAGGCGAAGACGACGAGCGCGATCCCGATCGCGAGCTTGAGCAGCGAGAGGACGGGGCTCTTCGTCTCGTGGACGTCGACGGTCGCCGGTTCGACCGTTCTCAACGGGCTCTTGCGCGACCACCGGATAGACCACCAGATGTAGAGCACGAGCAGTACGAGGAAGACGACTCCGATCACCTGTCGCAGACGACCGCCTTCGGTGAAGGTGCCGCTCAGGTTCAGGTACGGGATAGAGGCGAGGACAAGGAGCAGCGCGCTGCCGAACTGGATCCAGCTCTGACGGTTGACCAGCGTACGCTCGACCGGTACCCGACCGATGATCACCGCGATGCCCAGGATCAAGCCGGTATCAGCGATGATCGAGCCTACTGCGTTGCCCATGGCGAGGCCGGGCGCGCCCTGCACCGCCGCCATGACGCTGACCGCCGTTTCGGGAAGCGTCGTCCCCAGGCTCACGATCGTCGCCCCGATCAGCATCTTCGGCACGCCCCAGCTCACCGACAGCGACACCGCCTCGTCGACGAGGAGGTCGGCGCCCTTCACGAGCACCGCGATCGAGGCGACGATGATCACGAAGAGCACGGCAGTGAGTACCTGCGAGACGAGCGAGGAAACCGCCGCTTCCATGCGGAGCTTGTACCGGAAACCGGTCGCTTGGTCAAAGGGCCTCCACCCGTCGGCGCAAAAGGCCGATGAATGTACTGAAAGGGGTGCTATGGCGAACGAACCGGCGAAGGAAGTCTTTCCGCGGAGCAGACTCTCCACGATCGATCTGGGCAGAATCGGCGTGCGCAAGCACCACGTCGCGGCGCTCCTCGAGATCGACGTCACCCGCGCGCGCGCCGGGCTGCGCGTGGCGAACCGAAACGGACGATCGTCGGTGAGCTTCCTCGCGTGGCTGGTGAAGAACGTCGCTTCGAGCCTTTCCGACCACCCCACCGCGCATGCGGTGCACTCCGGCCGGCGCACGATCACGACCTTTTCGCGGGTCAACGTCAGCATCATGGTCGAGCGCAGCATCGACGGCAAGCGCGTCCCGCTTCCGCTCCTCGTCGCCGACGCCGACACCCGCTCGGTCGAAGACATCGAGGCGCAGATCGCCGTCGCCCGCGGGCAACCGGTGAGCGCGGGAGCGGTCGTCATCGGAGATGGGTCTCCGCTTCGTTTCCGCCTCTACTACGCGCTTCCCGGCTTCGTCCGACGCTGGCTCCTACAGCGCGTACTTGCGAATCCTCAGCGCCTGATGAGCACAATGGGAAGCGTCGTGATTACGTCGGTGGGGATGGGTGGCCGCGTCAAGGGCTGGTTCATCCCCAAGAGCATGCACCCGGTCTGCATCGGAATCGGTGCGGTCACGCCGAAGGCCGTGGTCATGAACGGAGGGATCGAGCCGAGGGAGGTCCTCCACATGACGATCCTCGTCGATCACGACGTCGTAGACGGTGCGCCCGCCTCGCGGTGGATCTCCACGCTCGTCCGGGCGATGGAAAGCGGAGCCGAGCTCTCGATCAACTGACAGCGAGCGTATATCGTCGGCGGTCGCACCTGTGGTACCATCACGACATGGAAGCACTGGTACTGGAACGCAAGGGTGAGCTCACTATCCGCGACGTCGAGGTTTCCGAAACGCTCGGGCCGAGCGACGTGCGGATCGCGCTTCGCAACGTGGGCGTGTGCGGCAGCGACGTTCACTACTACACACACGGTGCGATCGGGCCGTTCGTCGTCCGCGAGCCGATGATCCTGGGTCACGAGGCGAGCGGGATCGTCGTCGACGTCGGCGAAGAGGTCGGCGACCTCGCGCCCGGGGATCGAGTCTGCATGGAGCCCGGAATCCCGGATCCGACGAGCACGGCGAGTCGGTTGGGCATGTACAACCTCGACCCGGCGGTGCGCTTCTGGGCGACACCGCCGATTCACGGCGTCACCCGGCCTACGGTCGTCCACCCCGCCGACTTTACGTTCAAGCTGCCCGACAACGTGAGCCTCGCCGCCGGCGCGATGGTGGAGCCGCTCGCGGTCGGCATGCACGCGGCGAACAAGGCCGGCATCTCACCCGGCGACGTCGCTGTCGTAATCGGTGCAGGGACGATCGGCCTGGTGACGATCATGTCGGCGCTCGCCGGCGGATGCAGCGAGGTTATCGCGCTCGACGTGAAACAGCCCAAGCTGGACATCGCCGCCGGCCTCGGAGCCGTACGCACCGTCAACGTCGCCGATGCCGACCCCCGCGAGATCGTCGACGAGGTAACCGGACGGTGGGGCGTGGACGTAGTCTTCGAGGCGAGCGGAGCGCCACCTGCGCTGAACACCGCACTCGACCTGCTTCGCCCCGGAGGACGGCTGATCGCGATCGGAATGCCGGTCGAGCCGGTCACCTACGACGTGACCGCCGCCCAGGCGAAGGAGATCCGCATGGAGACGATCTTCCGCTACGCAAACGTCTACGACCGGGCGGTGAAGCTGCTCGGCTCCGGCGCGATCGACCTGGACCCGCTGGTCACCGAGACCTACCCGTTTGAGAAGGGTGTAGAGGCGTACGAGTACGCGGCCGACCCGAAGGACACGAGCGTCAAGGTTCAGATCGAGCTGCCCGAGTGATCCCCCGGGAGGATCACTTCCCGCAGATAGAGCCGCAGATCGCGCGTCTGCTCGAGGCCGAGGGGCTGCGGCTCTTCGGCGTCGCCGCCGTGGGCGATGAGCCGATGCGCGAGGCCGCTGCGGCTGAGCCGGCCGACACCGGCGACGGGCCGGAGAGGCAGCCGCCCGGCGCCACCGCCGGTCACGCGACTCCGCCCGGCGCCACGATAGACCCCGCCTCCGCCCACGCCGAGTACGAGCGCTGGATTGCCGCCGGGATGCACGGCTCGATGGACTACCTCGCGCGGCACACGAAGGCGAAGTTCGCGCCGCAGGAGGTGCTCGGCGGATGCCGATCGCTACTCGTCGTGGGCTGCAACTACTACCAGCAACCTGCCGACCCGCGGCCGAAGGACGCCGCCACCGGTCGCGTGGCCCGCTACGCATGGGGCCGCGACTACCACAATGCGCTCGGCAAGCGGTTGAAGCGTGTCGTGCGTACGCTTCGCGATCGGCACCCCAAGGAAGCGTTCCGTTCGTTCGTGGACGCCTCACCGCTCTCCGAGCGCTTCTACGCCGCGCAGGCCGGCGTCGGCTACACCGCTCGGAACACGCTCACAATCTCCAGCGCCTACGGCAGCTGGTTCTTCCTGGGCGAGATCCTCACTACCGTCTCACTGCGCTCAACCCCGCTCGTCGGGTCGCCGCACGGCGCCTGCCCCGCGAACTGCTTTCGCTGCGGCTCCGCGTGCCCGACCGGCGCGCTCTACGATCATCACCGCATCGACGCGCGGCGCTGCATCAGCTACCTCACGATCGAGCATCGCGGCTCCATCCCCGCAGAGCTCCGCCCGCTCATGGGCGACTGGATCTTCGGCTGCGACCGTTGTCAGGAAGTCTGCCCGCTGAACGTGCGCGCGAAGATCACCGACGTATCCGACTTCCTCATCCACCGCGCCGGCGAACGGATTCGGCTCGCCGAGCTCCTCGCGATCCCGGACGCCGAGGCCTACCGCGCCCGGTTTGCCGGCACGCCTCTCCTGCGGCCCGGCCGCGACGCGATGGTGCGAAACGCCTCCATCGCCGCGGCGAACACCGAGGCGACTGAGCTGCGCCCGGAGCTCACGCGTCTCACCCGCGACCCGAGCCCCATCGTCCGCGAGCACGCGCGGTGGGCGCTCGACCGCCTTGCCGGAATGCAGGCGTAGCTCTGCGGCTGACTGCACCCGCCGCAGGAGAGAGCCCGGGCAGCCACGGGGAAGCCAAGCGGCGGGTGACCGTGTATACTCGAAGCATGGATCAGCTGGTCTACTACCCGGGCTCGATCGATCCGTCCGCCGTGCAGCGAGCTCTGCCCGCAGTCACGGTAATCACGGTCTACGACCGGCAACGGCTCGTCGAAGCGCTCGTGGGCAATCCGCATCTGATCGGAGCGATCATTGAGATCGACGCGATGACCGACCAATGGGACCACTTCCTGAGCTCGGCGCGCCGGAGTTTCCCGCTCTTGCCGATGCTCGTCCTGACTCGCGTGAACGCGTGCCACGACGAGGTGGCATGCGTGGATACCAACGCGACTGCGGAAGCGGTGCGAACCAACATCGAGGAGTTCTTCGCCGTCCCGCGACAGCGCGAGCGGCGCGAGCATCATCGATTCGACTGGCCGCTGCGCGCCTCGCTCGTGGGCAACGACGAAGTCCACCGGATACGCGAGCTGAGCGCAGGCGGGGCGTTTCTCGAGCCTGCAGCGCACATCCCGCCACCCGGATCGGCCTGCGATATCCGCATCTGGTTCCAGAATTTCACCATGACGACCCGATGCGAGATCCTCGACCCGCGACACGTCTCGAGCCGCGCGGCACCGGGGTTCGGCGTCCGGTTCACCTCGCTCTCGCCGGAGGCGAGTGAGTTCATTGACCGCATCGTGGGCGACGCCCTCGCGAGCATGCTGCTCGACCCATCGGCTCATCCCGAGGTCCCTTCGATCGACGAACAGGAAGAGGTCCTCGCAGTGGGAGACGAGTTCTCGCTGACGTTGTAGGATAGGCGCAATTCATTCGGAGGCA
>CAZVEF010000111.1:0-8142 GCA_964625715.1 uncultured Spirochaetaceae bacterium | reverse complement strand
GTGTCGCGATCCTGAAGATCCACGCGCAGAACCGGCCCCTCGCCGACGACGTCGACCTGGACAGGGTCGCTCGCGGCACGCCCGGCTTCAGCGGCGCCGATCTGGAGAACCTCGTCAACGAAGCGTCGCTGCTCGCCGCGCGCGCCGGTCGCGACGCGATCAACATGGAAGACATCAACGACGCGCGCGACAAGGTCATGCTCGGCCTCGAGCGGAAGAACCTCACTGTCAGCGACGAGGAGCAGAAGCGGATCGCCTACCACGAATCGGGACACGCAATCACCGCGGCGTTGCTGCCGAACGCCGATGCGCTGCTGAAGGTGACGATCGTGCCGCGCGAGCGGTCGATGGGTGTGACGCAGCAGCTGCCCGAAGAGGAGAAGTACCTCTACAGCGAGCCCTACCTCTGCGACCGGCTGTCGGTGATGCTCGGCGGACGCGCGGCAGAGGAAGTGGTCTACGGCAGCTTCACCAACGGGGCGGAGAACGACATCCAGGAGGCGACGAAGATCGCCCGGAAAATGGTCCAGAACTGGGGCATGAGCCGGAGGCTCGGTGCGTTCTCCATCGCGGGTGAGCGCCAGAACGTCTTCCTGGGCGAGGAGCTCTCGCGGCGACAGGACTACTCGGAGCAGACCGCGCGCGAGGTAGACTCCGAGATCATGGACACGCTGCAAAGGGCCTACGATCGCGCGAAGAAGACGCTGGAGGAACACCGCGACCAGCTCGACCGACTCGCCGAACGCTTGCTCGACGAGGAAGAGGTTGCCTCGGAGGTGGTCCAGGAGATCCTCGGTAGAGAGGAGTGACCACGGCGCGGGCATCGAGTACGATGTTCGTGTATGGCCGCCTGTTCTTCCGCTTCCACGGCCGCTCGGGCTCTCCGGGCGGTCGTCCTGCAGCACGTCCCCGCCGCGGCGCAGAAGGAGATCGGGTGGTGGCCTTTCTCCTTCGCTCCTGCCTACCGCGCTGTGCAGGCGCTCGAGGCGCCCGGGGGCACCGGGCTGCCCGCCTCGCACGGCGAGGCGTCCGACGCGCTGCATGCGTTGCGCGCGTGGCGGGGGCTGCTCGAGCGGCTGCCGTCGAGGCTCACGGTCCTGCACCGGCACGGTGACACCTTCGACCGCCGAACGGTGTTACAGGGCGAGGAGAGTGCCATGAAGACACGACACCTGTTCGCACTGCTCGCCGCGATCGCGGCGACGCTCGGGGCGTGCGCGACGAACAAGCTCGAAGGCCACACCTTCGCGGGAGAGCCGCTGCGGCTGATCGTGCGAGTCGCCCCCGAGGCCCGCGTCGACGCCGACTACGTCGTGTCCATCGATTCGAGCGATCCCGTCGCCACCGCGCTGAGCATCGGCACGACGATCGCGAAGGCGAGCCAGGTCGAGAAGGCGCAGGCGAAGACCGACGCCGCGATGCGCGAGCTCGACATGGAGGCGATCCTCGCCGACGAGGTCGGAGCCTACTTCGCCGACGTGATGGAGATGCGGGTCATCGACAGCCGTCGCGCCGCGTCCTACCTGCTGAGCGTATGCGTCGACGAGTACGGCATCGAGGCCTCCGGGCGGGGGTCGAGCGTCGAGTTCATACTCCGGGGCAAGGCCGAGATGTACGACAACGCGGCAGACGAGCTCGTATGGGACGAGCGATTCCGCCGCAGCGAGCAGTTCAGCCCGGGGCTTTTCGGGCTTCCGGCGTCGGCGGGGAACGTGTTCAGCGCCGCGATGCTCTACGAGCTGACCGAACAGGAGATCGCGGCCGGAATCGAGCGGGTCACCCGTGACGCAGCGTGGGAGATATCGAGCGAGTTCGAGCGGGACCTGCATCGTTCGCGTCGGTAGGCGGTGCGAGCGCGGCCGGCCGACTTACCGCGCGCAGACGCAGCGTCGCCGACTGAGACCGTCGGCGCAACCGCCGAGGATGACCTATGCAGTGGTTGCAGTCCGCGCTCTCGATCGCCGGGCGGGCTACCCGGCGGTTGGGGCGCTCTGCGACTACTTCAGGTACAGCTCGATCACCGGCACGAGGACGCGCGGCTTCTCTACCGGCAGGGTGAGCGTGAGCGTCGGCTCGTTGCCGCCCTCCGGCCGCGCGCCGGCGGTTTCGATACCGCCGGAGCTCTCGCGCATAGGCACCTCGCTCGCGTCGTTGAGAAGCTGCGCGTACTCCACGCGCTCTGCGAACGCCTTGCCGACGAGGTGGAGGTGCTTGAACGGCCACGCGAAGACGTGGAGGTAGAGTCGATTCGTCTCCGGGTTGTACGTCAGACGGCAGTCCTGCGGCGCCTCGAACGCCGACGGCGCCTGCGTGCACCCGTAGATGCTCCGGTCGTGGCGGTACATCCATTCGCCCATCGCCTGCAGCCGGTTGAGCGCGCGCTCGTCGAACTCGCCGCGGCCGGTGGGACCGACGTTGAGCAGGAGGTTGCCGCCCTTGCTCACGGTGTCGGCGAGCATCTGCACGAGCATCTCCGGGCTCTTCCAGCTCGCCTCCTCGCGGTGATACCCCCACGAGCCCGAGAAGGTCTGGCACGCCTCCCACACGACCGGTTCGCCGCCGACGGTGAACCACCGCTGCGGTTGGTACTGCTCGGGCGTCTTGACGTCCCAGCCTTCTGGCAAATCGAGCCGATCGTTGAGCACGACGTTGGGCATAAGCTCCCGCACCGCGGAGTAGAGCTCCTCGCTTCGCCACGCGTCGCGGCCCTTGCCCTCCGGCCCGCGCTGCGGGAACGAGAAGTCGAACCACAGGACGTCGACCGTACCGAAGCCGGTGAGCAGCTCGCGAACCTGGGCGTGGAGGTAGTCGGCGTACTTCGATTGGTCGCGCCCCGCGTTCATCGCGTCGCGGTCGCTCGCGTTCCGGTACGGGCCAATATACGGATCGATCTCGTACTGCGGGTGGTGCCAGTCGATGAGCGAGTGGTAGAAACCGACGCGCAGCCCCTCGCTCCGAAACGCGTGGACCATGGGCCCGAGGACGTCGCGCCCGTAGGGCGTGTTCGTAACCTTGTAGTCGGTCTGCGCGCTGTCCCAGAGGCAGAATCCCTCGTGGTGTTTCGTCGTCACGACGAAGTACTTCATGCCTGCCTCGCGCGCGGCCTCGGCCCAGACCTTCGGGTCGTAGAGGTCCGGGTCGAAGTGCTTGAAGTAGCGATTGCGGTAGACGTCGCCGGGGATCTCCTCGCGATGCTGTAACCATTCGTGGCGCGCGCCGAGCGCGTAGAGCCCCCAATGGATGAACATGCCGAAGCGGTCGCGAACGAACCACGACGTGTCGCCGGGGGTGGGCAGGGGCGCTGGAATTGTGCTCATTGTGACTTCTCCTCTGGTGCCGCGAGGAATTCCTCGACCGGCTTGTCTCGCAGCGCGCTCGAATAGCGGCTGTCTTCTCGCTGGATGTGGTTGGTGACCCAGTCCCGCAGGAACTGCATGACCTCGACGGCGACCATCGGCTTGCCCGAATCCAGATCTGCACGCAGCGCCTGTGCCTGCTCGACGAGCTCAGCGTGGCGAGAGCGATGCTCCTCTGCCCGTTCGAAGCCGAACGCGGCGAAGGCGCGTTCTTCGGCCGAGAAGTGGTAGACCGTGTAGTCCAGCAGCTCGTCGAACAGCGGTCCGAGAACCTCGCGGCTCGAGCCGGCCCTCATGCTGCGGTAGAGCCGGCGGATCAACTCGAAGAGCCGACGATGGTGTGCGTCGAAGACGTCAACGCTCACCGACAGCGCCGGCGTCCACTCGACGTCCGGCTCTTCATAGCTGGACAGGATCTCCGATACGACGCGCGACCGGTCGAGAATCGTCGCGAACTCCGCCTCGACCGGGGTCGACGTGGCTCGCCCGTCGCGGACGAGCTCGACGACGCGTGCGCCTCCGGCGTGAAGCTCCTCGTGCGCCGTGCGCAACCGCTCGAGGACGTCCGGTTCGTCGATCGTCTCCGACGTCGGGCCGGCGAGCCATCGGCCCAGGCCGCACGAGCGCGCGTCGGCGAGACGGTGATCGCGTCGGTCGCCGGAATCGATGACCGTGCGAACGTCCCCGATCCAGCCCATGTGCTCGAGCACGAGGTTCGCGATGCGGAGCCGGTGTCGGGCGGCGCTCGCGGCCGTAGTTTCGAGCGAGTCGGCCTCGTCGTCGCCGAGCTCCGTCGGCTCGAGCTGCGCCAGCAAGTCACCGATCCGATCGTTGTTCTCCATCGAAAGCGCGCTCACCCGCCTTATCGCCGACGAGACCTCACGTGCCGCCGCGTCGATCGACTCCATCGCCTGCGAGGTGTCGTGCGCCGTGTCCCGGGTCGCCGTCAGGATAGAGGTAACCTCTGTGGCCGCGATCTTCATCTCGTCCGCGCTCGTGCCGGTCTCCGAAGCGATGCTTCGCAGCTGCTCGGTGGCGTCCACGATCTCCGTCGAGCCGGAGGCGAGCTCTTCGGTACTCGTCGTGATCTCGCTGAACGCTGCCGAGACCGATTGGGCTTCGTCGCGAATCGAGCGAAACGATTCGCCGGCGCGTCCGCCGGCCGATCGCGCGTCGTTCATCTTGGTCCCGAGCTCGCCGAGTGTGCGCTTGATATCGCCGGCGTTCCTGGCGGTGTTCTCGGCAAGCGATCTGATCTCCGCCGCGACGACGGCGAATCCCCGCCCGTAGCTTCCGGCGTGCGCCGCCTCGATCGCTGCGTTCATCGCGAGAAGGTTCGTCTGCGCGGCGATCGCATTGATAATGGCGACCATCCCTGTGACCCGCTCGACGCTCTCGCTCACCTCGTCGATCAGGCGTTCCGACTCTTCGACGGTCTTCGAGCCGCTTTCGGTCAGCTCCGCGAGTCGCAGCGCCGCGTCCCGCTTCGTCCGTGCGACCCCGGCTACGCTGTCGATGCTCGCCGACATCTCCTCGACCGCGGCGGCGCTCTGGTCGACGAGCGTCTTCTGATTCGCGATCTGGCGCACCAGACTCTCCACCGAGGCCTGGATCTGCTCGGTCGCGCTCGCTCCCTGGCCCACCTGCTCGGACAGCGCAACCGCGCGCTCGTGCGCGGAGGTCCCCTCGGATGCGATCCGGGCGATCCCGGCGAGCGTGTCACCGATCTGCGCCGTGAGCTTCCGGCTTCCCGCCTCGCTCGCGAGAACGGTTTCGCGCAACTCTGCAGCGAGCCGGCGGGCGCGCGTCTGTGCAGCGGTGAGGTCGGCGTCTCGCGCGGCGGCCGCGCTGCGTTCACCGCGAACGAGAACGACCGTGATCCAGGCGGCGGCGAGCGCGAGAAGGAGTGTGAGCGAGGAGACTCCCGCGAGAACGGTCCGCGGTTCCAGGTCAGCGACAACCAGGCCGAGAGCGGCCGCGGCCGACAACGCGGTCAGCGTGCACGCAGCGATTGCGATGCGTCGGAGGGTAGTGCGTATCATCCTTCCGGATCGTATCCGATCCGGACGTCAGCTTCAACGCACCGCGTCGGCGGTGTTCGTGCATGCACGCGTCCACCTCCGGGGGCGGCGCGCGAGGAGGTAGCCGTTCTCCAGCGACATGGATATGGCCATCGCGAACGCGGCGGTGATCGTGCCGGCAACCCCCGCGAAGGAGGACGCGGCGAACATGAGGAGGAACAGCGCGACGGTGTAGACCGCTACGCCCTGAGCGAGGACACCCGTCCTGCCTTCACCCACGTAGCTTGCACGGTACCACGCCTTGTACGTCGCGAGTGCCGGCACGATCGCGAGGATCAGAACGGGCGTACGGGTGAGGTCGAGGAGCGCAGGAGGCAAGCCACTGACGCTGCGGAACCACCATGCGCCCACGGGCGTGAGCGCTGAGAGCAGCATGAGACCGGAGAGTCCTCCCGCGAGCGCCGCGGTGAATACGCGCAGGCGGCGTATGCTCTCCGGGTGCTCCTTGATGAGCGCGATCGCGGATTCCTGGTGGCTGAGCGCGAGACTGTTGAAGAGGAAGAGATACGCGTTGATCACCGGCCACACGGCGAGCGAGAGCTCGGGCAGCGGGGCGCGCGCGATCCCGAAGGTCATCGCCGGACGGGCGAGCAGGAAGACGACCGTCGTGAGCGAGAGCGGGACGTAGAAGCTCAGCAGGCCGTGCCAGCCGAGGACCTCCTCGCGCTCATCCGCGTCGCGCATCGTGGGCGTGACGAAGACACGATTGAGGAACCCCGCGACTACTGCCGCGAGGACGACGCCTACGGAGATCGCGATTGCGGCAACCATCGCACCGGAAAGCTCCCAGCGGTAGAATCCGAGCGCGAGGATCACCGCGAGCGCGACAAGCCGGCTGACCATCGATACCGGTACGATCCACGTCTTTCCGTGGCGGATCAGGACCCCCTGCCAGAGCCTCCGGTAGCCCACCGCCGCCGAGAACGGAGCCATGACCACGAAGGGCCATCGGCTCGCCTCGAGCACATGCTCCGGGACCTGAAGGATGCCGCCGACGAGGAAGTCGTAGAGCGGCGTGAGACCGACGAGCAGATGGAGCCCCACGAGGACGAGCGACATGAGCAGCATGAAGCGAAGCAACAACTGGTAGTTCTGTCGGTGCCCGGAGAGCGCGGTGGCCGCGGAGAGCATCTGGATGATCGGGCTTTCGGCGACGAGCGCGATCGCGAAGACGACGCCGAACGCCGCGAGGTTGATCTCCGCATCCTGCATCCGCGCGATGACCGCAGTCAGCGCCGGCTGCTCGGCTGCCATCATCAGCCACATGAGCCCCAGAGGAAGCCAGAAGATGAAGATCTGTCGGTACGTCAGCGCGGTCGCGCCGCCGGGGTGGCTGCTCATCACAGTAACGTAGAGGCCCCGGCGGCCGCGGTCAATGGAGCAGGCGGATGGCGTCGCGGGGGCCTGCACGGGTTCGCGGTGCGGGCGGAGACGAGGCGTCCCGCGGCGACCCTACCCACCGTGGCTGACCGGGCGGTAGAATGCGGAGATGTCAGGCGTCTGCGTCCTCGGAGGCGTCCGTCTTCCTGCCGGGAAGTTGAGGAGATTGCGGGATGAACGATCGGTACCTGTCAGTTGCCGGAGAAGCGCGCGAGGCGATCGAGACCGGCCGCCCGGTGGTGGCGCTCGAGTCCACGATTATCTCGCACGGCATGCCGTACCCGCGTAATCTGGAGACCGCACGCGAGGTCGAGCAGGTCGTCCGGGACGCCGGCGCCGTGCCGGCGACGGTTGCGATCATCGACGGGGCGTTCCGCATCGGCCTCGACGAGAACCAGCTGTACGAGCTTGCGACCGCGAGCGAGGTCGCGAAGGCGAGCCGACGCGATCTGGGACTCGTGCTCGCGCGGCGGACGCTCGCGGCGACGACGGTTGCAACGACGATGATGGGTGCGGCTGCCGCCGGCATCCGGGTCTTTGCGACCGGTGGTACCGGCGGTGTCCACCGGGGCGCGGAGCGCAGCTTCGACGTCTCCGCCGACCTCCAGGAGCTCGCGCGCACGCCGGTGGCGGTGGTCAGCGCCGGCGTCAAATCGATCCTCGACATAGCCAAGACGCTCGAGTATCTGGAAACGCTCGGCGTCCCGGTGTACGGCTGGCAGACCGACGAGTTCCCGGCGTTCTACACCCGCCGGACCGGTCTGCCGGTGCCGCTGCGGGTAGACTCGCCGGACGACCTGGGGGCCGCGCTCGCCGCGCAGTGGGGCGCCGGGCTGTCGCAGGGTGCGCTCGTCGCGAATCCGATCCCCGAGGCCGACGAGCTCGAGCACGGGTACATCGAAGACCTGATCCAGCGGGCCGTCGCGGAGGCGGAGGCGCAGGGGATCGCCGGTCGCGATCTGACGCCGTTTCTCCTGGGCCGGATCGTGGAGCTGAGCGACGGGCGCAGCCTGGAGGCGAACATCGCGCTCGTGAAGAACAACGCGCGCCTCGCCGCGATGATCGCGGCCCGGCTGCGGACCGGGTAATCCGGCACGGCCCCGATCCGCGTCCGGGCGCGGGCTATCCCTGCAGCAGCTCCCATCCTGCCGCCGGTGCCGGCCGCTCGATAGCAGCCTCCACGATGCGCGCGACGGCGAGCAGGAGGTCCTCCCTCCAGTGCGCTGCCATCGCCTGCAGGCCGACCGGCAGGTCGGCGGACGTGAGGCCGGCCGGGACGCTCACCGCGGGGAACCCGAGCATGTTTCCCGGGATCGCGTAGCGCA
>CAZVEF010000110.1:0-8227 GCA_964625715.1 uncultured Spirochaetaceae bacterium | reverse complement strand
GGGCCACGTCGCCAGCTCGCGGTAGGTGTAGTGGCGGTCGGCCTTTCGAACCGGACCGGCCATGCGCTTCATCTCCTCCAGTATACCAGACGCGCGGAATCGCGGCGGCGCTTCACAACCGCCGGCCCTTTGACAGACGACCGCGGCGCCGGTAGCGTGCACGGGTGATTCTCGACATGCTCTTCCCCGTAGGCCGGCGCACGGCGACGGGGCCGCCCGCTGACACCATCATGAGGATTCTGTTAGGATGCGCGCAATCCACGGAGAGGGGCCATGCAGGCGATCATCCAGATTCTCAACCTCATCGGCGGTCTCGGGATCTTCCTGATCGGAATGCGCTGGATGAGCGACGGCATCCAGCGACGCGCGGGCAATCGATTCCGGTCGTTCCTGCACACGATGACGAACAACCGCTTCGCCGGGGTCGCGACCGGGCTCGGGGTGACCGGCGTGATACAGTCGTCGTCGGCGACGACGGTGCTCCTCGTGAGCCTCGTAAACGCGGGGCTCGTCACGTTGCGACAGTCGATCGGCGTGATCATGGGGGCGAACATCGGGACCACGCTTACCGCGTGGATCGTCTCGCTCATCGGGTTCAAGTTGAGCATCACCGACTTCGCGCTCCCGGCGATCGCCGTCGCGCTGCCGCTCTACTTCGGCAAGAGCCAGCGGCTGCGGGAGGTGGCGGGTATCCTCATCGGCTTCGGCCTGCTCTTCCTCGGCCTTCACCTCATGAAGGAGTCGGTGCCCGACATAGGCAGCAATCCGGACGCGCTCGCCTTCCTCCGCAACTGGTCGGAGCTCGGGTTCTGGTCGATACCGATCTTCATCGTCGCCGGCGCGATTCTTACGATCATCGTGCAGTCGTCGTCGGCGGCGATGACGATCACGATCACGATGGCCTTCCGCGGGTGGATCACCTTCCCGGTCGCGGCGGCGATCGTGCTCGGCGAGAACATCGGCACGACGATCACGGCATTCCTGGCGGCCCTGCCCATGGGATCGAGTGCGCGCCGGGCGGCGCGGGCGCACATGCTCTTCAACGTCTTCGGTGTCCTCTGGATGCTCGCGGTCTTCTATCCTTTCACCTCGCTCATCGACCGGCTCATGCCGGGCCTCGCAAGCGACCCGGCCGCTATCCCGCTCCACCTCTCGCTCTTTCACACCGTCTTCAACGTGGCGAACACCGCGCTCCTGATCGCCTTCGTGCCGCAGATCGAGCGCGTCGTGTCGTGGCTGGTCCCGGACAGGGTTCGCGTCGTCTCCGCCGGCACCTACCGGCTCGCTCTCGTCTCGCCGAACCTGCCCGACGCGCTCGACTCGAACCTCGTGACGATCCGCGGTGAGCTCGCGGCCATGTCCCGGCGGGCGCTGGAGATGCTGCAGGGTGTGATGGACGCCTCGCGGGAACCCGCCCGGCTCGAGGCGGTGCGAAAGCAGCTCGAGTCGACGGAGCAGTACGTCGACGACATGCAGGAGTCGATCACCGAGTTCCTCACGAACTCGATGCGCTGGCACGTCAGCGACGCGCAGGCGCGGGCGATCCAGGCGGCGCAACGAATCGCC
Organism: uncultured Spirochaetaceae bacterium; assembly: GCA_964625715.1. Lineage (GTDB taxonomy): Bacteria > Spirochaetota > Spirochaetia > DSM-27196 > SLST01 > SLST01. The sequence continues at coordinate 6,661 of CAZVEF010000110.1, read as the reverse complement.
CACGAGCTCGAGAGCATCTCCGACGCGTGCTTCAGCATCGGCCTGCTCCTCGACCGGATGCATCGCAAGGGCCGTCGATTCCACGAGGACGGCGACCGCGAGCTCTTCGACTACACGACGCAGGTTCTCGAGTTCATCAACTACAACGGGGCGATCCTCGCGCGGGCGACCAGCGGGCCCGATCTCGAACGGGCGCGTGCGATGGAGGACGGGATCGACAAGGTCCGCAACCGACTGCGCAAGCGCTCGCGAAAATCGATCGAACGGGAGACCGATATCGACGTCCGCGGCGAGCTGATCTTCATCGACATCGTCCGCCACCTCGAGCACATCGGCGACAACAGCCTGAATATCTCGGAGGCGGTCGGCGAGCTCGCCTGAGCCTGCCGGCAGGCCCCGGCTCCTATTCCCCCACGAAGAGCCCGCTGCGCATGATGGGGACCTCGCGGCCGTCCGCGGTGACGCCGGTGACGTCGACCTCACCGCCCCCGATCATCAGATCGTCGTGGACGAGCGAGTGGTTGACACCGCGCTCGACGAGCGCGGCGCCCTCGAGCCCGTCGGTGCCCGACACGAGCCCGGGAAAGCCGTACCCGAGCGCGATGTGGCAGGCTGCGTTCTCGTCGTAGAGGACGTCGTGGAAGACCATCGACTCGGCGGCGACCGGTGAGCTCGCGTCGACGAGCGCCACCTCGCCGAGGTAGCGCGCCTGCGCGTCCATGTCGAGCACCCGCCCCAGGAGATCGCCGCCCTCCGCCGCGCCGTGGTCGACGACCGCGCCGTCGCGGAACTCGAGCCACGCGCCTTCGATCGTACGCCCGGGCGCGGAGGTCGACACGAAGGGGCGCGTAGAGGCGACCCGCCCGCTCGTACGGCGCAGGTCGGGCGTGGTGAAGATCTCGCAGGAGGGCATGTTCACGCGGACGGTGCGCCCGTCGACGAGCGTCTCCTCGGCGGTCTGCCAGCGGCCGCCCGGATGGAGTCCGATCTCGAGATCGGTGCCGGGGCCGGTGAATCGAAGCCGATCGAGCGCGAGCGCGTTGTAGCGATCGCGTCGCCGCGCGAGCGAGGCGAAGTGGTCGCTCCAGAAGGAGACCGGGTCGTCGTCGAGGTGGAGGACACGGACGAGCGCCGCCTCGTACGCTTCGAGCGCGGCCGCCTCGTCGAGCTCGGGGAAGGCCTTCGTCGCGACCGCCGCGGTCGGGAAGAGCACGCCGACCCACGCCTTGCGGAAGGCGGCCGTCTCGGCGGCGAGTCGCTCCATCGTGGCGCGGTGCGCCCGGGAGTACGCGCCGATGCGGGCGGCGTCGTTGCCGGCGAGCGCATCCGGATGAGCCGAGCCCTTGATGCGGATCGCCGTCCACTCGGGGCGGGCGATCTCGTCGTAGCGCGCGCGGTAGTAGTCGGGCAGCGCCTCGACCGCCTCGTCGCTCCCGTGCGCGAGTCGGGCGCGGACTTCGAGTGGATCGGAGTAGGCCAGGTCGACGAGGCGCGCGCCGTCGCGATACGCCGTCTCGGCGAGCGCCACCGCGAGATCGCGGCCCTCGGGTTCGAGGCGGACGACGAGGTTCTGATCGCCGACCCCGCCGACGCACCAGAGCATCAGATCGGCGTACCGGGAAAGCTGGGCTTCGGTCATACCGAGAGCTTACCGGAGCGGCACGGCGGTGTCACCAGCTCACCGCGCGGGTAGACCAGACGGGCCATCCTCGTCCGCGACGAGCAGGCGTATGAACGAGGTTGTTGTGCTTTCGGTCAGGCGTCGGTTAGGCGCTTCTGGTGCGGTGGTAGACTGCTCTGAGATGTACAGCAATCCGGAAGCGCAGAGATCTCAGACGGTCGATGGCCTATAGCTTTTCTGTGGCGATGCCGCGTGCCGGCAACGACCACGTCGATAGGTCTGGCAGGCCACCGACCGTACCGGTACCAGCAGAATAGCACGCCCACGTGGTGATGCTGAATGGTGGAATGGAACGCACAACCGACATCGGTACTCTGCTCGATCGCGACGGGAGGGATGTGCGGCTTCTCAGGTCGCGCTCACTCTGATTCCCATCATCGCTTCTGCACGTGCAGCGTGCATCAGAATCGCTGCGCGCGCGCCGGTCTCGTCCCCGCAAGAGACTGCGCGGTAGAACGCTCGGACTCCCGGGAGAGTACGATGACATGCAGTACGACGGTGGGGGCGGCAACGGCGAGTCCGCCGCGGGTTTCTTCGTGGGTGAACGCCTCGTTGGCAGAGCCGCAAACGCGCCAACGAATCATCCGCGAGCGCGTACAATAGGGTGATACGAGCCACCGGCTTGCCGGTAGTTCGGGGAGAGCCCGGTGCGAGCGTTCGCGGATGCCACCCGCCCGACAGCGGCGACAACAGATTTCACCTCGCTCTGGCGCCGCTTCCACCGGCCGCTCGCCTACTTCGTAAGCGCTCAGCTCGCGGACGGATCCGGTGATCCTGCGGTTCAGGTGGACGACGCGGTGCAGGAGATCATGGTGAAGCTCTACCGCGCGCGCGACCGCTACGACGCGCGGCGACCGCTCGCCGCCTGGGTCTACTCGATTGCGCGAAACCACTGCGTCGACCTCAAGCGCCGCTGGCGATCGCGCGACCAGTACGCCGCAGAGCTCCCGGAGCCGGAGCTCGTCCCGAACGACAACGACCCCGAGCACCACCTGCTCACGCAGGAGCTGTTCGCCGCGATCGACGGGTTCGTGGAGTCGCTCGAGCCGGACGACCGGGTGATCCTGCTCCTTCGGTACTACGAGGAGCTTCCGTATGCGGAAATCGCCTGCGCCACCGGCCGGCCGGAAGGAACGGTCAGGTACCGCATCCACGAGATCAAGAAGCGACTTCGCACGTACATGGAGGCACGCTCATGAGCGAGCACGACACGACCGACGAGATGCTCCGTGCCTACTTCCGGCAGCGGATCGCGAGCTCACCCGCCTTTCCGGTCCGTCCCGAGTCAGCGCGCCGCTCGCTCCGGGGCGACGTAGCGATCTGGATCACCCGTGTCGCGGCGGCGGCCGCCTTCGCCGCCGCGCTCCTGACGCCGTTCGCGGACGCCGCCCGGCTCACCCCGGGCGCAGGCACCTTCAGCGCAGCTCATCAGCTTCTGGACACCAGCGGGCACGTTACCCGCGGACTGCTCGCGGCGCGGGAAGTGTTGAGAATCCGTTTTCAAGGAGAACCACGATGAAGAAGTTCTATTTTCTCGCAGTCCTCGCGACCGTTGCGGTCTTTCTGGTCGCGATCCTCACGACCGGCGGAACAAACCCACTCCTTCAGTTCCTGAGCGTTCCGTCGTTCCTAATCGTCGTACTGCCGGCATTCGCGCTCTCACTCGCGAACTTCAGTCTCCGCGAGCTGGGCAGGTGCTTCAGCGTCGCCTTCGGGCAGGGCGGGAGACGAGACGAGCTCGTGAGCGCCCGGTCGTACTTTGGCGCGCTCGGGAAGTATCTGATGATCTCCGGCATCATCGGGTTCTTCACTGGAGCGATCGTGCTCCTCGTCAACCTGGGCGGCGATCCGAGCGTGATCGGCGCGGGAACCGCGGTATCGCTCCTGACGGTCGTCTACGCCGCGTTCTTCTACATGATCGTCCCGGTGCCGTTCCGAGTAGGGCTCGATCGTCGGCTGGCGGAGCTCGAACAAGCGGAGCGTCGTGAACTCGTGCGCTGACCTGGCCGTAACTAACGGTACCGCTGAGCACGTCCGGCTCGCGGCCACCGAGATCCTCTGATTCGCTCCCGCGAGGCCGGGGAGGGTTCCCGGCCTCTCCTCCATTCGACAATTCCTTGGCGAACAGTATGCAGGGCGATAGTACTCGGACATGGACGCGATATTTCTTATCGGAATTGTGGTGATTGTGGTTTCGTCGATGTATTTCCTCATCACGCAAAACAAACCGCTTAATGCAGCGTTCCTTGTCAGCTTCGTCACCTTCGCGTCGGTGTCTACGGCCACGGTCCCCATTTTCTGGACCAGACGGGTGTTCTACCCGTCAGTTGTACCCTCCTGACGCTTGAAATATCGCGTATTCTGGGAATCGAGCAGAAGAAGTCGGTCTTTCTCCTGCGGTGCCTACGTCCTGCTGCTCGATGTCTTCACGAAAATCGTGTTCTACAGAGAGCTCAAGAAGAAGGCGCCGGCAAACGGGTCCGTGCGCTCGTGCGAGCGGTCGAATCGACCTCATCGGAATTCTGACAATGGGCCGAGCCCTACTCTTTCCGGCTATCGACCACGGATACGGCATCTGGCAGCTGCGGATGGTGCCGCTACTGATTCCGGCCGAATGCCGCTCCTGGGGTGTCTTCGGGGCCGCCGGCGCGTACGTGTTCTACCATCGGTAGCTGGACGGGTATCTCATCGGAACCTTGAATCACTCAACCTGGCAGAAGGAATGCACGCGCTTCATGTTCACGGCGGTGGACAGTCTGCGGAAGCACACTACAGGTTAGCTCATAATGCGCCTGGCCGGGAATGTGCTTCCCGGCAGGTCGTGTCCATCGTATCTGTCACGCCTTCAGCGGAAAGCAGATCTCCGTTTCCAGCTGATCTTCCGAGACCTCTTCGGGACTGTTCAGATACACCTCGTACATCCATTCGGTGACCTGCAGGCCCTCTTTCTTGATGTGTTCCATGACGGGGGTGTACGTCTTCTCCAGCGTGGAATAGGGGCCGATGTGGATTGCCGAGAGCACTTTGCCGCCGGGAATCGACCCCGGTTGAACTCGTCCTTCGCCGGATACCACGGTACCCACCGGGAATCCCGCTTCAATGTCCAGGGCCGCCATATCCGCGTTGTGGTAGAGCACGAAGGGATACCCCGTTATAGTGAGGCCGTTCCGCTGGAGATATTCCATAAGCTCGCCGTAGATGCTCCCGAGAGTTGCGGGTATTCCCTCCAGTGATGTCGTGGTCCGTACCACGATGGTCTGCTGTTCCTGTGTTTCCTTGATTTCCATGGTCGTTCTCCTTGCATAATGATGACGCCAGACTACCCGGTGAAATACGACAGCTTCCCGTCGTGTTTGATTCAGGATGCATAGATTTCGGCGATCTTGTCGACTAGGTTGGTCTGGGCTTCGCGATCGAGGATTCTGACGATGGCAAATCCGTCGTTGGTTACGTTCGGCGCGCCCCACTTGTTGTCCAGGATGACCTTGCGTCCTCTTGGGACCGAGGGTCACGCGCACGGCCGGGGCAAAGGGTGACCCGGCAAGCAGAATCGATGGCCGGAGCAACACGCATGTGAGCCCTGAAAAGACCAGGTTCGCGTGCTACCTTCGTTGATGCAGTGCATCGATAGGTGTTCAACAAGAAGTTGATTGTGTGCCCGCAAAACGCAGACACAGGAGGCGCATGATGAACGTGTGGAGAACGGCCGTTGTACTGGCCGCGGCGATTCTCGCGGTAACGTCCTGTCAAGTTACCGGGCTGGACGAGGACGACGGATTCTTGTGGACCGACGACACATGGTTGGGTCGCTACGGGTCTACCGTGGATGAGGGAAAGGGCGTGGGAGACGTCACGAAGCACGACTCCGAAGGCCCCGTCGAAGAGCTCACGTCCATTCCCATGGAGCTGGCGGTCTACCGCCTCGCGGACGAGGGCGACACGACCGCGGACCCGCAGGGCAGGATCTTCGCGGGCGGCGACCCGGAGGATCGGATCTATATGGACGTGTCGTACGAGAAGCCGGAAAGCTACACGACCGAGGCATTCATCACCACGAATCCCGAACAGAGCGCCGGCACCCGCTACAAAGGGACGCGAGACACCCGGGTGCAAAGCCTCTTCAGCCCCACCGTCTACGTGCGTACCTTCGTGGACGTGTGGCGTGACGAGACCACCGACATTGTGAGCGGTATCATCACGATAACCCGCTCTTCCACCGAGGATCTGGACAACCCGCCGCTGGACGAACGGTACTCGAGAAGGGAGTACACCTTCACGGGACTGGTCCGCGATCCCGATCCTACGGAGTGATCGGCTGATTGAGATCTATTGACTGGTCAATCATACTGGTCAGGTGAGAGAGACGTCGTCGAGCTGGTCCCCTACTCGGAGGTAGAAGAAGGATTCGCCCAGGACTCCCTCCGGGGGACGACTCGAGCTCGATCTGCCCGTGCGCGAGTGGCTCAACCGCGCGGTTGCCCCGCCGCGAACCGTGTACCAGAGATCGTAGGTGACGTCGTACGTACCTGTGTCGAACGCGGAGAGCGTGTGGTTGACACTGTCGATGTATACTCCCGATCCCGCGTCGAGCGGTTCTCTTTGGAAGAAATCCCCGCCGGGCACGGGAATCATCTCCCGCTGGCTGAGCCCCGAAACGTAGTCGATGGTGTACGTTGCGTCGCTGAGCCCGCTGGGCTCGTCGTCTTCCGCGATCGCGACCGCCACAGTCGTCGTCTCCGTCGCGTGGCCGACGAGCTCGATGGGGCGCGTGTACTCGGTTGCGCGCCCTTCGGGTCATGCGTGAACGTCACCGCCTCGGCCGGCGGATCCGACTCCGGTGACACGGTCTGCCCGCCCTCGTCGACCGTTACGGGATTCGGACAGCCTGACAGTTCACGCCCTTTGACAGACGACCGCGGCGCCGGTAGCTTGCACGGGTGATCCTCGACATCCTGCTCCCCGTCGGCCGGCTCATCGCCG
>CAZVEF010000109.1:0-8562 GCA_964625715.1 uncultured Spirochaetaceae bacterium | reverse complement strand
CTTCGAGCCCCTCGAGGTGAGCGGCGATCAGGCTGAGATCGAGCGTGACCATGCCGGAACTGTAGCGGCGAAGTGCTCGCGGGGCAAGCAACTCCGTCGTGGCAAGGCAGGGGAAGCTGTCCTATACTGCAAACGGGTGATATATGAGCGAACAGCATGGATATACAGAGCTGTCGCGAGGCGGGTACGTGGTCGAAACCTCCGCCGGCGCCATTCAGTTCGGGGCTCCGCCGGAGACTATCAAGGACTCCCTCCTCACCGAGCGCGGGGTGCCCGAGGTTTTCGTGCTCCCGCGGGAGATGTTCAACTGGAGCAAGGGGATCAACGTCGCCGACATGGAGTTCCCCATTTACTACCACTTCTTCATCCGGGGTCAGCGCCCGCTGATCTGCGGGACGCTCGAGCAGGCGCGACTGCTCGCCAAGGCGTTGCAGGAGGCGGTATTCGGCCCCCGGGATTTCGACCTGCGCGACGACTCCTTCGACATTGGCGACGACGTCTTTGTCCCCGACATCCGGGGCGAGCTCTCTTTCTTCCGCGGTGATCTGACGCTGAAGAGTCTCTTCCGGTACAGGCCGTTTCACGACGGCGTGCTGACCCTGGGCGAGGTGACGGTAACCGTGAACGAACACGATGACTATGAGGTTCGTGAGGGAAACCGGCGCCCCGTCACCGTACCGGGTAGGGTCGACTACACCGCCCGTTTCAATGTGGGGCAGACGCTTCCCGAACCGTTCAGACCGCCGCGCTTCGGCGTTACGTGCCTTGGTCCGAGCCACGGGTTCGACGCGCGGGACAACACGTCCGGGTTCATCATCTGGCTCAATCACAACGGGATCATGATCGACCCTCCGGTGAATTCGACCGAATGGCTGTTGCAGTCGAACGTGAACCCGAAGTTCATCGACAGCATCATCCTCACGCACTGCCACGCCGATCACGACGCCGGAACGTTTCAGAAGATCCTCGAAGAGGGTCGAGTGACGATCTATACGACGAAGACCGTGATGGAAAGCTTCCTGCGCAAGTACTCGGCCTTCTCGGGGGAGTCGCCGGACTACCTCCGTCGCCTCTTCTCGTTTCAGCCCGTCTACATAGGACGTCCGGTGACGATCCACGGCGGCGAGTTCGACATCTTCTACGCCCTGCACTCGATTCCGACGATGGGTTTCCGGCTCAGCTTCCAGGGCAGGAGCTTCGTGTACTCCTCCGATCACCAGGGCGATCCGGAAGTACAGAAGAAGATGCTCCAGGAAGGCAGGATGGACCGCAGCCGGTTCGAGCAGTTGCACAGCTTTCCATGGGAGAGCGACGTGATCTACCACGAATCCGGCATCGCACCGCTGCACACGCCGCTGCGGTTCCTCGCCTCGCTGCCCGAGGACGTGCAGTCGCGCACCGTCGTCTACCACATCGCCCAGAAGGATTTCGACAAGATCGGTGGGACCGCGTTGCAGCGCGCGACCTTCGGAATCGAGAACACGCTGTACTTCGAGACAGAGCCGTCGGTCTTCGAGGACGCCTACCGCGCTCTCGACATCCTCAAACGACTCGACTTCTTCGAATCGCTTCCGGTGAAGAAGGTTCAGGAGTTCCTGAGCATCATCGAGCGGCGTCATTTTGCGCGCGGGGAAAAGGTGATCGAGCAGGGGACCAAGGGAGACTTCTTCTACATCATCGAGAGCGGCAACGCGAGCGTGATGAAGGAGAATCTCGTGCGCGGCATGCAGCTCGGGGCGTTCGAGTACTTCGGCGAGGTGGCGCTGTTGACCGGGAGCACGAGGACGGCGGACATCGTCGCGGATACCGAGCTCGAGGCGATTGTCATTCCGCGCGACAAGTTCGTCAACTTCGTCTCCGGCACCGAGTTCGAGCGTGTCCTGCAGCGCGTCATCGACCGGAGAGACAACCGTACGTGGAATCTGCTCGTGGAAAGCGAGTCGTTCGCGCGCCTCTCCGATTACCAGCGCATGTGGCTCGAGAGCTATCTCGAACCGCGGAGTTTCACCGAACCGGGTACGATCCTCGCTAAGGGTAGTCGACTGCCGGGGCTTTTCATCGTGACCAGTGGGGTCGTCGAGGCGCGCGACGGGGTCGGTAAGGTTCGCACGATCGGTCGGGGACAGACGATCGGCATGTTGCACCGGATCATGCGCGATGATCCGGCGGTCTACACCTACACGAACGGGGCGCCGGTGGAAACGCTCTTCATGGCTCGGGAAGACGCGCTCGACCTGATTGACCGGAACCCCGGTCTCGCGATGCGCATCGGTGACCCGCGCGAGTAGGTACGGCCGGTCGGCAGGCGACAAGGCAGCGAGCGATCCTGCCTACAGCGGGCGCTGCTGGAACTCGGGGATGTCCACGTAGTCGACGACTTCGCAGGTGTACTCGTAGAGCGACCGTATCCCGTCTTGTACCGTACTGCCGCGGAGGAACTCTTCCTGGTCGAGCTCGGAGTAGCTCAGCTCCTCCTGAGGGTTCTGGCAGAGAAGGCCATCGCCTTCAATGTCCGCGATCAGCTCCTTTGCGAATCTGCGGAGCTTACGGAAGAACCAGTCCACCTCGATGAGCAGGGCGTGGCGCATTTCGACCTTCCGTTTGAGGATGTCCGCCTCGTACTGCTTGGCGTAAGTGCCCTCGGCGATGCGATCGGCCTCCATCCGGTAATTCTTGAGGCTGCGCGAAACCTGGTAGAAGAGGTCGTAGAACGAGTCACGCTCCACCGAGTATTTGACGTCCAACCGCATCTTCCGGCTGGTGAACATCCCGAGGAACTCGGCCTCGAGGTAGTGCAGGTAGAGGACCGACGCCGTGATGTCGCGTTCGAGGTGTTCGCTCTTCTTCAGCAGGTCAGGGTTGCGCTGGTAGATCCGGTTCAGGAACGGGAACTGCTCCTTCGGGGCTTCCTCCTGTACCTCATCGTCGTCCGTTCCCTCGGTGAACAGGGAATCGAGTTGCATCTGCTCCTGCTCGAGCTTGCCGAGCTCTCCGGCGATTGAGCTCTGCTGGAAGGGGTTTCTGGCGTTCTTCAGCTTTCCCCGGAGCGTCTCGATGTTGCGGCGAATCTGCTTCCGGCGGAAGCCGCCGTCTTCCCTGTAGTCTTCCATTCCGACTCAAGTATAGCAACGATGCACGAGGTTGGACACTGCCTCGTGGTTCAGTCCGAAGCTTCGAGATGCCGCGTGAGCACTTCCACGATCGTGCGGATGGTATCCGCCGGCAAACGCGCAATGTCGTCCTCGACCCGGGAGGCGAGGTCCCGCAGTTCGTCGTTACTCGTCTCGATGTCACGGATGACCCGGGAGAGTCCTGCGAGCTCCTCGGCGACCTCGCGCTGGCTCGCGAGCTCTGCCTCGAGCTCTTCGATGCGCGCATCGTACTCACGGCGCAGCGAGTCTTCGCTCGTAGTCACCTCCGCCTCGACGTAGCCGGGGGTGGCGATGAACCACACGGGCTCGGTCGACCGGCACGAAGCGAGCGCGCCGAGCGCGATGCACACGATGATGATCCGTCCCTTCATGCACCCTCCGGTCGCAGTATACAACACCGACGCCGCCACGAGGTGTTCCCGGACTCGCCTATCGACGGTCTCCGCGATCGACGAGGCGTCCCCGTTCGATGTGACGCAGGATCAGAATCTCCCATCGGAGCCCACACGGTAGGCGGCCTCGTTCCAGCGCAACTCCTTGCGGAAGCCGCGGATGGTCGTGTCGCGGTCGATGAGGAGGAACTCGATCCCGAGTATTCCGGCGTACGCTTCGAGCATCTCGGTGGTGACGTTCGTGCTGAAGCCGGTGTGGTGCGCGCCCCCGGCGAGGATCCACGCCGCCGCGGCCCGCTTGAGCGAGGGTCGGGCCTCCCACAACACCCGGGCGACCGGGAGGTTCGGCAGGTCCTGCGGCGGGGATACGACGTCGACCTCGTTCACGATCATCCGGAAGCGATAGCCAAGATCGACGACCGTCGCGTTGAGCGCCGGCGCCGGGGAGGTTCCGAATACCAGACGCACGGGGTCGGCCTTCCCGCCGATGGAGAGCGGGTGGATCTCCAGACGCGCCGTATCCGAGGCGATGGACGGGCAGACCTCGAGCATGTGCGCGCCGAGCACGAGCATGCCCGACGGGTCCATGTGGTAGGTGTAGTCCTCCATAAAGGAGGTTCCGCCTTCGAGTCCCTCGCCCATGACCTTCATGACTCTGACGAGCGCGGCGGTCTTCCAGTCGCCTTCGGCTCCGAAGCCGTAGCCTGCCTCCATCAGCCGCTGCACCGCGAGTCCCGGCAACTGGGGCAGACCGTGAAGGTCCTCGAACGTGGTGGTAAACGCCCGGTAGCCCCCGGCGTCGAGGAACGCGCGCATCCCGAGCTCGATGCGCGCCTGCGCGAGCAACGAATCGCGCATATCGCCGTTCGTGCTGAGCTCGGAAGCAAGTTGGTAGCGCTCCTCGTACTCGTCGACGAGTCGCTTGACATCGGCGTCGCTCACCGACTCGACCGTCTGCACGAGGTCGCCCACACCGTAGCCGTCCACCGCGTAGCCGAACCGGGCCTGCGCGGCGACCTTGTCGCCTTCGGTGACGGCGACGTTGCGCATGTTGTCGCCGAAGCGCGCGACTTTGAGCCTGCGGGTCTCCGCGACGCCGACCGCGGCTCGCGCCCAGGTGCCGAGCTGCGACAGCACATCGGGATCGCTCCAGTGCCCTACGACGACCTCTCGCTGCCGGTTGAGCCGGCTCGCGATGAACCCGAACTCGCGCCCGCCGTGCGCGGATTGGTTGAGGTTCATGAAATCCATGTCGATCGAGTCCCACGGGATGTCGCGGTTGTGCTGCGTATGGAAGTGTACGAACGGCTTCTCGAGCTCGAGCAGCCCGCTGATCCACATCTTCGCCGGCGAGAAGGTATGCATCCACAGCACGAGCCCGAGGCATGAGTCATCGGCGTTTGCCCGCCGGCATACCTCGCGGATCGCGTCTGCGGTCGTGACGACCGGGCCTGCGGTGACCGCCACGGGGATCTCGGGTGCGCGGTCGAGCGCCTCGGCGATCTTCCGCGCGTCGGTGGCAACGGTCTCGAGCGTGTCCTCGCCGTAGAGATGCTGGCTGCCGGTGATGAACCAAAGCTGTCCGCGTGTCGTGTCCGTCATCTGTCCTCCGCGCGAGCAGCCTACGACGGCGCCGATGCTGCGTCAAGCGAAAAGACGGTGGCGTCGAGGGATAGCCGCGTTGTTCGATGGGGACAGGCGTGGTACGCTTGCGTGTCGGCCGGCGGCCGGCAGGAGGAGATCGATGGAACCGAACACGATTCCCAGACTGCTTCGTCGGATGGCGGAGCAGAACCCGCAGATTCCCGCGCAGTACATGAAGCAGGAGGACGGGAGGTTCGTTCCCCGCACGTATGCGGAGCTGCGCGACGAGGTCGATGCGTTCGCAGCCGGTCTCGTGTCGATCGGGATCGACCGCGGCGACCACGTGGGGCTCGTCTCGGAGAATCGGCCCGAGTGGCTCGTCGCCGATCTGGGTATCCAGTGCCTGGGTGCGGCCGATGTCCCGCGCGGGAACGACAGCATGGCCGATGAGCTCGCGTTCATACTCGGCTTCTCCGAGTGCGAGACCGTCGTCGTCGAGAATCCGACCCAGCTGCGCAAGGTCGCCGGCGTGCGCGACGAGATCAGGACGCTTCGCCAGTTCGTGATTCTCGACCGCTCGGTGAGCGAAGACGAAGCGAAGGCGCTCTCGTCCGAGGTTCGCCGCGTGAAGGTGCACCGCTACGACGATCTGGTGAGTGCAGGACGTTCACGTCTCGAGAAGAACCCGACGGCGATCGCCGAGGAGATCGAGCAGGGCGATAGCGAGGATCTCGCGACGATCATCTTCACGAGCGGAACGACCGGGGAGCCGAAGGGTGTCATGCTCACGCAGCACAACTTCATGTTCGAGATCGGCTGTATTCCCGAGCGAATCGACGTCACGCCGGGCGACATCTGGCTCTGCGTGCTGCCGGTCTGGCACTCGTTCGAGCGCATTATCCAGTACGTGGCGATCGGCAGCGGCTCTGCGCTCGCCTACTCGAAGCCGATCGGCACGATCATGCTGCAGGACCTCGCGACGGTGCGGCCGCAGTGGATGGCCTCGGTTCCGCGGATCTGGGAGGCGGTTCGAGCGGGTGTCTACCGGAACGTCAAGCAACAAGGCGGGGTCAAACTCGCGTTGTTCAGCTTCTTCGTCGCGGTTGGAGGGGCTCACACGCGGCTGACCAATCTGCTGCGCGGACTGGTTCCTGACTTCCACCGCCGGAGCCGTGCGCTCGATGCAATCGTCGCGTTCGTGCCGTGGCTGCTGCTCTGGCCCCTGCGTATGCTCGGGAACGCGCTCGTCTTCGGCAAGATCAAGGCGAAGCTCGGCGGACGGTTCATCGCCGGCGTCTCAGGCGGCGGTGCACTGCCCGGTGCGGTGGATACGTTCTTTGCCGCGGCCGGGATCCTTCTGCTCGAAGGCTACGGGCTCACCGAAACGTCGCCCGTGCTCGCGGTACGCCACCAGGCGCATCCGGTTCCGGGGACGGTTGGATCGATGCTCCAGGGTACCGAGTGCAGGATTCTCGGCGAGGACGGCACCGCGCTCCCGCCGGGTGAGAAGGGGATCATCCACGTCCGCGGCCCCCAGGTGATGCGGGGGTACTACAAGCGGCCGGAGGCTACCGAGGCAGTGCTCGACTCCGATGGATGGCTCGATACCGGCGACCTGGGAATGCTCACGCACGGCGGTGAGCTTGCGATCACGGGTCGGGCGAAAGACACGATCGTCCTGATCGGCGGTGAGAACATCGAACCGCTTCCCATCGAGCAGCGCATCACCGAGAGCGAGTACATCGACACAGCGGTCGTCGTGGGGCAGGACCAGAAGTATCTCGGTGCGCTCATCGTGCCGAACCAGGAGGCGGTGGAGCGCTACGCTGACGAGAACCACATCCCGTACGGCGCTTACGCTGACCTCATCGAGAACGAGGGCATTCTCGAGCTCATCGACGGCGAGATCAATGTGCGGGTCAACGCGAAGAACGGGTTCAAGGGTTTCGAACGAGTCTTCCGGTTCACGCTGCTCGAGAAACCATTTGAGGTGGGAGAAGAACTCTCGGCGAAGCAGGAGATCAAACGCCACGTCATCGCCGAGCAGTACAGCCGCGAAGTAGCGCGGCTGTTCGAGTAAGCGCCTGCCCTCACCCACGGTGTGGCGCGGGTGGCGGGGTTCCTGTACTCGCGGGGCTAGTGGTCTTGCGAACCGTCGTGTACGTGCCCGTGCTCGACCTCTTCGTCGGTTGCCTCGCGCACGTCGTTGACGGTGACGTCGAAGTGGAGTGTCTGCCCGGCCAGCGGATGGTTCGCGTCGAGCTTGACTTCCTCGTCGCCAATGTCGACGAGGGTGACGACCTGCTGGTTGCCTTCCTTGTCCTGCGCGGCGAACTGCATGCCAACCTCGAGGTCGCCGTCGGGCATGTTCGAGCGAGGAACGGTGAACACGAGCTGGTCGTGGCGGTCTCCGTATCCCTTGTCCGGCTCGACGGTGGTGCTCACCGTTTCCCCGACGTCTTTCCCTTCGAGCGCGTCCTCGAGACCCTCAACGATGTTCTGGTGCCCGTGGACGTACGCGAGATCACCATGATTCTCCGAGGAGTCGAGCACGTGTCCCTGGTCATCCTTGAGAGTGTACGCGATTTTCACAACTCGATCCTGTGCAACTTCCATGAGAACTCCTTGCTATCAACCTACTAGCTCAATGCGCGGCGAGCAAGGCGAGCGCTCTACCGGCCGTCGTCGGATGGCACTCGCGCCGCGCGGATGATGCAGCGCGATTTCTGCCGCGCACTACAACGGAAATTGCTTTCCTGAATTCAAATAATAGTTTATGATTCCGGTTCTACATCATCCCGTTCGTCTGGGGCTCGATCGTCGCGCCGGCGGCGGTACCGGCGGCCGAGCTCGAGGCCATAGCGGCAGCGAACGGCGTGCCCCTCCAGGAGGAGGCCGACCGCGTCGTACAGACGATCATCACGCGCAGCCTGCCGCAGTGGTTCGGCGTGTACGTCCTGCTCGGCGTGATCGCCGCGGCGGTGAGCACGGCCGCGGTCCAGCTCATGACCTCCAGCGTCATCGTCAGCCGTGACGTGATCCAGGGGATGTTCCGCGAAAACGCAAGCGACCTGCAGATCACGCGGTGGGCGCGCTGGTCGGTCGTGGTCATCGTGCTCCTGAGTCTGAGCCTGAGCTTTCTGAACCAGGGGGCGATGGCGCTCTACCTCACCGACGTGAGCGTCCCCGGCTTTGCGCAGTGGGCGCCGGCGCTCGTTGGCGGATTGCTCTGGAAGCGCGCGACGAAGCAGGGCGCGATCGCCGGAACCGTCGCCGGCGTAGCCTACCTCGTCGCGTCGCTCGTGATCGTGGTAGGCGGCGAGCGGCCGCTTGTCATAGGTCACCCGGTCATCCCGAGTCTCCTCGTCAACACGATCGTGTTCCTCGTCGTCAGCCGGGCGACGCCCCGGCCGAGCGAGCAGATCGAGACGCAG
>CAZVEF010000108.1:0-8682 GCA_964625715.1 uncultured Spirochaetaceae bacterium | reverse complement strand
AGCACCGGGTGCCCGCGGACCTCTCGGTAGTACGGGACGACGGCGAGGGGCCCTGTCGGGGCCGCCGCGTCTGCGGCTGTCGGTGCAGCAGCGCGCGCGTCGGGCGGCGCCGCGTGGGCGACGGCCGAGAAGATCTCCCGGTCCAGGCGCGGCATATCGCCGGGCACGACGAAGAACCAGTCGGATTCGACCTCGCGCATGCCGGTCTGGATCGACCCGAGCATGCCGTCGCGGTAGTGGTGGTTCTCGAGGACGCCGACTCGCAATGGCAGCTCCCCGAGCGCCGCGCGCACGGCGGCCGCCTCGTGACCCAGCACGACGATCACCCGCCCGCACGCCGCGCAGGCGTGCTCGAGCGCGAGGCGGACGAGCGGTAGCCCGTCGATCTCGCGGAGCATCTTGCTGCCGGCCATACGCGACGAGAGACCCGCGGCGAGGAGGATGGCGTCGCAATCGCGCGCTTCGACCATCGGCCCTTACCCGCCTTCCTTCCGCTCGAGCGTCGCCGCGGCGCGCCCGGCGATCCGAATACCCAGCCAGTGCTTGTTGACGATCGAACGCACGTGCGTCCCGCTCCCCACCACGCCGCTCTCGTCGGAAGCGACCAGGCGCATCGTTACGTGGTAGCCGTCGAAGGCCGTGACCGTGAGCGTCAGCGCAAGCATCGCTCCCAGCACGCTCGGGTGCTCGTGGGTGATGTGCGAGCTCTTGCCAATAGAGATGAAGCCGTCGGGCAGCAGCGGGTCGATGAGCTCGACCGCGGTCCGAATCGCGAGGTTCACGAGCCCCGACGAGGAGAGCAGCGGCTCGATGTCGTCCGGGAGGTAGTTGCCGGCGGTGTCCGCATGGTCCACCGTGTGGCGGACGGTCCTGCTCAGACCAACCGTGATACCTGGAAACCTCATCGCCGACCCTCCCCGCGCGCCCGACCGGGACTCGCGGCGCGCCCGATCGGGACTCGCGTCCATTGAAGTACGGGCGGGCCGGGTTGTCAATCAGCGAAGCTCGGTAACCTCACCGTCGACCAACAGCGCCACGATCCGCTTGCGGCCGGCGTTCTTGCCCTGGTAAAGCGCCTTGTCCGCGCGCGCGAAGACCGAGTCGACCGTGTCGCCCTCCTGCGCTTCGGTCACCCCGCCGGTGAAGGTTACCGGCAGCTCTCGGCCGTCGATTAGCGTAGGATCCGCAACGAACCGGTCGAGCAGCTTTCGTGACACCTTCAACGCCGCCTCTGCGTCGGTCTCGGTGAGCAGCACCATGAACTCCTCACCGCCCCAGCGGGACTGGACGTCGCTCGTTCGCAGCTGCTCGGAGAGCGTCTCGGCGAGGTGCATCAGGACGCGGTCGCCGGCGCGGTGGCCGTGGACGTCGTTCACCTCCTTGAAATCGTCGAGATCGATGAGCAGGACGCTGAACGCGCTGCGGCCGCGGCTGAAGAGGCGCAGCTCGCGCTCGAGCTGTTCCTGCATCGCCCGCCGGTTGAGCAGACCCGTCAACGCGTCGGTACGCGCGAGGCGTGCGAGTAGCCGGTTCTGCTCACCGATCCGCTCGTTCGCGTCGCGCAGCGCCTCCTCCTGATGCTTCTGCTCGGTCACGTCGATGATGAGCCCCTGCACGAGCTGCGTCATCCCGTCGTCCGAGGTGAACTGACGGTCGTAGCTGCGCACCCATCTGAGCTGGCCGTCGCGTCGAACGATGCGGTACTCGAGCTCCTCGTCGTAGTCTGGATGCGCATCCAGCCGCTCGGCCTCCGCCCGCACGCGCTCGCGATCGTCCGGGTGCACAACCTCGAGCCAGGCCTCCGGCGAGATCCCCTTCTCGGGACCGTAGCCGGTGATCTCGCGAAAGGAGCCGGCGGTGAAGAGCATTTTCGGCTCGGGAGAGACGACGCGCAGGAAGGCGATCATCTGGAGGTGCTCGATGAACGAACGGTACGCGCGTTCGCGGAGGAGCAACATCTGCGCCTCCGCACGGTAGTCGGTAACGTCAAGAAGCGCGATCTCCACGACGTCCTCGCCTGCGAGTCGTGCATGGCAGGAGAACCAGCGGTTGCTCGGAGCGTAGTGCTGGGGAAACACGGAGGCCGTCTCGGTCACGGCCGCCAGCGGTTCGAGTGCCTCGCCCGCGCTCGCGCCGAAGGCCACTTCCAGGTAGCGGTCGCCGACGTCGGCGGGCACGCCGGTCTGGCCGCTGAACGCCCGATTGCACAGCTCGAGCCGTGCCCCACGGAGCTCGCCGTCCGCGTCGCGCTCGAGGCGGACCTCAGCGCACCCTATACCGAGCTCGTTCAGATGTCGTCCGTTGTGATCCATGATTCCCGGCCGTCCGTAGACAATAGGGCAAAATCATCCTATAGTCGAGTATCCGCGGAGGACCCCGTGACCACGCTGATAGTTGAAGACGATTTTGTAAACCGGCTCGTACTCCAGAAGCGGCTCGAAGAGTACGGAGACGTTCATATCGCGGTCGACGGCGACGAGGCGGTCCAAGCGGTCGACGCGATGCTCGAGAGCGGCGGCCTCTACGACCTCGTCTGCCTCGACATCATGCTGCCCAATATGGACGGCCACGAGGCGCTGAAGAGGATCCGCACCGCGGAAAGCGAAGCGGGATACAAGGTCGGCCAGGGATCAAAGATCATCATGACGACGGCGCTCAAGGACGCCGAAAACGTCATGAACGCATTTCGCGAGGAGGCCGACGGTTACCTCGTAAAGCCGATCGACACCGACGCGCTCGAAGAGCAGCTGCACAGCCTCGGACTCATCGAATAGCGAACGCCGCCCCGGCGCCCGCTGTCACGAAGACGCGTTCGGTGGTACTCTATGCACGTGAACCGTGAAGAGTCGGCGTCCAGCTGGACCTACCTGACCAACCACTCGCACGTACTGATCTGCATCGCCGAAGACCCGTCGGCACGGCTGCGCGACCTCGCCGAGCGCGTGGGTATCACCGAGCGCGCGGTCCAGATGATCGTTCAGGATCTCGAGCAGGCGGGCGTCGTTCAGAAGGAACGGACCGGCCGGCGGAACCACTACGAGATCAGACCCGACCACGCGCTGCGCCACCCGGTGGAGGCCCACCGGACGGTCCGCGAGCTGCTCGACCTCCTCGTCCGCGACCGCCCGACCGAGTAGCCTTACTCGTCGTCGAGCGGCGAGATGATCAGCTCGCCGTTCTCCTCGCGGAGGCGGAGCCTGCTGTTCGGGCTGATACCCAGACGCTCCATCTCGTCGTGCGGCAGCTGAAGCCGCCCGACCTTGTCGACCAGCACGAACTCCTCGTGCGTCGCCTCCGAGTCGGGAAAGAGCCCGTCCGCACGCGCCTCAACGTCGTGCTCGAAGACTTCGCGGTAGAGGTGCCTGCGGATGAACTCGCTCGACGTCTTCCCGTCGCGAATCGCGACCACGCGGTCGACCGCGCGCGAGAGCTGGCGGTCGTGGGTAACGATAACTACGGTGATTCCCAGCTCGCGGTTGAAGCGACGAAACACGTCCATGATCGCGTCGGTGGTGTACGTGTCGACCGCCCCGGTCGGCTCGTCGGCGAGCAGGAGCGGCGGATTGTTCGCAAGGCCAATGGCGATCGCCACCCGCTGCTGCTCCCCTCCGGACAGCTGGTCGAGCCTGCTCTTCTCCCGGTGCGCGAGGCCCACGAGATCGAGCAATTCACGCGCCCACGGCCGCGAGCGCTTTCCGGCGATCTGCATGGGCAGCTCGACGTTCTCTACGGCCGTGAGATAGGGAATGAGGTTGCGCACCGAGTTCTGCCAGACGAAGCCGATCGTGTTCCGCCGGTACGCGACGAGGCCGGGTTCGTCGAGCTTGAGGATGTTCGTGTCGTTGACGGTGACCCGACCGGCCGACGGAATGTCGAGGCCGCCGAGGATGTTGAGCAGCGTGCTCTTGCCGCTGCCGCTGTTGCCGATGATCGCCATCAGCTCGCCGTCCTCGACGTCGAGGTCGAGCCCCTGCAGCGCGACCACCTCGGTATCGAGCGTCTTGTAGATCTTCACCAGGTTATCGCAGTGGATCATCGGCGTGCTCCATGACGAGACCGTTCTCCATCTCGACAACGTGGTCGGCGAGCTCCATCATCGCCGGGTCGTGCGTCGTCATTACGACCGTCACGCCCTCCTCCTCGATCAGCCGCTTCAAGATCGCGACGACATGCACACCGGTCACGGTGTCGAGCTCCGCGGTGGGTTCATCCGCGTAGATGACGCGGGGCCGATGCGCTATCGCGCGCGCGATCGCGACCCGCTGCTGTTCGCCGCCGGACATCTCGGACGGCCGGTGCGTCGCCCGGCTCTGCAGCCCCACGAGATCGAGACACTCCCTCACCCGCTCCTCGCGCTCGGCGTAGGGGATTCCCGCCACGCGCATGCGGAAGTCGACGTTCTCCTGCGCGGTCATGAGCGCGACGAGCGCGATCGTCTGGTAGACGAAGCCGATCTCGTGACGCCGGAACCGGTCGCGCTCGTGATCGCCCATGCGAAGCACATCGACCCGCCCGTAGTGGAGGCTTCCCGCGCTCGGCCGGTCGAGGAGCCCCAGCAGGTTGAGGAGCGTCGTCTTGCCCGACCCCGACCGGCCCCGGATGACCGTGAGACTGCCGTCGGGGATCGTGAGCGAGACGCGCTTCACCGCCTCTACGACGGAGGAGCCGACACGAAAGCTCCGGTCCAACTCCTCGACGTGAATCGCGCGGTCGGTCATCACTCCTCCCCCAGCTTCACGGCCTGGTGGATCCTTATGCGGAACAGGAAGACCGACAGGATCCCGAATCCCAGAAAGAGCATAACGACGACAAAGGCGGCGATGCGCAGCTCGTCGACGAGCAACGAGACCACGCGGATGGGCGGTACCGTCTGCGCGGCGTTGCGAATCACCTGCAGCATCGGCACGAACAACCGGCTCGCGAGCCGCCCGATACCGAAACCGGCGACCACAGCCGCGCCGGAAATGAACAGCTGCTCGCAGCCGAGCATGGCGACGATCGCCGCACGGCTCATCCCCATCGCGCGAAAGAGACCGAACTGGAGCGTCCGCTCGCGGATCGAGAACGTCCAGTAGAGCAGAAACCCCACGAAGCAGACACCGAGACTGACGAGAAAACCGAGCGAGAGTGTCCCGTTGGTGCCCTGGAGCATCGGGTCGTTGCGCTCGCGGATGAGCTCCTGTTGCGCGTCGAGCAGCCGCACCGGACGGATGCCGGCGTCGGTGAACTCTTCGTAGATCGTGGCGCTGCCTGCGCCGTCCTCCAGATCGAGCCAGACCTCGTAGGGCTCGAGTGCGGTGTTCGCGTGCAGGTAGTTGAGGTTCACGACCGCGAGGTGGCGGCTCCCGCTCGCGAATCGCGCGGCGTGCGGGTTGTAGCCGGGCCAGTAGTCGACGAGCCCGTAGACGTAGTAGAGCGTCGCCGGCTGGTCGGCCCAGGTGATGTAGATGGGATCGCCGGGCTCGATCTTCGCCTCCTCGGCGAGCGACCGCGAGACGAGCGCCGCGGCCGGGCTCTCGGAGAGCAGGTTGAGGTAGTTGTACCAGTGCGCCGGCAGCAGATCGTGGCGGAACCAGCCGACCGTGCCGAACTCCTGCGGGACGATTCCGAAGACCGCCGTCTGCGTGAACGACTCGCCTCCGAACTCGCGGCCGCTCGCGTTCGGCTCGTAGAACACGCGGGTCGCCGCCTCGACGCCCTCGAGCTCCTCGAAGCGGCGGAACTCGGGCTCGACGTAGCGGCCGGCCTCCTCCGGCTCGCCGGATCCGCCGTTCATGCCAAAGCCGCCGGAAGCCGCCGGTCCGGCGGGCGCCGCGTTCGGGTCGGCGACCTGCCTCCACTCCTCCTTCACGACGATATCGGCACCTATGTTGTACCGCGTCCGCTCCTCGACGTTGAGGTTGAGCGTCCGCGCGGCGTCCGCATTGTACACGCCAATGGAGATGCTCAGGATGAGGAAGAGCATCAGGAACTGGTCCTTGCCCCCTCCCCGGCCGACCTGGATGAGCGACGCGAAGACCGCCGGCGGCCAGCGCTTCGCACCGGCCCGGTAGAGCAGCCGAATGAGCAGCGGATAGAAGCGCAGGAAGAGCAGCCCGAGCCCGAGCACGAAGAGCGTGGAGACGAAGAGCAGGACCGGGTCCAGCGCGAGCTCGGTTCCCTCGAGTCCGGTGAGCTGCACGAGCGTCTCGCGCTCGCGATAGCGGTAGAGCCCGTAGACGGAGACCGCGATGAGGAGGAGATCGAGGAAGAGGATCTTCCACAGCGGCCGCTTCTTCCCGCGTGCGCGGCGCTGCTTGTGATGGACGATCGTCGTGCGCGAGGCCTGGAGCGCGGGAACGAGGATCGTGACGAGCGCGACCGTCGCGGCGAGCGACCCGTAGAGCCAGGTGCGTCCGGTGATCTCGAGCTGCAGAGCCCGCCGCTGGACGAACTCGAGGAATCCGTTGGAGGCGCCGAGGATCTGACAGATTACCAGGCCCAGGAATGGCCCGGCCAGAACCCCGGCGACAGCGAGCATCAGTCCGAGCAGCACGTACGTGAAGAACACCTGCCCGACGTCGGCGCCGCGGCTCTTCATGAGCGCGATCTCGTTGCGCTCGTGGTCGATGAGCACCTGCGAGACCATGAAGAGGTAGAAGGCGAGCATGATCAGCAGCGGTACCTGCAGGACCCAGAGCGTCATGACGAGCGCGCGCTCGCGCACCATGTAGTCCTGCAGAATCCGGTACGCCGGCACGCGCACCGAGAAGCCGAGCTTGCGGGCGATCTGCGTGTACTCGTCCACGAAGTCGACCATGGGCGCGGCGTGCTCGCTCGAGAGCGCGTGGTAGTCGTACGTGTAGTTCCACCCGGCCTCGAGGTTGCGCGTCGGATTGTCGTTCGTAATGACCCGGCGCACGTCCTCTTCGTGGAAGATGAGCAGGTCGCGGTAGGAGCCGATGGGGTAGGTCCAGAAGACGTCCGACGGGTCTGCGACCTCGACGACGCCCACGATCTCGACCCTGTACGGAAGCGGCACCTCACCCCGCGACGCGAAGAGATCGTAGGTCTGCCCGTAGGTCATCTTGCCGCTTGCGGCGGTCTCCCGGGTGATCACCGCCTCGAGAACCGGCGTATCGTCGGAGCGGGCCGCCCGCGGCATCTCTCCCAACGCCGGCCGGACGCGCTCGAAGAAGCCTTTCGCCGAGAGAATGCCCGTCGAGACGGGGTCGTCCTCGGGAAACCGGGGATCGAAGAGCCGGAGGTAGTTCTGCTGGAGTCGCTGCGAGGAGGTCGTAATAGGCGCGACGATCCCACGCCGCACCTCCCGGTCGACCGCCTCGGTCAGCTCGTCGAATCCGGCAAGCGTCTCGCCCGCCTCCGGGTCGAGCGCCTGGTACCCTTCGATCCGGACCGAGCCGGGGAAGAATCCGCTCGTCTCCTGGTAGATCTGCAGATCGCGCATGAGCAGGCGGGTGAGGATCCCGCGGCTGTAGATGGGGATCGTCGTGACCATCGCTACGGCGAGAATCACGCCCACGAGGAGGCTGGCGACCATCCAGCGGTTGGCCGCCATCTTGCGGAGAACGAAGAGCAGCACGCCTTACCTCAGCACCACGTCTTCGCCCTCCTCGAGCCCACGCACGATTTCGACTTCGGTCGCGGTCTCGAGGCCCACCTCCACGTCGCGTTCGACGCGCACGCCGTTGACCAGGACGTGGACGTAACGGCGCGTCGAATACCGCTGCACCGCGCGCTTGGGCAGCACGAGGACGTCCTCGCG
This sequence comes from uncultured Spirochaetaceae bacterium, assembly GCA_964625715.1. Classification (GTDB taxonomy): domain Bacteria; phylum Spirochaetota; class Spirochaetia; order DSM-27196; family SLST01; genus SLST01. Next base: position 917 of record CAZVEF010000108.1, on the reverse strand, counting down.
TTCGGCGAGGATGAGCCGCGCGGTCGCGTTGGTGCCCAGCCGGACCTCCGGAATCGCGCTCGCGGGACGGATGTGGACGCTGTCCTCGTACTCTTCGCGCTGGTCGAACGGAACGCTGGTCGGTGTCAGGATCACGGTTCCGGAGTACTCGGCGTCGCGGACGGTGATCGTACACTCCATCCCCACGCTGAACTCGTTCGCGTCGCGTCCCTCGTACTCGAAAACGAGGTCGGTCGGGTCGGCGATGCGGACGATCCGCTGGAACGCCTGGACGTTCTCCCCTTCCTCTGCCTGCCGGCTGATCCACGTCACCCTGCCGGAGATGGGCGCGTAGAGCTTCGTCGCCTCGAGCTCCGTGCGCAGCCGCTCCAATCGAATTCGCGCCGCCTCCACGTCGATCCGCGCGAGCTCGATCGATACCTCCGGCTCCTGCTCACGGATACGCTCGAGCGAGAGCTCGGCCTTGCGCAGCACGATCTCCTGTTCGTCGATCCGTCGACGCAGGTCGCGTACCTGCTCGCTCTCCGCACCGGTGACTTCTGCGAGCTCGACCTCGTCGGCGAGGTCTTCGCGAAGCTGCTCGAGCCGCATCGCCGCGAGATCGCGATCGGCGAGCGCGAACTCGAGCGCGAACCGGTCGCCGTTCTGTTCGCGGGTACGGTCAAGCGCGAGCTCGGCGCGGCGAAGGTCGAGCTCAGCCTGCGCGATTTCAGCCTCGATGTTTTCCGTGTAGAGGTCGGCGATGAGATCACCCGCTGATACCTCGTCGCCGACCGCAACGTGCATCGTCTTCAGCCGGCCACCGCGGCGATCAAAGAAGAGGTCCGACTGAGAGCCGGAAATGAAGCTGCCGAAGGCGCGAATCGTGTCCTGCAGCGAGCCGCGGGAGACCGCCTCGGTGCGGTAGCGTATGGGCG
>CAZVEF010000107.1:0-8715 GCA_964625715.1 uncultured Spirochaetaceae bacterium | reverse complement strand
GCCCCATATTGCTGTGCTGCTTCACTACTATCAACAATTTCGGCACCAGTATTAAGAAAACAGTGCTGCGGCGTCTCGATCACGCCGTAGCGCAGGCCCTCGGTCTCGTTGCCCGCCATCACGATCTGAAGGTGGAGAAGAACGACCGGATGAACTCCGGCTTCTGATTGTCCAGGTTCTGTCGGATACCTCCGTCACGGAGACCTACGATCGCTTGAGCTCGATCACGGCCAGGGCGATGCCGGTGACGGAGAGTAGATTTCCGGCCGGTTGGTGTAGTGAGCGCGTACGGTCGCCTCCTCCGCGACGGCGAAGTCGTTTTCTTCGGGATGCTCCCGGTCGATGAGCTTCACGCTCACCATCTGTTCACCCGCACCGCGGCGAACGCCGATTCCGTCGCGAAGCTGTCGGTAGACTTTCTCATGTGCCTCGTAGAGCGAGCGTGGTCCTCCCGAAGGGGGTGATTCGGCACGTCTGTTTGGTGCTGGTGGGGGTGTCCGGCCTGCTCATCTCAACCAGGCCCTCCTCGAGCAGCGGACCGAGCACCTGGTTCCCGAACTTGGTGCGGTCGGTACGGCCAAGAAGGCCCATGAGATCGACCAAGTAGCCGGCACGAAGGAAGGCGTCGGCCAGCAGGAGATTGGGCGGATGCGAAGGGTGCCGCGATAGATCGATCGACGGTCCAGTCGTCCGGAAGGCGCCCAGGATTCCAGAAGATGACGCGGTCGTCGTAGTGCACGCGAGCCTTGAGGTAGTCATCACCCGCGGCGCCAAAGCGCGCAGGAGGCGCCCGGGAGGGCGCCTCCACGCACGTCACAGGTCTCTGTGCACGTCACAGTTCTCTGTGCACGTCACAGTTCTCTGTGCACGTCACAGTTCTCTGTGCACGTCACAGTTCTCTGTGACAGAACCACCAGTCGTAGCCCTCGTGCTTGTCGAGCGCCTTTGCGGCCTCGGCCTGCGACTTGGGCGGCGGGATGATCACGCGCTTGCCGATCAGGTCGTTCTCCGGCCAGTTCGCCGGGATCGCGACGCCGTTGTCATCTGCGGTGATGAGCGCCTTCGTCGCGCGGACGATCTCGTCCATGTTCCGGCCGATCTCCTGCGGGTAGTAGAGCGTCAGGCGCACCTTGCCCTTCGGATCGACGATGAAGACGGCGCGGACGGTATTCGTACCCTTGCCCGGGTGCAGCATGCCCAGCTTGTTCGCGATCGTGTCGTTCGCCGCGATGACCGGGAAGGTGATCTCTATGTCAAGGTTCTCCTTGATCCAGTCGACCCACTTGATGTGGCTGAAGATCTGGTCCACCGACATGCCGATGAGCTTCACACCCATCTCGTCGAACTGCTTCATCCGGTTCTGAAACCCGACGAACTCGGTCGTGCAGACCGGGGTGAAGTCGGCCGGGTGGCTGAAGACGATGAACCAGTCGCCCTTCATGTCCCCGGGCAGATTCATCTCGCCGTGCGTCGTGGTGACGGTCATCTCCGGGAAGTCGTCTCCCAACAGCGGCATGTTCATCTTCGTCTCTTCCATAGTTAGCTCCTTGTCTTGGTCTATGCCGATGGTATTGCAATTCCCGTGCCAGTCCTCACGCCGGTGCACCATGCGTAAGTCTCTGTAACACTGGCAATTGCAGCCCGATCGGCATCACCCGCCGGCCCGACGGTTGACACACACCGATATTTCGTGCTCGTATACACCGGTATATCGGTACACCGGAATGTCGGTACCGCAACACCGGCCCGCGCAGGAGGCAGGAATCCCATGGACTACCACTACCATCACGCCGCGGTCGACTCGAGGAGCATCCTCGAGCTCATCCTGACCGCGCTCAACGACATCGTGGAGTTCGAGCTCGCCGTCATCCTCAAACTCATCGACGACAGGACGCTGCGCGTCCAGCAGGCCATGGGTCCACTCTACACCGACGTGCTGAGTACCTTCCAGATCGATCTGCGAGGGCGCGGCGACATCGCCCGTATTCTCGAGCGCTCCGACCCCTATCTCTTCGACGAGGAGGAGGAGCACATCGACACGTACGACGAGGTCCTCGATCTGCCCGCCGGCCACTCGTGCCTCGTCGCGCCGCTGCATCTGCGCGGAGAAACGATCGGCATGCTCACGCTCGACCACCGTGCGTGCAACATGTTCAGCGAGAACGTCGTGCGCTTCATCGGCACGATCGCGAAGCTCATCGCGATCATCATCGCGCAGAGCGACTCGTCGCAGTACCTGCTCTCGCAGCAGCGCGCGCTCACCGAAGAGCGCAATCGCCTGCTCGCGAACCGGTCGGACGTCTTCCGAGACGTGATCGGCACGTCGCCGGCGTGGGAGCAGGTCCTCGAGTCGGTCCGGATCGTGGCCGGGTCTGATCTCCCGGTGCTCATCCACGGAGAAACGGGTACCGGCAAGGAGCAGATAGCCCGATCGATCCATCGGCTCAGCGCGCGAAGCGTCTCGCAGTTCGTCGCGCTCAACTGCTCGGTGCTCACCCCCGGGCTTGCCGAGAGCGAGCTCTTCGGCCACGAGAAGGGGGCGTTCACGAGCGCGGTAGGCCAGCGCAAGGGCCGCTTCGAGCTCGCCAACGGCGGGACGCTCTTCCTCGACGAGGTGGGCGATCTGCCCGCGGAGGTCCAGCCGAAGTTGCTGCGCGCGCTGCAGGAGGGCAGCTTCGAGCGCGTAGGCGGCGAGCGCACGGTCCACAGCGACGTGCGCGTGATCGCCGCGAGCCACGTCGACCTCAAGGACGCGGTCGGCACCGGTCGCTTCCGCGAGGACCTCTACTACCGGCTCAGCGTCTTCCCCGTCGCCCTGCCCCCGCTGCGCGAGCGGCGCGACGACGTCGTGCTCCTCGCCGAGCACTTTCTCGCCGAGCTCCGCGAGCAGCGCCATCACGACGGGCTGCACCTCAGCTCGGACGCGGTCGATTCCCTGCTGGCGCACAGCTGGCCGGGGAACGTGCGCGAGCTGCAGAACGTCATCCGCCGTGCGGCGCTCGTAGCCGGCGGCGGCCGGATCGACCCGCAACACCTCGCGCTTCGGGCGGAGTCGGGGGCGGGCACGCCGGGCGACGGCGCGTCGACGCGGCGCGCCGGGGCGCGCGACGCGCGCGGCCACGCCCCGGCAGCGGGCGAGCGGACCGGCGCCGATCCGTCGAGCGTCTCGACGCTCGACGACGCGATCCGGCGTCACATCGAGCGGGCGCTCGCCGCGGCCGGCGACCGCATCTACGGCGCCGGCGGCGCGGCGGAGATCCTGGGCGTAAAGCCGACGACGCTGCAGAGCAGAATGAAGAAGCTGGGGATGAGCAGGTCACGGTGAGCCGAACGCCGGGCTCACAGCCTCAGGAACACCTCGGCCTTCCGGATCTCGTCCTCGACCTCCTCCTCGATGTCGTCGAGGTAGGTCTCGTCGATGCCCAGGGCAGCGAGCGCGTGCTCGCTCGCGCGCTCGGGGTAGCGATCGCCGGAAAAGCCGATCTCGGCGACGGTGACGAAGTAGATCGCCACGTGCGTCGTGTTCACGATGTCGGCGTACTGACCTTCGTACTCTGAGGGACGGATCTGATACTTGATCGTATCCTGGATCGCGTTGCCGAGCTTCCACGCCTCGCCGATCCGGGCGCCCACGAAAGTATGGTCGAAGCCGAAGACGCGCCGTTCGGCGGCGTAGAGCGGGATGTGCTGCCGGTCGGCAAGGCTCATCGCCTCCACGTACTCGTCGCTCAGCACGTTGTTGAGCGGGATCTTGCCGATCCCGTGCAGGAGTCCGGCGATGAAGTACTCCTCGAGCCGTGACGACTCGACGCCGCGCTTCTTCGCGATGAGCTTCGACGTGACTCCCACGCCGAGCGAGTGGCGCCAGAACGCCTGCGGATCGAGAGCGCGGAACTGAGACTTCTTGCCGAAAGCATCGATCACCGCCGAGCTCAGCGCGAGGTTCTTCACCGTGTTGATGCCGAGCATGATGATCGCGCGCACGAGCGAGTTCACCTTCGTGTTCACGCCGTAGTACGCCGAGTTGATCAGCTTGAGCACGCGCGCCATGAGCACGGGGTCGAGACTGATCACCTTGTTAAGATCGACCGGCGAGGTCGCCGGGTTGTTCGCGATCTCGGCGACCTTGGTGACCGTGACCGGGAGCGCCGGCATCGTGGCGATGTACTTCTCGATCTGTCTCAGGTAATCCTGGTTCGTCATGCGCTCGTGTCTCCGGACTCCGGATTGTCCCGCAATGCGCGCAGGTGTTCAAGCACGTTGCTCACGCGGCGCCGGAGCGCCGACCCGATCCCCCGGTCGGGGTGGTAGGTCGATATCGTGCCGATGTACGCAAGCGTATCGCTGAGCCGTTTCGTCGTGAGCGGCACGCGCCCGTCCTCCTCTCCCGCGTAGCGGGAGCCGTCGCGGTGCAGCCCGGGGCGTCCGGAGAGCTGCGCGCGCAGGTACTCGAGCTTGAGCCGCTCCTCGCTCGCCATGAACTCGGTACGCTGCTCCGGCGGGAGCGCGCCGGCCATCGAAGAGAGGTAGTCGAGCAGCTCCGCTGGTCCCTCGCACGCGGCGCGCCGCGACTCGGCGGGCGCCTTCGGTTCCGGCGGTACGCTCCCGGCCGGCGACGCACCGCCGGCCGGGGGTGCCGTCGGCTCGGGCTCGGGCCCCGCGACGTCGACGGTGGGGGGTTCCTCCTCCTCCTCGTCCGGTTCCTGCTCGTCCGGTTCCTCGGCGAGCAGGTCGTCGATCGTCGGGACCTCGTCCTCGTACCCGGCGTCCTCCGGCTCGGGCTCGGGCTCGGGCTCAGATTCCGCCTCGGCGGCCTCGTCGGGGTCTTCGCCGCCCAGTTCGATCTCGGGCTCCTCTTCGGGTCCCACGCTGTCGTCCTCGACGAGCTCGAAGTCCTCGGGCAGATCGACGAGATCGGACCCGTCGGACGCCTCCTCAGCGGCTTCCTCCGGCTGCGCTTCCTCCGCCTCCGGCCCGGGTTGGGGCTCGGATTCCCACCACGGCCGGGCGACCGGCCAGCCGGGCTCCGGCGGTCCGGGCTCGGGGTACGGCTGCGGCGGCTGCTCGGCGGCCGGGGGGTATTCGGCAGGTCGCGGTTCGGCGGGAGGTCCCGGCTCCTGCGCCCGCTGCGGTTGCGGCTGATACGGGCGGTGCGGGGGCGGTTGCTGCGGAGCAGGCTCGCTGCGCGGCGGAGGCGGCGGAGGCGGCGCCGGCTCTGCCACCGTCTCCGCAGGTGAGGGCACCGGCGGGGGCTGCGCGGAGATACCGCTGTCGCGATAGGGAGACCGCAAGCCCTCGGCGAAGTGCTCACCGCCGCGGCGTTGCGCCTCTTCGGGCAGCGTGACAAGCGACGGCGCGAGCTCCTGTGCGGGCTCGACCCCAAGGTACTCTTCCTCCTCGTCGTTCTCCTCGTCGGCGACCTGGACCTCCCACTCCTCGGGTTCGAGCAGCTCCTCGCCGCCGAACCTCAGAATGGGGATCGAGTCCTCGTCGAGGCTGGGCTGCTCGTCGACGGCGAGCTCCTGATCCTCGTCCTCCTCGGCCTCGGGCTGACTCAGCTCACCGAGCCTGCTCAAGGTACGCTCCCAGCCCTGTCGGTACTCGTCGGCGAAGGCGTCGACCGCCTGCTCGTAGAGCTCGAGGCTCTCGTTGAGCGCCTCGATGTCCTCCGGCGTCGCGCGGCTTCCCTGGAGGTTGACGAGCTCGTCGACCGCACGAATCGCCTCCTCGCGATCGCCGGCGTGCTGGTGGGCGCTCGCAATCGCGGCGAGCACGCGACCGTCGCCCGGATAGAGCTTGCGCAGCTCCTCGAGCATCTCGAGCGCCTCGTCCTGGCGACCGAGGTCGACGAGCAGCGAGGCCTTCGCCATCAGACCGTCGAGATCGCCGGCCTTCGTTTCGAGGAACGTCTCGACCTCACGCATCCCCTTCGCGGGTTCGCCACGCTGCTGAAAGACGCGAGCCCGGTCGAGGTGGTGGTCGACGTAGTCGGCGCTGATCGTCTTCAGCCGCCGGTAGCACTTCTCCGCCTTCTCGTCGCGCCCCGAGCGGAGGTACACGTCGCCGAGGAGCCGTGTGGCTTCCACGTGGCGCGCGTCGATGCTGAGGATGCGCAGCAGCACCCGCTCGGCGGCGTCGTAGCGGTCGGTGCGCGAGAGCGCGACGGCGAGCCGGTACTGGAGCTCGACGTTGTCGCTGTCGAGCTCGGCGAGCTGCTGAAGCTCCTCGACGGTGTCGCCCACGTCGCGCTGATGGTCGATGAGCTGACCGAGGTTTCCCGCGGCGCGCGAGTACGACGGGTCGCTCTGCAGCGCCTGCCTGTAGAACTGCATCGCCTCGCGCGTACGGCCCTGCAGCGCGTAGTTGGTCGCGATGTTGTTGTTCGCGCGCGGATCCTTGCGATCGATGTGGAGAATCTCGCGAAAAGTCCGCTCGGCCTGCTCGTAGCGCTCCTGCTTCTGGTAGACGATGCCGAGGTTGTTGAGCGCCTCGCCCCAGCCCGGTCGCGACTTGAGCGAGCGCTCGTACTCGGCCTCCGCCTCCTCGAGCCGGTTCTCCTCCTCGTAGGCGAGGCCCAGGTTGTAGCGCAGCGTCGGGTGATTCGGATCGATCGCCAGCCCCAGGCTGAAGGTCTCGATCGCCTTGTTCAACTCGCCTCTGCCCTGGTAGAGCGTGCCCAGGTTGTTGTACGCGAGCACGTACTTGTCGTCGGCCTCGATCGCCTGCAGGTACGCGGCGATCGCCTCGTCGATCTGGCCCAGGTCCTTGAGGATGTTACCCTTGTTGTAGAGGATGTCCGCGCGCTCGCCGAAGAGCTCTTCGGCCTTCTGGACCGCGCGCAGCGCCTGCTGGAGCCGCCCTTCCTGGCGCAGGCTCACGGCGATGTTGTTGAACGCCTCCGCGTTCACCGGGTCGAGCTCGAGCGCGCGCCGGAAGACCCGGATCGCCTCGCGGTTGCGGCCGGTACGGCCGAGGATGATGCCCTTCAGGATATGGCCGGCGATCGACTCGGGATACTCCTCGAGCATCTCGTCGACGATGCCGCCGGCCGTCTCGTAGTCACGGAGCCGGAACGCGTTGCGCGCACGGACGAGCAGCTGTTGGACACGTTCACTGATCATCGGTAGACCTTCGCGGGTCTGGCGGCCGCCTCCGTGGAGAGCTCGTTGGGCCGCGCATCGTGCGCACCCTCCGACGCGCTCGAATACGCCCGGACCGCGAAGAAGTAGAGCGTTCCGTTCTCGAGCCCGCTGAGCGTGATCGACGTGGCGCTGCCCGCGTCGACCGGGGAGGCGCCCTGCTCGCTCTCCGCACCGAAGTAGCGACCCGATCGGTCCCCATAGTACACCAGATACCCGCCGATGTCCGGATCCTGCACCGGCGCCCACTCGAGCGACACCGCGCCGTCGAGCGGAGACGCGCGCAGCCCGGTCGGCGGCAACGGAGGCGGGTCGGGCTCGTAGGTGATGTCGATGCGCGACAGCCGCGGGGGTACGTCGGATCGCGTATCCGGCAGCAGCTCCGCGCGTACGAGGAGGAAGCGCCCCTGCACGTCGCGGATCGGCTCGCCGGGACGGATCGGGGTCCACTCGGCGTCGGTGGTCCGGTGTTCGCGCAGGTCCGTCAGGCGATACGAGAAGAGGACGTCGCTGTGATCCGGCGCGTCGAAGACGGCGTCGATCCCGGTGAGTCGCGCTCCCTCGGAGCCGAGGTCGATCGGCTCGGACACGAGCTCACCGCCGCGCGGCGGCAGCACCGGGCGTTCGGTGTCGTCGACGAAGCGGCGCTCCAGACGTAGCTCGTCGAGCATGCCGATCGGCCCGTCGGCGACCACGAGTCCCTCGCCCGCGTGCGCGGCGATCCGCGGAAAGAAGACGCTGCCGTCCTGCCGACCGGTGCGCGAGACGTAGGTGACATCGACGGGGCTTCCGTCGACGAGGTACTCGAGCAGTCCGGTCTCCGCGTCGAACCGCACGAGGTGATGCGCCCAGCGTCGCGGAATGAGCCGGTCGCTGCCCCGCAGGCTGACCGTCACCCCCGTGCCGTCGGGGCGGAGGAAGAAATTCTCGAATCGGGCGGCGATCGTTCCACGGTCGACTTCGATCGCGAGTTCCTGCGCGCGGAAGTCGTGGTCGGCGCCCTCGCTCGCGCGCCACGCGAAGACCGTGTCGCCGTCGGAGAGCGCGACCGGGTAGAACCAGAACTCGATCGTGAAGCTCGCCCATTCGGTTCCCGGAGTGAACACCGAGCCGGGTCCGCGAGCGAGCTCGAGCCGATCCTCCGGGCCGTCGATGAGAAGCGCGCCGGTGCCGGTGCGCTGCGCGGTGCGGGTAAGCTCGGGAGACCGATCGGCTGCCGGCTGCACGGTGTGGAAGCCGGCGGCGTCGCGCGGCGGGGTTTCGTCGAAGCGGAGCAGCATCGCCGTCGAGGGCGACACCTCGTGCCGGAACGGCTCGACGCTCAGGTCGAGGTGGCCGCCCCGCCCGGGCTCGGAGACGAGCCGCTCGCGGCTCGCGACGCGTTCCCAGTTGTCGGCGCCGCCGAGCGTGATGGTACGCTCGGCCGCGGAGACGGATACGGCCACGCCGACCAGGACCGCTGCGGCGAGGAACAGGCGCGCACCCACCCGGGGGGGGACGCAGCGCGGCGCGGACCGAGATGAGAGACTGGGAGCGTGGGCGTTTCTTTTTCGCATCGCGCCTTTGTATTCTAATA
>CAZVEF010000106.1:0-8799 GCA_964625715.1 uncultured Spirochaetaceae bacterium | reverse complement strand
GCTCATAATAAGAATAGCTCAACCCCGGGAGCGGATCAAGCGCCGGGATTGCCTGTTTGCCGGCAGCTCTTCCTCAATGCGAAACGTCAGCTCCCGGTCCGGCAGGGCCATGAGCTGCATGCTCTGGAACAGCTGCCGGTTCATCTTGAGCTGCTGACCGTGCAGCGGAACGGGACGGTGGTACTGCAATGCCCCCCCCTCGATTACCGGGTCGGCTTGGAGGCTCTGTCATTGTTGAGATGGATCAAGGCCGACGCGGGGCCCCGCAGCGGCTACTCCAGACGAAGCTCAACGTCCAGGTGGCGGGCGATCAGGCGTGCGTACTCTTCCAGTCTGGTGTGACCCTTACGGTCGTCTGCGCGTCCCATCTCTACCACGACCTCATGGCCGTCCTCGGAGCGCAGCACGAGACGCTGAAACGGTGTGCGCGCGCGCCCCCGTCGCGTCGTCGCGACGCCGATCCATGCGTCGGGACCCATGGGATAGCCGATGGTCCGGGCGAGCACGATCGTCCCGATCCGGCGCGCGGCCGATCGGGTCTCTGCGTCAAAGCGCCACTCGTCGGTGAAGAGCGCTCCGGCAATTCCGACTACGACGAGCACAGTCGGCACGACCGACAGCGACCGGTCGAGCGCCATCACCGAGATCATCAGGAGCGCGAGCGAGCCAAAGAGGACTCTTCCGGTGACGGGAGGCCGCAGCACGAGCACCGTTGGACTGACGTCGCGCAGTTGCGGGGCGAGCGTCATGACGGCCTGTGGAGCACGCCGCGGAGCTTGAGCTGCTCGGAGAAGTGGCATGCTACCTGCCGACCCGGGGCGATTTCGCGAAGCGGCGGCGTCTCGGTGCGGCAGCGATCCTTCGCATACGGGCACCTAGGGTGGAAGTAACACCCGGACGGAGGGTTGGAGGAGTCTGCGACCTCGCCCTTCAGCGGCAGTCTGTGCCTTGTTTCGCGAAGCTTGGGGTCCGACACCGGCACCGCCGCCATGAGCGCCTCGGTGTATGGGTGCTGTGGTTCGCAGTAGAGGTCGAGCGCGTCCGCGATCTCAACGACCTTGCCCACGTACATGACAACGATTCGGTCGCAGATGTGGCGGATCACGCTCAGGTCGTGCGAGATAAAGAGGTAGGTGAGATCGAACTCCTCCTGCAGCGCCTCGAGCAGATTGAGGATCTGGCCGCGGATCGAGACGTCGAGTGCCGAGACGGCCTCGTCACAGACCACGAGACGAGGGTTCGTCACCAGAGCGCGCGCGATCACGATGCGCTGCCGTTCGCCGCCACTGAACGCGTGCGGATAGCGCTGCATGTACTCCGGACGCAGCCCCACGCGCTCGAGGAGCGCCCGCACGCGCTCCTTCATCTCGCCGGGCGGGCAGAGTCTGTTCACGCGCAGAACCTCGCTGATCACCTCGAAGACGGTCATTCGCGGATTGAGCGACGAGTACGGGTCCTGGAAGATCATGCGCACGTCGCGGCGGTACGGGCGAATCCCATTCTGGTCGAGCGCCGCGAGATCGGCGACCCAACCGTCGGCGTGCTGGTAGCGGAGCGACCCCGCGGTCGGCTCGTAGGCGCGGACGATACACCGACCGACGGTAGTCTTGCCGCAGCCGCTCTCGCCAACGAGCCCGAGTGTTTCGCCCTTGCGGATGGAGAAGCTGACCTCGTCCACGGCCCGGTTGACCCCGCGGACGGATGAGAAGATGCCGCGCACGATCGCGAAATACATTGAGAGATCGCGAACCTCGAGAAGGTTCGCCCGATCGTCCATCTCGAGCGGGCTCGAATCGGAAGGAGTAGGCGCCGGGGCCGACGGTGTACTCGCTGGTGCGCTTGCCATCAGGTCTCCTCCTCGTCGGGATTGTCGTTCACACTGTCCCGGGGCTCGACGCGGCCGGGTGCATCGCCGCCCTTCGGGACGTCGCCCTCGTAGAGCAGGCACCGAACCCGATGCGTCTCGTCGAGCTGCGTGTTCCGCGGCACGCGCTCGCGGCAGATCGCCATCGCGCTGTCGCAGCGGCTATGGAAGGGGCAGCCGCCCGGTCGTTTGAACGGGCTCGGGACCATTCCCTTGATCGGACTGAGCTCGGTGCGGTTCATCTCGATGCGGGGGATCGAGCGGAGCAGCGCGCGCGTATAGGGATGCTTCGGGTTGTGGAAAATCGTGTTCGCGCTGCCGTACTCGACTATTCGCCCGAGGTACATCACCGCGACGTCGTCAGCGACTTCCGCGACGACGCCGAGATCGTGGGTAATGTAGAGCACGGCCATGTCGAACTGGACCTGCAGGTCGCGGATGAGGTCGATGATCTGCGCCTGCGTGGTAACGTCGAGCGCGGTGGTCGGTTCGTCGGCGACGAGGAGGTTCGGGCCGCAGAGGAGGGCCATCGCGATCATGACACGCTGCCGCATTCCACCGCTCAGACGGAACGGGTACTCGTCGATCGTGCGCTCGGGCCTGGGCAGCCCTACGCGTCCAAGCATCACCTTCACGCGCTCGCGAGCCTCCTCCTCCGTGATCTGCTCATGAATGAGTATCGCCTCGGCGAGCTGGTCACCGACGGTGTGCATCATGGAGAGCGAGGTCATCGGCTCCTGAAAAATCATGGCGATCTCGCGACCGCGAATTCTTCGGATATCCTCACCACGCGGATTGAGCTTCGCGATGTCGATCGAGCCCGACCCGTTTGCCCGGTAGTTGATCTCGCCGCGAACGATACGGCCAGGACTGCGGACAATGTTCAAGAAGGTACGGGAGGCGACGCTCTTGCCGCAGCCGCTCTCCCCAACGAGGCAGAGCGTACGGCCGCGTGTCATCGTGAAATCGATGCCGTCCACCGCGCGGACGACTCCCTCATCGGTGAAGAAATGGACGGCAAGGTCGTTGACTTCAAGCAGTGGTTGGATCGCCATGGCTACCTCAGCTCGAATAGGGGTCGGCCGCGTCGCGCAGACCGTCGCCCAGGAAGTTCAGGGCGAGCACGGTTACGAAGACGGCGATCGCCGGTGACAGCAGCCACGGGTGGTCGGCCACCGCGGCAATGCGCTGCGAGTCCTGCAGCATAACGCCCCAACTCACGATTGGCGGACGGAGTCCCAGGCCAAGGAAGCTGAGCGCCGTCTCGCCAATGATGACGGCCGGGACCTGGAGCGTGACGGAGGCGATGAGATGGCTCAGGAACGACGGGAGCATGTGCCGCGAAATGAGTCGCCAGTTGCGCGCCCCGTCAAGGCGGGCGGCGAGCACGAAGTCCTCGTCCCGCAGCGAGAGAAACTTGCTCCGCACCACGCGAGCGAGCCCGGTCCAGCTCAGGAGCGAAAGGATGATCGTGATCATGAAGTAGGTCTGGAGCGGGTTCCACTCCACCGGAACCATCGCGGCGAGCGCGAGCCAGAACGGCAGCTGGGGAATGGAGAGCACGATCTCGATCACGCGCTGGATGAAGTTGTCGAGCCGACCGCCGATCAGGCCGGAGACCCCCCCGCTGAGGACCCCGATCAGGAAGGTCAGGGCAATGCCCACGAGCCCGACGGTGAGCGACACCCGCGCACTGTAGATGACCCGGCTCAGGACATCGCGTCCGAGCAGGTCCGACCCGAGCAGGTAGAACGGATCGTCAACGTTATCCGGACCAATCAGGTGGCGCTCCATCGGGATCAGACCCAGGAGCTTGTACGGCTGTCCCTTGACGAAGAATCCCACGGGAACGACCGTCTCCTCGTCGACGGTCCAGATCCGTCTCAAGGATTCGGGATCGCGGGTGGAGGAGTAGCCGTACGTGTGCAGCATGAAGCGGCCCTCGTGAAAGAGCCTGATCCGCTGCGGCGGCACCGTGACATAGCTCGAGTTGTGCGCCGTGGGAAGCCGGGGCGCGATCGGCTCGGCGAAGATCACGAGCGTGTAGAGCAGTCCCACGATCACGAGACTCACCATCGCGAGCTTGTGCTTGCGGAACTTCCACCACATGAGCTTCCACTGCGAGGCGATCTCCACCTCCAGCGTTTGCCCGGGTCCGCCGGAGCCCGTCGCGAGCCGGTCACCCGCCGGAAACTCGCCGAGCGGCAACCCGGCCTGCGACCCGGTCAACGGCGTGGACACCTGCGGCTCGGTCGGCGGGGCGGACGCCTCGCGGTATCCCGGCTCCAGGTTCGGATCGGGGTTTCGGTCGTGGTTGTCGTCCGGCGGTGTCGTTCGTGTGGTATCCATGACCGCTCCTATTGGAATCTGATTCTCGGGTCGAGCCAGGAGAGCATCATGTCGGAAAGAAAGGTGCCCACGACGGTGAGGACGCTGAGCAGCAGGAGAAAACCCGCCGCGAGATACATGTCCTGCGAAGCGAGTGCATCAAAGAGCACGGGCCCCGACGTAGGGAGATTGAGCACGATCGAAACGATGACCTCGCCGGAGATGAGACCCGGCAGCGCCCATCCGAGCGTGCTGATGAACGGGTTCAGCGCGTGCCGGACCGGGTACTTCCAGAGGAGCTTGCCCTCCTTCACCCCTTTCGCGCGCGCGGTGTCCACGTACGGCTTGTTGAGCTCGTCGAGGAGGTTGGCCCGGAGTGTTCGAATCAGCCCCGCAGTTCCGGCGGTCCCGATGACGATCATCGGCACGATGATGTGCTTGATGAGATCCCAGAGTTTCGCAAGCGACCAGGGAGCGTCTGCGAACTCCTGAGAGAAGAGTCCCACTGCGGCGATGCCGAAGTAGCGGTACGCGATGTAGAGAAAGAGCAGCGCGAGGAGGAAGTTCGGTGTGGCCAGGCCTATGAACCCGACGAAGTTCACGATGTAGTCTCCCACCGTGTACTTGTGAACGGCGGAGTAGACCCCGGCGGGCAACGAGACCATCCAGACGAACATGAACGCGGAGAGCGAGATCGCGAAGGTCATCGGCAACCGCTCCGCGATGACCTCAATCGCGTCGCGCTCGTAGAGGAACGAGTACCCGAAGCGTCCCCTGGTGATGATGTTACGCAGCCACCGCAGATACTGGACGTGCACCGGCTCGTCGAGCCCGTACAACTCCCGCAACTGCTCCGCCAACCGGGGGTCAACCGACTGACCGCTCTGCGAGATGATCTGGTTGACGATGTTCGAAACGTAGTCACCCGGAGGCAGTTGAATCACAACGAAGACGATGACTGAGATGACCCAGACGGTAACGATCATCGTCAGAAAGCGTCGTAACAGGTAGTTCCACATAAGTCCTCTTCGGAAGGTCGACGCCGTACGGAAGCCGCCGGCCCGGCGGAGCTGGGCCGGCAACCATCACTTACTGCTGGATGTACCACTGCTCGGGGTACAGGATCTTCTGCACACCCGCGATCCAACCACCGTACCACTCGTCGTAGATGTTCCCCACACGCGAGTGCCACGGGTAGTACCCGGTTCCGCCCTGGTAGGCGCCAATGCCGTAGAAACGGTCGGCCGCTTCCTCCAGGACGACGCTCATCGCCTCGATCTGCTCGGCCTGCGTCGGTTGCGAGAGTGCCTGGTCGTACTTGAGGCGGGCATCCTTGACCCACTGCGGCGGCTCTTCCTCGCCGGTCGCCTCGGGATCCTGGAGTCGCCAGAGCGACCACGCGTTTCCGAAGAATCCGAACTGTTCCATCGGTACATAGTTCCGCGCATCGAGCAGGCCTGTGAGACCCGCACCGCCTTCGCCGGTACTGATCGCCGCGTCGAAGTCGTTCGCGATGCGAAGGTCATCGAACTGCTCTGAGGGCATCGCGTTGAGCTTTGCGTCCAGGCCGACTTCCTGCATGTAGCTCACGAGGATCTCGCCGCGCTGCGGATTGTCGGGAGCCCACGACCAGTCGTTGACCGCGATCAGCACGAAGCTGAAGCGTTTCCCGTCCGGCCCGAGCCGGAAGCCCTTCGAGTCCTTCTCGGGCAGGACCTTGTCCAGAAGCTCGTTGGCGAGTTCCACGTCGTACTCGGTGTACTGCGTGGAGAGCTGCTCATTGTAGAGCGGGGAGTCGGGGAGCGGCGAAGTCTGTGCCGGCCATCCCTGTCCGCTGTTGAAGAGCTCGATCAGCTCAGGGCGGTTGATCGCGTGCGAGACGCCGATCCGGAAATCCTTGTTCTGGAAGACCTCTGCCTTCACGTCATCCCGGACCGTCCAGTTGAAGTAGAAGTTCAGGCCGTTGCCGCCGTCGTCAAGTACGGTGTTGATGTTGACGGGCTTGCCGGCGCGGCGCGCGTCCACGTAGAGGCCGCGGTTCTCGTCGCCCGGGTCCTTGATCGCGTCCAGGTCGCCGTTTAGCATCGCCAGCGTTCGCGCCTCGAAGTCCTGATACGAGGTGCCACGAATCGTATCGATGTACGGCAACTGATTGCCGGCGGCATCGACCTTCCAATAGTACGGGTTCCGCTCAAGCATCACGGTTGACCCGGTGCCCATTGGATCGGTCGTGATCCACGGCCCGAGCGAGGGGAGCTCGGGGATATCAAACCACCGGTCGGGGTCTCCCCAGGTGTCCGGTCCCTTGAGGAAGAAGAGACCTACCCAGTCCTCAACGCCTTCCTCTTCGGCGATGAGCTCGTCGATGTTCGGATTGTAATCAACGTGGAACTGCTCGAGGTAGTGCTTCGGATACATCGAGAACTGACGTCCCTCCCACATCGCGAGCTTGTAGGGGAGCGAGCCGTATGGCTCCGGGAAGATGAGCTTGAAGGTGTAGTCGTCAACCTTCTCCGCCTCGAACCCGTCGCGCATGTTGCCCGGCACCCAGTCAGCGGCGAAACCACTCGGGTAGAGCTCTTCGTTGAAGAGAACGTCGTTGATGTAGAACATGATGTCGTCTGCGGTGAACGGCTCTCCGTCCGACCACTTCATGCCTTCGCGCATGAAGAAGGTGTGCTCCCTCGCATCGGCGCTCGCCTCGTAGCGCTCCACGAGATTCGGCACGACACCGTTGAAATCGGAGGTCCAGCTGAGGAGGTTCTCCCAGCCGGCGACGTAGAGCAGGCCGCCCCACGCGGGGCTCGTCCCCTGGAACCCGTACCGGAGCTCGCCACCGTACGCACCGACCTCCTTCGCAGGCTGAATGTCCCGCGGGTTTGCGGGGAGTCGTTCCTCAAGGGGCGGCAGCTCACCGGCCTGCACGCGAGAGGCGAGTAAAGGTGACTCGCCCTCTGAGTTCACGGTTGCGGTATCCATCTCGGTTGGGCCGCTCTCCTGCGCGCCGCTGGCGAACGCGAACGCCGCGACGAGGAGCAACCCGATCACTATCAGGGTGAATCTTTTCACGGAAAACCCTCCTTTATGATGATTTGTCTCAATCTTAGATCGAGTGTCCAGATTTGTCAATCTTTTTGTTGACATCTCGCAACAAAACGATTGACCCAAGACGCCGTTGGGGGCACTTGCCGTCGCTGGCGGGCCGCAGGGCGGCCGCGTTGTTCCGGAGAGAAACGTCAACGCAGCGAGTCAGGATAGAGCAGTCGTTTGCTCGAGAAAGTCGATACCGACGGGCCCGAAGCCGTCGTAGTCGGGTCCGGAGAAGATGTGCTGCAACACCACCGCTGCCGCTCCGCGTGCGACCGGCTTGTCGCCAGGGTTTGCGAAGTAGATCTGGATCGTCCGTTCGGTCCACTCTCGGTAGGCCCATGTGACATCGACGGCTCGCTCAACCGCCGGGCGCATCAGTGTCTGGTAGACCTCGATCCCGCCGCCGAAGTAGACCGCACCAAGATCGAGTATGTTGGCAAGGAAGCCGACGTTTCGTGCGATCTCATCAATGAACTCCTGCAGGAGCGCCGGATCGGACTTCATGGCGAAGTAGTCTCCGTGCGGCCGGATCCCGAGTTGCCCGGAGACGGATTCAACCGCACTCGCGCTGCGGAACTCACCCGCCGCGTGCCGCGTCCCGTAGTGCACCCGCCCTCCGAGAACGAGCCCCATGCCAACGCTGATGCGCTTGTACGCGTCCGAGTACGAGGAGTTGTCCTCGAACTCGCTGAACACGTAGAGGAAGTTGTCGAGGTCGGACGGCTCGCCGTAGATGAGAGCACCGTAACAACAACAATTCGCGTCATTGTCTACAAATACGGGAACGCCAAACTCCTCCGCGAGCGGCTGCGTGATCGCGATTTCATGATCCTCGGCGCCGAGCATGATGCTGAACGACATCACGCCCCGCTCGGGATCCACGATGCCGCTCATCCCGGCGCCTATCCCGAGCAGCCTCAGCTCGCGGCTCGCAAGGTCCGGAAGCACACCGCGGATCGCATCGCGCATCGCATGCACGACGTCGGTGCCTGCGTCGAGTCTCGTTTCGAGCTTTGAGAGGATCGTGCGACCGGACGGGCTCAACGCGATAATACTCACGAACTCGGGCTGCACCTCGAGTCCGAGCACGCACCCGGAGGTCTCGTTGAGGTAGAGCGGCACCCGGCGGCGCCCGCTCCGGCGCCCGTCGTTCTCGCTCCGTTCCTCGACGTATCCGTGTTCAAGGAGAAAGCTCACGACATTCGTGATGATCGCCTTGTCCACCTCGAGCAGCTCGGCTACTTCAGCCCGGCTGATACCGGGTCGGCGAAAGAGGAGCTGGAGGATCTGCGAGGCGTAGTAGCCGCTTTTTTTGCTCAGCATGGGATATCCTGAGTTGACAACAATCAACACTATCATGCGGCTGAAGCCGGATGCTGTCAACCGAAACTCCCGGCGAATTTGGTCTACAAGAATTGTGAACCACTGCCCGTGATGCAGGCGACTATCTCGTAGCAACTATGAATCACGGTACACGTCCGCCATAGCGACGTCAAAGCAACCGCCACACGAAATGG
>CAZVEF010000105.1:0-8905 GCA_964625715.1 uncultured Spirochaetaceae bacterium | reverse complement strand
GCTCGAGTCGACTCTCGTCGAAGAGGATCGCATTGTGGTTGGTGATGTCACTGCTGCATCCAACACAGGACATGCCCAGCGCATCGAGGTCACTGCGCTGCTCCTCGCCCGCCTCTTGAAGCCCCACCAGGTCGGCTTGCGCGTCGGCAAGAACCTCCAGCACTCCGGCACGACGCTCTTCCCAGGCAAGCTCTCCGTCATCGAAGTCAATGTGTCGAATATTGTAGGTTACAACCGTCAGCTCCGTATCGGCGACGGCACTACCGGCGATGAAGACGGAGAGTACGAAAGGGGCCAGGGCACGTGTCATCGGCTTCATTATATCCGCGGCGCGCAAAAAAGTGACCGCCCATCTCTTATCGAGGCCGGCGGTCGCGGGTAGCTCGGCATCCGGCGTGCGGAGGCGCGAGTTCTCCGGTGTCATCAGGTCGCGCCGGGGAAGACTCACGGCACCCGGGATGTGCCCGGTGAAATCGTCGTGTAGGTCTGGCTGCGAGCTAGTCGATCCCTACGAAGGTTACCGGTGTATCGTTTTCCGCGTATGCGGAGTTCGTTGCGTGCGTCATTGCGTCTCCTGAGTCGTGATTCCTCAGGTACGAACAAAGCATACGACCCAAGGTGAGGAGCGCCGAATCGGGGGCAGCGCGACAAGCAGACGTCGTGGGCACGACCGTGACCCAAACCCGATTCTAACCACACTTAAACAGTCAACTAACATCCGGCGGCAACACTCCCCGCCGTGCAAAGCCTCGAATGGCGTCGAGAACAACGCTCGCGAGTCCTCTTCATCGTACCGTTCCTGATGCCGCTGCTTGTCTTCTGGTTCGTCCCGCTCGTCGTCGGGTTCGGAATCAGCTTCACGGATTGGGACTACATCTCGCCGCACGCCCGGTTTGTAGGGCTTGAGAACTACCACGATATGCTGCTCGGGGGTGACTTCAGCGCGGCCTTGAAGAACACCGTCGTCTTCGGCCTGGGCAGCATCGTATCGACCCTGGTTCTCGGGCTGGTCTTCGCGCTCATGCTCCAGGGCACCTTTTCGGGGTCGAAGATGTACCAGAGGATCATCTTCAGTCCATGGATCACGCCGGCGGTGGCGCTCTCGCTCGTCTGGTCCTGGATCTACGACCCGGACCGCGGGTTCGCGAATTTCGTGCTCGATCTGTTCGGGATCGCACCGCTGCGGTGGCTCCAGAGCTCGGAGACCGCCATGCTCGCGGTCATCATCTTCACGGTCTGGAAGTCGATCGGCTGGACGATGCTCTTCTACATTGGAGCGCTCGAGCGAGTTCCCCGGGGCGTCGAAGAGGCGGCCCGGATCGACGGAGCGGGCTATCTCACGCGGCTCTTTCGGATCACCATTCCGCTGATTTCGCCGACAACGTACTTCCTGTTCGTCATCAATCTGATTACATCGATCCAGGTCTACGATCAGATCCGGATCATGACTCAGGGCGGTCCCGGGCGGAGCACGACGACGCTCCTCTACCTCTACTACGACAAGGCGTTCCAGAACTTCCAGATGGGCCCGGCGAGTGTCGTGGCCATCGCCATCCTGTTCATCACGATCGCCCTTTCGCTGATCAGTACACGACTCGGGAGGGATCACGTCCACTACGCGTGATCAGACGCTATGCGCCATCGAATGACGGCCCTCAGGTTCGTGAAGCACACCGTACTCATCGGCTCCTCCATAGTGTTCATGTTTCCATTCTTGTGGATGGTCTTCGGCGTCTTCAAGACCAACAACGAGATCTGGCAGCAGCCGTACAAGATCTTTCCGGCGCACTGGAACCTTGCGGAAGTCGTGCGATCGCTGCCCACCTTGGGACTCGGAGCGTACATCTACAACAGCTTCTTCGTGGGCATCGTGGGAACGCTGATCATGCTGCTCGCCGCGACGCTGTTCACTTACGTCATCGTCTTCATGAAGACCAGGCACACCGATGTGCTCTTCGCGCTCGTGCTTGGTACCTACATGCTTCCAGGGGCGGTCACATACGTGCCTTCGTACGTGATCCTCGCCAATGTCGGACTGCTCGACACCCTTTCCGGCCTCATGGTGTCGAACATGGCGAGCGTGTTCGCGGTCTTCTATCTGCGTCAGTCATTCAAGAAGACGAGTCCCGATTACATTGACGCGGCGCGGATCGACGGCGCGAACCACCTGCGGACCCTGTACCACGTCGTGTTCCCGCTCAACAAGTCGGCCTTCTTCACCCTGTTCACGCTGACGTTCATCCAGCAATACAACAACTACATGTGGCCGAGCATCATGCTGACGAGTCAGGACAAATACCTGATCTCACAGGGCCTGCGCCAGTTTTTCATTCAGGAGGGGGCGTACGGCATGAACTGGGCGGAGGTGATGCTGGCGAGCACCGTCGCCACGCTTCCGCTCATCGTCATCTTCATCGTTGGTCAGAACTGGCTTGTATCAGGAATCATGCAAGACAGTGGACTGAAATAGATCCATATAGGAGAGAACTATGCGCACATGTATCGCCGCGATGCTCGTCATCGCATTGGCTGCGACCTCGTTCGCAACGGGGACGCAGGAAGAGGCCGATCAGGGACCGATTCGCATCGAGTTCTGGCACGCGCTCGGCGGGTCGCTCGGAGACGAGCTTCACCGGATCATCGACGACTTCAACGCGTCGCAGGAGCAGTACGACGTTGACCCGGTAGTCGTCGGAAGTTATGCAGAGGTCGACGAGAAGCTTCAGGCCGCCTACGCCGGGCGGAACGCTCCCGCGCTCGTCGTCGGAGGTTCTCACAACAACTACTACGAGAGAGGACTCGTTGCGCCGTTCGAGGACTACATGCCAGAGTCGTACGACAAGGACGACATCGTCGGCGGCTTCATGGACGCGGCGGTGCGCGACGGGAAGATGTACTTCGCGCCGGCCTACGGCACCTCGCAGGTGCTCTACTTCAACGAGGCGGTCCTCTCCGAGGCGGGTGCGACGCGCGAAGACCTCGCGACGTGGCAGTCGCTCGCCGGACTCGCCGATCGGGTGATCGGAACGGACACGAACAACCAAAACACGATCGAGTACGTGTGGGAGCCGATGTGGGGATCGGGAAACATCGCCGACATGGCTTCGAGCAACGGCGGGACCTTCCTTTCGGAGGACGGGCGAACCGTCACCATCAACTCGGAACCCTGGGTAGAGGTGCTCGAGCAGGTTCGCGTCTGGATCCACGAGGACGAGACGATGAGGATCCACTCCGGCGGGCAGGGCTGGGAGTACTGGTACAAGACGATGGACGACTGGGTCTACGGCGTGTCGCTCGGGTACACGGGTTCGCCCGGTGACTACATCATCGCCCTCGATGCCGTTGAGGAGAGCGTCGCAGACGGCTACAAGAACGACTTCGCGGTCGCGCCGCAGCCGGGCTGGGGCTCGCATCCCCCGGCGCCGTTCTTCTCGAGTCTGATGTACTTCATCCCCGACAGCCCGAACCTGAGCGAACAGCAGAAGCGCGGTGCCGCGGAGTTCATCGCGTACGCGACGAGCACCGAAAACACCGCTGCCTTTGCGATGGCGACCGGCTATGTCGCGGTCCGGAACTCGGTGCTTGATCTTCCTGCCTACCAGGAGTACCTCGAGACGCATCCTGACGCCGACGTGCCGTTGCGTCAGATCGATCAGTACGCCGTTCCGGAGTTTATCGACCCCACCGGCGGCGCCATCACGGACGCACTGGGCGTCGCGGTCGATGAGGTTCAGCTCGAGAATCGCCCTGCCCGCGAGGCGCTCGACGAAGCCGCCGACCGCGCGCAGAGCGAGCTCGACAAGCTGTTCCGATGAGCGGACACGGTGTCGTCGTCGCTCGACAGGAGATCACCGAGCAGCGGCACGTCATCCGACTGAACGTTCCCGAGACGACGGAGGTCCATCTGGACCTCCGTTTCTCGAGCGCCATACTCGCTTTCGTTCGGGTTCACGATCCCGCTTCGAAGCTCGTCGCGATGGCGGCGTGCATGAACGGTCGGGATCGAATCGCGATCCGCATTCACCCGGATGCGGCCACGCTGAACGCGCTGCCGTGCGCGCCGCTGCCGGGTGAGTACGTCGTGACCGTCACTGTGCCGCTGGTGGAGCACCAGCGTGCCGGGGCAACGGTAGAGGTGTCGGCCTCGCCCGAGCCTCTCTCACCGACTGCGGAGCGCGAACTGACCAGGCAGCCGTTGTTCGACGCGGACGGCCACGTCATCGGCCGGACGACCGTCCGGAACTCCGAGCATCGCTACTACCGCGGCGACCTGCACGGCCACACGCAGGCCTCCGACGGAATGCTCGACGGCGAGCAGGCGGTGCGGCTTCTCGAGGAGAGACGCCTCGATTACATGGCGATCACCGAGCACAACCTGATTACCTTCGGCCATCGGGCGGGGACGGTGGTGATCGTTCCGGCGTTCGAGCTGACGCTTCCCGAGGGGCATCTGAACGTGTACGGCGTCGATCGGGTGGAGGCGATCGACGAGCTCTGGTCTCGCTTCCACCGGAACGAGGCAACGATTCAGAAGTTGGTGCGAGGGCTCCGTGAGCGTGGATACCTCGTGTCGATCAACCACATGTTTCTCCGTCCGTGGGCGTTTGTGGCAAAGGGGCTTCCCGTTGCCGCTGTCGACACGATCGAGCTTATGTGCGATCCGACCTACAAGGATAGCCCGGACGCGAACGAGAAGGCCGTCGACTTCATCGACTACCTGTGGTCGCGCGGGAATCGCGTCTACGGCGTCGGAGGCAGCGACAGCCACAAGTTGCCGGACGAGCCGTACGACGGATCCGTGCTTCCGAGCATCTATGGAGACCCTTCCACCTGGGTCTTCTGCGAGGGTCTTTCGATCGAGAACCTCCTGAGCGGGATCCGGCGCGGCCACAGCTACGTGGCACGCTTCGTCACGCTCGACATCTCCATAGACGAGGGGCGCCGCCTGCCGGGCGACCGCGTAGCGCCTGACGCCTCCACGTTCGATTATCGCGTGCGAATTGCGGATTTCGGCGAACCGAGCACGTCGGCAGTGACCTCCGACCTGACCGGAGAGATCGTGCTCGACGGCACCGTCGTCGCGCGTGTTCCGCTATCGCCGGAGCAGCCCGACTTCGGCGTTCGCGATGTGATGAGCCTCGTACACGACCGCGAGTCGTGGTGGTTGCGAGCATCGGTTCGCGATGGTGCGGGCTCGATCGTGGCGTACGTGAATCCGATTTACTGCGGGAACGACGAATCGGGGGAAGAGACCGTCGACGAACTCATCGCAGCGTTCGAGGAGACCCGTGATCAAAGCCGTGCTCCCTGACAAGGACGGCACGCCCCCGGCGAAGGGAGCCGCCACGAAGAGGCGACCGACATGCGGGCGAAGGGAATCCTCATCTGGTTTCGTGTGAACATCATGATGATCCAAAACGTACGCTGCAGTGCGAGCGGGATCCGTCGTGAGTTTGACGCAACGTCGGGGCCTCCCATAGGTTGAACACATGCCCACGCTCACCTTTCCGGAGAACTTCACCTGGGGGTGCGCCACTGCGGCGTACCAGATCGAAGGGGCCTGGCGGGAGGATGGAAAGGGTCCTTCGGTCTGGGACGAGTTCTCACATCGGCCCGGAACCATCCGCGACGGAAGCACCGGCGACGTTGCCTGCGACCACTACCACAGGTACCCGGACGATTTCGATCTGCTCTCACAACTCTCGGTCGGCGCGTATCGATTCTCCGTCTCCTGGCCACGCGTCTATCCCGAAGGCGACGGAGAGCTGAACGAGGCCGGACTCGACTTCTACGATCGGCTTCTCGACGCCGTGCTCGAGCGCGGTCTCGAGCCCTACGTCACGCTCTTCCACTGGGATCTTCCGCTCGCGCTCGAACACCGCGGCGGTTGGCTCGACCGGCGGACCGCGTACGCATTCGTGCGCTACGCCGAGACCGTTGTAGAACGGCTGGGAGACCGCGTGAACAGATGGATCACGCTGAACGAACCGCTCTCCGTGATCGGAGCGGGCTATCTCGCGGGACGCCACGCTCCGGGCAGGAAAGGGGTGGTGAAGGGGATCCACGCGCTTCACCATCTGCTGCTCGCTCATGGTCTCGCCGTTCGGGCAATCCGGGGCATCGATCCCGGGGCGCAGATCGGGATCGCGAACGCCTTCTCACCGGTGCATCCGCTGCGCGCGAAGGATGAACGGACCGCCGAGCGCATGAGCGCGATCGTGAACGGCCTCTGTATGGATCCGATACTGAAGGGACACTACCCCCGTCAGGTTGCGTGGGCGATCGGCCTGGTGAATCGTAGAGTCCGCACCGGCGACATGGAGATTATCCGGGAGCCACTCGATTTCATTGGGGTGAATCACTACTCCCGCTATATTGCCAGGCGAACGTTTTTGCCCTTTATCGGGTTTCGACTCATGAAACCGGTCTACGAGGGGGTGCTCTTCACCGACATGGACTGGGAGGTCTATCCCGAAGGGTTCCACGATATCCTGACCTGGATCAACGACGAGTACGACAGTCCACCGATCTACATAACCGAGAACGGGGCCGCATACTCCGACCGTCGACTCGAAGACGACGTGCATGACGCCGATCGCATCTCCTACCTGAAGGAGTATCTCTTCCAACTGCACCGCGCGATCGAGGAGGGCTGCGATGTACGCGGGTACTTCGTCTGGAGCTTTCTCGACAACTTCGAGTGGGAGTACGGGCTTTCCAAGCGCTTTGGTCTGGTATACGTCGACTATGAGTCGCAGGAGCGTATCATCAAGGAGAGTGGTCGCTGGTATGCCCGAGTATGCGCATCGGGATCGGTCGAAGTTTAGCTTTTGCCGTTTGTGTCCCAGATGTCGGCCCAGAGCTTCGTCAGTCGAGCCTGAATCTTCTCGAGGCCGTTTACGTTCGAGTCGCCCGGACCATCGGTGCCCTGCAGCGTCGCCCGTTCGAGCTTTCTGCTCATCCGGCTGTACGCGCGCGAGAGCCCATTAATGCCTCTCTCGAGTTTCCGCAGCTTCGCGTTCTTCTCCGACTCCTTGAAGTCTCCGAAATCGTAGTTGAAATCCTCGGTGATCTCTCCCTTGAACGTGCGGTGCCACGAGACTGCGAGTGAGTGACCGATGAAGGCCAGGCGACCCTCCTTCCGGTACCGGCGAACGCTCACGTTCACCGACACGCTGTTGAGGACGCGAAACGGCCGCAGCTTCGCCGCCCGACGGATGAGATCGAAATCCTCGGCGTGCTTCACGTCTTCGTCGAACCCGCCGACTCGGTGAAACAGGCGACTGTGGATGAGGATGCAGTAGCCCGGCGCCATCGGATTGGTGTACTGATTGAGCTTCACGTACAGATTGGCAAAGTCATGCATCATGCGGTCGAGCGGTACGTTCGACAACGGGCGTGTCTCGCACGTCGCCACGTCCACGAATCGCTCGTCCATCTCCTTGTACGCGTTCTCGAGGAAGTGTTTGTTGAACTTCACGTCGGCATCGAAGAAGAAGTAGTAATCTCCGTTCGCGACGGCCGCGCCCGCGTTTCGCCCGACCGCCGGCATTCCGCCCGGCACCACTCTCGCGCCGTAGTCTCGCGCGATGTCCGCGGTACGGTCGGTTGAGCCTGCGTCGGCGACGATGATCTCGAAATCGTCGAGCGTCTGCGACTTCAGACAGTCGAGGAGCTTTGGTAGATACTCCTCTTCATTGTACGTCGGGATTATTACGCTGATCTTCATTATGTTGAATGATACCCATTCCTTCTCCGGAGGTTCAAATGCAGACCCTCGTCGCGTTGCTTCTGGCTTTCGCGGGGTACTCGGTGATGAACATTTCTCAGGCGGGGCAGAAGATCGGCCTGGAGCGGAAGGACGATCGTCCGGCGGCCGGGTGGCTGCTGTGGACCGGTGCGACGGTCGGCACTCTGCTGGGCGTGTTCATCGTGCTTGCCGCGCTCTCCATGGGCGCCGTCTCGCTGGTCGGGGCAATGGCCGGAAGCGGACTCGTGACGCTCGCAGTGTTCTCGCACTTCGTCATGGGCGAGACAATCGCGTGGCGCGACATCGCCGCGATCGCGACGATCGTTGCGGGGAGCGTTCTCATCGGGCTCTTCGGCGCGGAACAGAGCGACTCGACGCCGCGGTGGATTGTGTTGCACGGGTTCGTCGTCGTGCTCGTCGTCGCGTACACGCTCGGATCGGTGGCGGGCGGTCGTGGCGAACGGGCCGGGATCATCCTCGGCGGCTTCGGAGGCGCGCTCGCCGGCGCGTCCATGCTCTACCAGAACGCCGCGACCATCGTCGCCGATGTCGGCGCCCTCGTCTATTCTCCGCTGAGCGAGAGTCTGGCCCCGGGACGGCTCGCCGGGCTGATCAACCCCTACCTCTTTCTCTGGCTCGGGCTTTCGATGGGAGCGTTCTTCGTCCTGCAGATCGCATACGGAGGGGGCAAGGCGATCCACGTGATCCCGGCGTTCAACGTGAACTTCATCGCGGTGCCGGTGATCGGCGGCGTGGTCGGGTTCTCCGAGGCGGTGCGGCCAATGCAGTGGGTTGGGATCGCGATCATCGTCGCGGGTACGATACTGCTTACCACCGAATAGCAGGCAAAACAATCCC
This sequence comes from uncultured Spirochaetaceae bacterium, assembly GCA_964625715.1. Classification (GTDB taxonomy): domain Bacteria; phylum Spirochaetota; class Spirochaetia; order DSM-27196; family SLST01; genus SLST01. Next base: position 297 of record CAZVEF010000105.1, on the reverse strand, counting down.
GGAGCGCAATCGCGAAACGGCCGGTCGGTGGGGCGCAGCGAGCCTACCGGCGCGCGGACGGCGCTCCGCAGCACCTGGATCACGTCTCGTGTCGGCCCGAATGCTCGGAAGCGACAGCATCCTTCGAATGCCGCGGCAGGCAGTGTATACTTGTTCCTATGAAGACCGCCAATCGGCCCCCGGTATGGAACCACGCAACCAAAGAGGTTATTGAGAGCCGTGAAACGGACCCTGAGGCAGGGCTTTCGGCCGACGAAGCGCGCCGGCGCCTCGAAGAGTACGGACCAAACCGCATCG
>CAZVEF010000104.1:0-8951 GCA_964625715.1 uncultured Spirochaetaceae bacterium | reverse complement strand
GCTTCGCAGACCTCGCCGCGGACGTAGAACGACGCTACGGTGTCGAGCTCTCGCGCCTCGCGGCAGCCGGGTTCAGCGGAATGATGCACGGGTACGTCGCGCTCGACGAAGACGGCGAGCTCCTCGTCCCCTTCCGGACCTGGCGCAACAACATCACCGCGCGGGCGTCCGAGGAGCTCACCGAGCTCCTCGCCTACCCCATCGCGCAGCGCTGGAGCATCGCGCACCTCTACCAGGCGGTCCTGGACGGCGAGGAGCACGTTGCACGGCTCGCGCGCATCACGACAATCGCGGGGTACGTGCACTGGAAGCTCACCGGCGAGCACGCGATGGGCACCGACGAGGCATCGGGCATGTTCCCGATCGACCCGGCCACCGGCGCGTTCGACCAATCGGCGATGGAAGCATTCGACCGGCACGTCGCGAGCCACGACGTACCGTGGAAGCTCTCCGAGCTGCTCCCGCGCGTCGTCCCGGCGGGCGAGAACGCCGGCACGCTGACCGAAGCGGGTGCGAAGCTGCTCGACCCGTCGGGAACGCTCGAGGCCGGCGTTCCGCTCTGCCCGCCGGAAGGAGACGCCGGAACCGGCATGGTCGCGACGAACAGCATCCGGCCGCGGACGGGGAACGTATCCGCGGGAACCTCGGTGTTCGCGATGCTGGTGCTCGAGAGGCCGCTGCAGAAGGTGCACCCGGAGATCGATCTCGTCCTCACGCCCGACGGGAACCAGGTCGCGATGGCGCACTCGAACAACTGTACCTCCGACTTCGACGCATGGATCGCGCTGTTCGGCGAGGCGGCACAGGCGCTCGGATTCCACGTCTCCACCGAGGAGCTCTACGCGAAACTCATGCCGCTCGCGCTCGACGGCGAGCCCGACGCCGGCGGTCTGCTCTCCTACGGCTACGTCTCCGGCGAGCACGTCACCGGGTTCGCCGACGGTCGCCCACTGTTCGCACGTCGTCCGGACGCCGCGTTCAACCTCGCGAACTTCATCCGTTCGCACCTCTTCGCAGCACTCGGCGCGATGCGCACCGGGCTCGACATCCTCACGAAGGAGGAGGACGTACGCGTCGAAGAGATCCGCGGGCACGGCGGATTCTTCAAGACGCCGCAGGTGGGGCAGCGGATCATGGCCGCGGCGACCGGCACGCCGGTGAGCGTGCTCGAAACCGCCGGCGAGGGCGGAGCCTGGGGCATGGCGCTGCTCGCTGCGTACCTGGTCCGCGACGACCGCGACCGGTCACTCGCGGATTTCCTCGACGAGGTCTTCGCAGACAGCATCGGGAGCGCGATCGAGCCCGACCCGCGCGACGCGAAGGGATTCGACGCGTTCTTCGATCGATACACCAGGGGGCTGCCGATTGAAGCTGCAGCGGTGGAGAACCTGTAGCGGCGCACTGCACCGATGACGACGGTCGGCTCAGCGGACCTTGATGAACAGCCCGAACATCAAAATGATGATGAGGATCTGAATCAGCGCGAACCGGATAAGCACCTGCGAGTTCGACCAGTTCTGCGTGTGGCGGAAGTGATCGTGGAGCGGGAACCGGATCGTATGGAAGATGCGGATCCTCGCGAAGCGCAGCAGCGCGACCTTGAGCAGGCCGGTGCCGCCGTTGACGACGATCACCGTGGATGAAAGCAGGATCATCAACGGGTTACCGGTGAGGATGATCGCCACTCCGATCATGAACCCGAGCGCCCGCGAGCCGGCGTCGCCCATGAGCACGACCGAAGGGTGCGCGTTGTACCACAGGTAGCCCGCGAGGCTTCCCACGAGCGTGAAGAGCATGATCGCCCAGTTCGCCGACTCGGGATAGAAGGGAAGCAGGAAGTACTCGGAAATCTCGGTGACGCCCACGACGAGATAGAGGAAGCTGCCAAGGCTGACGAGCGCAAGGAGTACGAGCGTGCTCGAGAGGCCGTCAACGCCGTCGGTGCAGTTCGTGCTGTTGATGCTCAGCCAGATCAGCAGCGTCGCGACCGGCACGAAGACGTAGGCGCTCACGTCTATCGGAGCGGTCGTAAACGGAAGCCAGAACGTATGCTGTGGACCGACGTAGAGCAGCAGCGCGGCGCCCAGGCTGATGATGAGATCGAGCGCACCCTTGAGGTACTCGCTCCACGGCTTCTCGCTGCGGTCGTCGAGGTAGCCGGTGAGCATCGCGGCGAAGGTGAGCGCAACGATTGCGAGCTGCCGCCAGCCCCACGGCACGACGAGCACCGCGATCACCGCGAAGACGCTGATGAACACGACTCCTGCGCCGGTAGGTTTTCCCTTCGCGACCTCGCCGTCGACCGCGAAGCTGCGCCCGCGGTCGCTCGGCAGCCAGGCGAAGGCGCGCGGAACCAGCAGGAAGGTGAGCAGGAAGCTCACGAGCGTTCCGGAGACGATGAGGAAGAGTCGGGATGCAAAGAGCCTGAACGGCCCGAACAGGGGTTCGAGCGCCTCGCCGAGGAGAAAGAGCATGACTAGCTGATGCGGCGCTGCTCGCGCCGGGACTTCTCAATCCGCTCCATCTTGCGGTAGTACTTCGCCTGCTTCTCGATCTCCTCCATGTCGGACGTGTAGATCTTGTTCTCGACGGCCTTGACCTTCGAGTTCTTGAGCATATCGCGGACCACCTGGTTGCCCTCCGACATGGGTAAGCCGACCATATTGATCAGCTCCTTGATGCCGAAGTCGAAGGTATACGGTTCGCCCGACCGAATGGGTACGCGTGCGCGCTCGAGTTGGATGAGCAGCGCGTCGTACATCCGGCCAACCTTGTCCGACAGCAGCGTATTGGCGAGCTGCTTGTACACGAACCAGATCCGCTCGGCGAGCGTCGTGGTGAGCCGGGCGATGATCTGCGGTTGGGTCCGGACCATCCGCGCGAAGTTCTCCTTGTTCACCGCGAGCAGGACCGCGTCCTCGAAGGCGATCGCCGAGGCCGACCGCGGCTTGCTCTCGATCAGCGACATCTCGCCGAACATGTCTCCCTGCCGCAGCACGGCGAGCAGGACCTCGTTGTCGTTGACGATCTTGGTGATCTTCACGCTGCCCTTCTGGATGATGTACATCTCCTTGCCGGGCATGTTCTCGCTGAAAACCATCGTGTCCTTCGGATAGCTGCGCGTGAAGACGTTCTCGTCTCCGTCGAGGTAGACTGCCTTCGCGTACGGCTTGATCTTCGCCAGCCGCTCGCGTGCGGTCACGACGTGCTCGCCGCCCGGACAGTGCTTGAGGTACTGGTAGTACGCGTAATAGGCCTGATTGTATTGACTCTGCCGCGCGTAGTACTCGGCAACGCCAAAGAGATGCGAGATGTCGCCCTCGTTGGCGTTGCTCTTCAGCGTGATGCGCGCGAGCGCCTCGTCGAGGTAACGCATGCGGCGTGAGAAGCTCTCGATGATCTTCATTGCCACCGGCGTATTCCGCTCGATGAGCATCCCGTACTGCTCGCGGTGCACCGAAATGAGGCTGACGTCCGTCATCGCCTGCGCGGTCTCGATGTGGCTGTGCGACGACATCGTGGAGACGACGCCGAAGAAGTCGCCGGGGCCGAGTATGTTGCCGCCCTCTTCCTCGACAACCTCTACTTCCTTGCTGACCCGTACTTTACCGCTTCGTATGATGAAGAAGTGGTCGGCGTTGGCCTTGCCTTCCACGATAATGTACGCGCCCTTGGTGAAGTTGACGATCGAGAGCTGGAGTGGAGCACTCATGCACAATCCCGATGGTCGGCCATTTCCCCGCCAGTATACGAGCCGCTGTTTTCGTTTGTCAATCCGAGCACACTCACCCCTGGCCGACCCCGAAACCGCGTCCAGGGCCGCGTGGAGCCGACGAGCGCCTACTCGAGTCCGTTCGCCAGAGGAAACCCGGCGCACAGCTCGGAGACACGGTCCGCCACCGACTCTACTATCTCTTGTCGGCCTTCACAGCGCAGAACTTCAAGAATGAGCTCGGCGATGCGCTTCATCTCCGGTTCGCGCATGCCGCGGGTGGTCACCGCCGGCGTACCGATCCGTACCCCCGAGGTAACGAGCGGGCTCTTCGTGTCGAAGGGAATCGCGTTCTTGTTGACCGTGATGTTCGCTTCGTCGAGCCACGTTTCGGCCTTCTTGCCGGTCAGCCCGAACGGGCTGACGTCGATGAGCATCACATGGTTCTCGGTGCCGCCGGATACGAGCCTCGCGCCGCCTTCGGCGAGCGCGATCGCGAGCGCCCTCGCGTTGGTCCTGATCCGGCGCTGGTAGTCGCGGAAGCCCTCCGTGAGCGCCTCGCGGAACGCCACGGCCTTCGCCGCGATAATGTGCATGAGCGGGCCGCCCTGCACCCCCGGCATGACCGCGGAGTCCACGAGCTCCGACCAGCGTCGCGTCCGCCCGGATTTCGCAGCGGTGACGCCGAGCGTGTTCTCCGCGTCGTTCCCGATCAGAATCAAGCCCCCGCGCGGGCCGCGGAGCGTCTTATGCGTCGTCGTCGTGACGAAGTGCGCGTGCGGCACCGGCGACGGATGCTCGCCGGCGGCAACGAGCCCGGCGATGTGCGCCATGTCGACCATGAGGAACGCGCCCACGTCGTCGGCAATCGCGCGGAACCGGGCGAAATCGATAAGCTGCGAATACGCCGATGCGCCCGCCACGATGAGCCTCGGCCTGTGCTCGCCGGCGAGCCGCGCGACCTCGTTGTAGTCGATCAGCTCGCTCTCGCGGTCGACTCCGTAGTGCACGAAGTCGTAGAGCTGCCCGGAGAAGTTGACGGGGCTGCCGTGCGTAAGGTGACCACCATGGGCGAGGTCCATACCCAAAATGGTGTCGCCCGGCTGGAGCAGCGTCATGTAGACCGCCATATTCGCGTTGCTGCCCGAGTGCGGCTGGACGTTGGCGTGCTCGCTGCCAAAGAGCGCGTTCGCCCGGTCGCGGGCCAGATTCTCGGCCACGTCGACGACCTCACAGCCGCCGTAGTAACGCTTGCCCGGGTAGCCTTCGGCGTACTTGTTCGTGAGCACCGAACCGGCGGCTTCGAGCACCGCGCGGCTCGCAAAGTTCTCGCTCGCGATCAGCTCGAGCTTCCCGCGTTGGCGCGTCTCCTCCTGCTGAAGGACCTGGTAGATATCGGGATCGGTCGTCTTGAGATTTGACATCGGCTTCCTTTCGACTCGCAGGATAGGACGCGTGCCAAGCCGGTGTCAATTGGAGGTCTGTAGGCCGATCACCTGTGGCCGGAACCAGGTCAACCGGAACGCGTCGACGAGAGCTCCGCCCACCGCGTAGGTTCGCTGCAGCGTATACGGGTCGTCCGGCTCGACGCGGATCCCGTCGAGAAAGGTCGGCTCGAACGCGTCGTAGCCGTGACCGAATGCGACCCGCCGGTTGTCCAGGTTGCCGAAGTAGAAGGCGCGTGGATCGTCGGGAACCGGGAAGCCGGACGGAAACGCCCCGTCGCCGAGCGCCGGATCGACGGGGATCCAGCCGATTCCGGTGACGAAGAACTCGGCCCAGAAGTGCGGATACGCGTGGCCGTCTGAGGTAACGAGCACGCCGCCGACCGGCCGCGATGGTACGCCGGCGGCGCGGGTGAGCGTCACGAAGAGGGTCGCGTACGTGAAGTCGTCGCCGTAGCCGCTCTCGAGCCCGGCGAGCACCGACCGATCGTCCCGGCCAAGCGCGTACATGAGCGAGTCGAGCGTGGCAAGGTAGGCGGCCTCCGCGATACGGTACGGGCTCGCGCGGCCGCTGCGCAGCTGCGCGGCGATTTCCTGCACGCGCTCATCGCGGGTGGGAGCGTCCGGGAGCGACCTCGTGTAGTACTCGAAGAACCGGGTCTCCGACTCGTAGGCCGCCGACACGCGCGCGGGGTCGATCCGCGACCGCAGCTCGTAGCGGTCGACGAGCAGCGTTCGAATCACCTCGCGCTCGAAGCCGTCGTTCACGCGCTCGAATCGGAACTCGTCGGCCTCGTCCTCCAGATAGCGGACGTTACGCTGAGAGGCCGATGCGCTCACGCGCGGCAGGCGCAGCACGATGTCGCGCCGCCCCCCGAGGTCCTCTCCGCCGCCCTGGTCGATCGTGACGACCTCCGCGATGCCCGCGCCGTAGCGTACTCCGATCTCCGCGGGCTCGTCGGCCACTACCTCTCCGGCCGGGCGTTCGACGGCGACGCGAACCGGGTTGCTCTCGCCCCACGGCGTGACCACGCTGAGCAATCCGGACACCGCTTCCGCCGGGACGCGTACCGTGATGATCGTGTCGTCCCAGAGGGCGTAGGCGATGTCGCTCGCGCACGCCGCGCCGGCGTCGCCGCCGGCCGTGGAGAAGACTACCCGTGACGTGTGTCGCATCGTACCGAAATTGGAGCCGCGTATCGTGAGCAGCGCGCCGACCTGGACCTCGGTCCGGTCCACCTCGGCGATCACCGGCGCCCCGGGACCGCCCCCGCTCGACGACGCACGCGGGATTCTCGTCTGGATCTGCAGGAGCGCGCCGTCGCTGCGACCTCGATCGGTCTTCACGTACAGTAACCCCGAATCGGCGCGTCGCGGTACGACGAACGAGATCTCCTCGTCGCTCCACGCCGTGACCTCCGAGGCGGGGACATCACGGCCGGCGACGACCACGGACCCCACGGTCTCGCCGAAGTGGCGACCGGTGACCGTTACCTCCTCACCCGCTACGGCGACGAGCGGCGAAACCCGCTCCACGACAGGATCCCGAGCGACGACGATGACGAGCACGGTCAGCGCGACGAGCGCACCTGCAACCAGGAGAACGGGAACGAGCGCAAGACGGTTCGGACTGTCTGACATCGGGCAGGGTTATCCTCGTTCGGCCTTGTAGGGAGCGATCTGTACCTCAAGCTCAATATTCGGTGCCCCACTGTGATCGCTTTCGAGGTCCATGTCAAACGTAGACTTCCCGAGAGGATAGAACACCGCGCGTTCGCCGATAGCCAGCGGCACGCTGCGGAGCGAGGTCATGTACTGTACCTCCTCGTCGTCGGCGGTCCGCAGCAGGATCCGGCCCTCGGCGACCAGCAGGATACCGTCTTCCTCTTCGTAGGGGGTGAACTCGGCAACGACGGTGATGTTGCCGCCTTCCAGGCGCAGCCGGACGGCGCGACCGGAAATCGTCACACGGGTAAGCTCGTAGCTCTGGATCGTCTCCTCGCCGTCCTCGACCACGCGCGCGGTGATCGTCAGCGTCAGCGCCTGGTCGAGCAACGCTTTGAGAATATCGTCCAACTCGACCGCCTCGGCGGCCGTCGCGACGAGAAACAGAAGCAGTCCGATGATCGGACTCGCCCGTCTCATCTGCCCGTCTCCCCCTCGTATCGCGCGGGCTTCACGAGCGCCGGCTCACCTATGATCTCGAACCGCTGCTCGGGAAGCTCGATGTTCACTTCGCCCAGCTTATTCTGATCGACGAGCCACCGCAACACGTGCTCCACGTTGGACCCGTCGACGCGGATCGTGACGTCCACGTCGTTTCCGCGCGCGAGCGCGTCGTCGCCCGGTGCGCCGGCGGGAATGAGCGCCCACGCGAGCACGCCCACGAGCGCGAGGAGCACGGTCGCCGCTGCGGCGAGAACCGGCAGCGGCAACGAGACGCGACGGTGCCAGACATCCCGCTGCGGCTCCTTGTCGCCGATTCGTTCCTGCACGACCGCCCAGCTGCGCGTCGCGCTCGCGGCAACATCGACGGGCAGCTCCCTGGCAAGCAGCGATCTCAATCCGCGCAGCTCTTCGTAATCGGCACGGACCTCCGGATCGTGCTCGATCGCAGCCTCGATCTCGCCGACGAACCGTTCGGGCACCTCGCCGTCGAGATACGCCGAAAGGAATGCACGATCAGGACGCATCAGCCTCGTCTCCCTTGAGCAGCTCGAGCAGCCGCTCGCGCGCGCGAAACACCCGCACCTTCACATTGCCCTCGGTTATGCCGAGGATGGAGCCTATCTCCTTGTAGGTCAGCTGGCCATACTCTTTCAGAACCAACACGGTTCTCATCTTCTCCGGAAGCCGGGAGAGGGCCGCCTGGACCTCTTCTTCCGACTCCTTGCGGATCACCTCGTCCTCGCCCGAGCGCGGGAGCCGCTTCGGCTCGTGATAGACCCGCTCGTACGCGCGCCGTTCGCGGCCCGAGCGCTTGGCGCTGTTGAGCGCCAGGTTCTTGGCGACTCGAATCAACCAGTACTTCGCCTGGTCAACGTCAGGAAACGTGTCGATACGCTCGTAGTACTTGATGAACGCTTCCTGACACAGGTCCTCAGCGACATCCTCGCGGCCGACGATCCGGTACGTGATACGAAAGATAATCGGGTAAACATGCTGATAAACGAGCTGGAAGATATCCGCACGAGACGTCCACTGCATACCTCAAACAACCCACCCGCCGGTCGGGTTACACTACTCCAGCTTCCACTTCGTCCCCGCAGGGGTGTCCTCGAGCGCGACGCCCGCCTCGCGCAGCTTGTCGCGCAGCGCGTCGGCCCGGGCGAAATCCTTCGCCCGGCGTGCCTGTTCACGTTCGGCGATCATCGCGGCGAGCTGCGGATCGAGCTCTTCGCGCTTCGTCACCGCTTCGCGCAGCCGGAGTCCGAAGACCCCGTCCGCGTCGAGCGCGACGGCAAGCCGCTCGGCCGGCGGCACCGAAGCGTCCTTCAGGAAGGCACGCAGCCTCCCGAGCGCCCGCGGGGCGTTCAGATCGTCGTCAAACGCCTCGTCGATCTCCGCGCGCGCCCGGCTCGCCGTCTCTCCCAGCGATACGTCCGCGTCGGGCGACCAGTCGTCCAGGCCGTCTGCGAGGTCGCGCAGCTGCTCGACCAGCGACGCGCGCGCCGAGCGGGCGGCGTCGAGCGCCTCCCAGCTGAACGTGAGCTGCGTACGGTAGTGCGCGCCCAGCAGAAACGAGCGGTAGTCGAGCGGGTCGTACCCGCGCTCGGTGAGCGTGGAGAGCGTGA
>CAZVEF010000103.1:0-8965 GCA_964625715.1 uncultured Spirochaetaceae bacterium | reverse complement strand
CCCTCCGCATACCGGTGGCAACCGCCGGGGCCCGTCCGTGTGCGCACTGGATGTTGCCCGTGTCGAAGTAGTAGTACCCGAAGACGCTGCACCCCACGGGACTGCAGAAGATGGTGCGGTCCTGGACGCCGAAACGGTCGAGCGCCTCGGCGATGATCTTGTGCACGGTGCCGTGGCCACAGCCGGGGCAGTAGTGCGTCGTGCGCTGGCCGGGCCCCTTTCGCTCGAATACGTCGTAGAAGCTCTGTGGTTTTGCGTACGCGATCATGTGGCCTCCTGCCTCACGCCTGCGCCGGCCGTCGCCTCGAGCCCCGGGACGAGATCCGCCACCCGGTCGACGACCATACCGGTCGTTGGCACCTCGCCGCCGAGCCAGTTGAGCCGATGGACGCCCACGGCCTCGGGCACGGCGAGCCGCACGTCATCGGCCATCATGCCGTCGGCGAGCTCGACGACCGCGACGTCGCGTACGCCCGCGGAAGCGAGCTCAGCGAGCCGAGGCCCCGGAAACGGCGACAGCGTACGCGGACGCAGGAGCCCGGCGCGAACGCCGTTGCGCCGCAACGTCTGCACTGCACTCAGCGCGAGTCGCCCGCTGATCCCGTAGGCGACGAAGAGGAGCTCGGCGTCTTCGGTCTCCACCTCCTGCCAGTCGGTGATCTCAGAGGCGATCCTGTCGTACTTCGCCTTCAGGCTCCAGTTGTGCTCGCTCTGGCCGGAGGTGCTCATGTAAATGGAGGTAACCAGGTTCTCGCGGCTCTCCGCGTCGCCGGAGAGCGCCCACCGCTTGCGCTTGCCGTGCAGCACGCGCTCAGGCAGCTCGACGGGCTCCATCATCTGCCCGATGTATGCGTCCGAGAGCACGAAGACCGTCACGCGATAGCGGTCGGCGATTTCGAAGGCGCCGTAGGTGAGGTCGCACATCTCCTGCGCGGAGTTGGGCGCAAGCACCACGTTACGGTAGTTGCCGTGCCCTCCGCCCTTGACGACCGCGTTGTAGTCGCTCTGCTCCGGCCAGATGTTTCCCAGACCGGGGCCGGCACGCTGCACGTCGACGATGACGCACGGCAGTTCGGCGCCGGCGATGTAGGAGATACCTTCTGCCATGAGGCTGATGCCGGGTCCGCTCGAGGCTGTCATCACGCGCGCGCCGGCAGCCGCGGCGCCGTAGATCATGTTGATCGCCGCAACCTCGCTCTCCGCCTGGAGGAAGTGCCGTCCGCTGCGGCTGAACAGGTCGGCGGCGGCGTGCGCGATCTCGCTCGCCGGCGTGATCGGATAGCCGAAGAAGTGCGTCGCTCCACCGAGGAGCGCGCCGTGCACAACCGCCTCGTTCCCCTTCATGAGCTGTTTCACGAGGCGGCCTCCGTTGTCTCGATCGGCTCGTCCTTGTAGACGGTGATCGCGCCCGGTTCCGGGCACGCGTAGAAGCACATCCCGCACGCCGTGCACGTGTAGTGAGCGAACCGCGCGAAGCGGTAGCCGAGCTTGTTGATGTCCGTACCCATCTCGAGGCAGCCCCTCGGACAGGTCTCCACACAGAGCCGGCACCCCTTGCAGAGGTCCGGCTCGATACGTGCGAAGTTGGCGCTCTCCATCAGATACCTCCAAAGACGTTGTCGTCGTCGCCGTAGCCGAAGAAGTTGATCCCGTTGACCTCCTCGCGGACGGTGGAGGGTACGTCGCCCACGACAATGCTGTGGTCCGGGCACCCGAGCTTCGCGCAGACGTAGATCATGTTTCCTTCGTCACCCGGAAGGTGCAGCGCGAGGCTCTTCGCCGAGTCGCAGTCGATGCGGCCGCACGCGCGCTCGACGACGAGCGAGGCGCCGCAGCGCGGGCAGTGCGCATCGGCGTAATCCATTGGATGGTCTGCATCGGCCATGAAGTTGAAGAGCTTCGCGTGGCTGCCCCAGTAGGCATCGATGAAGACCAGGCCTGTGCCTTCCGGACGCGTCACGGCGATCGAGATGGACGGCTCATCGTGGAGGCGGACGCTGTCGACCATCAGCGAATGGCCCTGCGGACACAGGAGTTCCTCGACCACGAGGAATTCCGTGCCGTGACGGTGGATGAACTTCATCCCCTCCGGCAGCATCTCCAGGAACTCCCGCGGTATGGTGCGGTGAATCAACTGCATGGCGAATCCTATACTGCAATTGTGGACCCGAATTCGGGCGCTGTCAAATCCGATCGGCTCGCGGCCAGCGGTCCGAGCCGCGAGACGCCGGGCCGGACTCAGGCCGAGCCACGAACGGCGAGAGAGATCAGGTACAACGAGATAGTCGCGGTGACGAACAGCCGGTTGCGGTCGGGACCGTCGAACCGGTCGGCAAGCACCGTTATCCCGTCGTGCTCGGGCCGGGTCACCCGACGTCCGCCGTGCTCGCCGGTCACGAGTCTGCCGTCGGTGTCGCGCGCGTTCCCGTTCGCGTAGTTCGACGGCGCGCGAACCGCGGTCACGGCGTCGCCGTCTGACCATCGAAGCATCCGATCATTCGGGATGTCGCTGTAGACGAGCATACCTGCGTCGAGCCGGTAGACGGGCCCCTCGAGCCAGCGACCACCGGTCCACAGCTGCTCCTCCTGCGCATGGCGAATGATGAGCGATCCGAAGGCCCGGTCGGCGCGGACGTACGCGCTGGTCTGCACCATGGGGCACCGTATACGCGTCGCCAGCAGCGATTGCATGGTCTCGGGCACCGGCGGGCACACCTTGTATCACAGTGCGGCCGCTGATAGGCTGGGCGAGGCATGGAGCTCATCGACGGGAAGCAATGGATCCCGGTCCGAAAGTCGAACCTCAAGTACTACGACGATGTGGAGCTCTACTACCGCAACCCCGCGGGCAAGATCGCGCTCTACAAGCCGTCGGGTATGAGGTTCACCGACCGCTCGCTCGATGCGAAGCCCTACCTCGGCAGCCTCTACATCCGCCCGGACGACAAGCTGCGCGCGCTGCGGGAGGCCCAGCGCGGGTTCAGCACGAACCTGACGAGCAGGATCGTCAAGGCGGGGCGCGAAGAGATGGCGCAGATCAGAGACGATCTGGCGATGATCGTCGACGAGACGCTGTCCGAACCGCGCAGCGGCAGCCTGAAGGTACTCCCCCGGTTCGTCTCGAGCGTGGTGGACGCCTATTCGGCCCAACCGGACGTCATCAAGCACCTCGCGCGCATCTCGCACACCGACTACTCGACTGCGATCCACTCGATCAACGTGATGGCGCTCACGATCGGCTACTGCTACTACACGCGCCGCGGCGAAGCCGAAACAGAAGCGCTCGGGCTGGCCGCGCTCCTCCACGACGTCGGGAAAGTCGACGTCGATCCCGTCGTGCTCACAGCCCCGCGCCGGCTCACCGAAGAGGAGTTCGCGGACATGGCCCGCCATCCGGAGGCCGGCGCGCGCATTCTCGAGGAATACGAAGGCGACTTCAACACGCCGATCGAGGGGGCGCTCCACCATCACCTCAAGCTCGACGGTTCGGGCTATCCCGCGGGCGTCTCAGGGCCCATCTCGGAGACCGGCCGGATCATCGCGATCATCGACGCGTACGAGGCGCTTACGAACGACGATCGGCCCTATCGGTCCGCGATGCGACCGTTGGCCGCGCTCAAGCTCATCAAGGAAGACACCGACGACGGCAAGTACGACCGCAGGATCTTCGCTCAATTCGCGTATTCGCTGACCGATTTTGCCGGCACGGGACGGTCTTCGACCATGAGGTCCGCCGTCGCTCGCCCGGAGGTCGAAGAGATCGCCGGCGATATGAACTCCGAGGGTCAGCCGACCGATTGACACGCTCGAGGGAGAACGCGGGTACGCACGCCGACCAGGATTCGGTGGGCTCGTCGTAGGGGTTGGCGTAGCGTACCGTCGCTCCGCGCTGCACGAGCAACGACTCGCCGGCGGAGAGCTCGGCGACCTCACCGTCCACGATGCCCCGCTTCCGGCCGGACACTATGAGCGGCAGCGGATCGAAGCTCGCAAACACCTCGAGCGCCTTCACGGCGTAGATCGTGATACGGGGATTGGGCGAGCGCGCGAGGATCGCGTAGCGCCAGATAGGGCTCTCCTGACCCGGGACGGTCGCCATGACCGTTCCGGTCGCCACCGCGCCCAGGTTCGTGATGAGGTGCCGGACGGATAGGGACGTCCCTCGCTCCCGCTGACGCGGGATCTCCGCGACGATGGCCTTGGTCGCCGTAATCCCGATTCCCTTCCAGACATTGAAGGCGAAAGCACACACCGTCACGATCGACAACACGAGCCCCGTTCGGTCGCGAATGCCCGACGGCGAGAGGTCTGCGCCTGTATCCTTCGCTACTCGGCTATGACGGCCTTCGTCACGTAGTCGAGCTCGGGGAACGACTCCTGCAGGTACCCGTTCCCCCGCCGCTGGAGGTCCGCCTGGCTCGGGCCGTTGCCGCGCGGCGCGCCTTCGCCGTAGCCGGCGTAGAGCGATTCGACGGCCTCCATTCCCTCGACAACCTCGGCGACCGGCGAGAAGCCCATCGCATCGAGACGCGCGTTGTCCGCAAGATTCACGAAGAGCTGCGTCGTGCGCGTACCCGGACCTGCCATCGCGAAGCTGACGGTACCCTTGGTGTTGGAGGCCTTCACGGGGTCGTCCTCGATGGGTCGATCGCGCCAGCGGGCGCCGGTCGCAGGATCCCCGCTGATGCCGAACTGCGCGACGAACCCGTCGAGCACGCGGAAGAAGGCCACACCGTCGAAGAAGCCGTCCTCTACGAGCTCGTGCAACCGGTCCGCCCCGTGGGGCGACCAGTCGCGGTGGACGCAAGCTCGAACGGAACCCTTGGTGGTCTCGAACACGATGTCGAATGAATCGGGAGCCATGTCTCCTCCTGCGACGAGCATATCGATTCGCCCTGCCGAGCGGAACCCCGCATCTTCCCCCCCCAGCACTCGCACGCCGCGCCGGATGCGCCTTCACTCACCGTCGCGGCCTTCAACTGCCGAGCGCAAGCCCCTCATCCGCGAGATCCACCACCGCGTCAAGAACAGTCTCCAGGTTGTGTCGAGCTCACGCACTATCTGCACAGCCTCGCCGCCGACATTTCCTCGTCTCTCGATTCCGCCCATCGCATCGATCTCGATCTCGCGCTTGACTCGTTCAGCCTCCGCATAGACCGGCCAATCCGATCGGCCTCATCTTCCACGACCTCGTGGTGAACGCGTACAAGCACGCTTTCGAGGTCGACGGCGCCGGCCGCATCGGGGTGTATGTCACGACGATCGACTCGACGCTGGAGCTTCGGGTCAGCGACATCGGCACCGGCCTTCGCGAAGGTCGGGCACCGCTCGAGACCGGACATGCTCTGATGTTCGTACAGGCGCTCGCCGCCCGGATCGACGCACAATGACCATGGACGCTGAAGACGGAGCGACGGTTACGCTGCGAGCGCGCTCCCGGCCGACACCTGAGGTCGAGCGGCCCGGCCCCTTGGGCCGCGACGGCGGACACGCTATACTCCTCGCATGCAACCTGCTCACACGCTCTCCCGCCCTGTCGACCTCGGTCCGCTGACCGCGGCGAACCGCCTCGTGATGCCACCGCTCGTGATCTGGAAGGCCGACGAGTCGGGAACCGTCACCGACGCGCACCTTGACCACTACGCCCGCTCGGCAGGGCCGGGGCTCATGATCGTGGAGGCGACGACGGTCCGCCCGGAGGGGCGACTCGCGGCCACGCAGCTCGGCGTGTGGGACGACGCGCAGATGCCGGGGTTGGCGCGCCTCGCGTCAACGATTCGGAAAACCGGCGCGCTCGCCGGCATCCAGATTCACCACGCCGGAGGCTCGACGAAGCGCGAACGACTCTACGGCCTCGACCCCTGGGTACCGTCGCTCCTCGAGCGCTCACCGGAGGGCGCACACGAGATGTCCGGCGACGAGGTCGCCTGCACCGTGGAGGCGTTCCGGCTCGGAGTCCGGCGCGCGCTCGAGTCGGGCTTCCAGGTGATCGAACTCCACGGCGCGCACAGCTACCTCATCAGCCAGTTTCTCTCGCCGCAGACGAACCTGCGCGATGACGAATGGGGCGGCACCCCCGAGCGACGCCGCGCCTTCATGATAGCGGTGGTGCGCGCCGCGCGCGAAGAAATCGACAGCGCCGGGCACGATCGTAGCGCCGCGCTCACGGTGCGGCTCGGCCTCGCCGCAGGGACCCCCCGAGCGCTGTCGGTCGACGAGGGAATCGCGGCCGCGCGTGCAGCGGTCGAGGTCGGAGCTGACTTCCTCGATATCTCGAACGGAGGAGGGCTCGACGAGTCGACCGAAGCGGATATTCGCGCGCGCACCGGGGAGGCTGTACGGGCGATCGATCCGCAGAGCGGCCTCGAGCCCACGCCGACGCTGCTGCTCGCCGCGATCGCGCGCGCGTCGGTAGACGTGCCAGTCGTCGGCGTGAACGGTATCTTTACCCCCGAGGCGGGTGCTGCTGCGATCGAAGCCGGGATCGCCGACCTCGTCGCAACCGGTCGCGCGATCCTCGCAGACCCGGGATGGGCGATGAAGGCGCTCCGGCGGGCCGACCGGCCCATCGAGCGCTGCCAGGAGTGTGAACCGCGATGCTACTGGTTCACCGAGCCGCCGAAGTGCCCGGCACGGCGGCGCCTCGCGCGCCGGGGCGAGCAGGCGCCGGTCGTCTGAGAAGACGGGAGAGATCATGGAGCACGACGTACGACACGAGCCCGATCGACACCGATTCACCGTCGCCGAGCTCGGCCACGAGGCGTACCTCGAGTACTACGAGCTGCCCGACGGTTCGCTCGACTACGCCCATACGTACACGCCCAACGAGATCCGCGGCCGCGGGATAGCCACCGCGATCATCAGGCATGCGCTCGACTGGGCGCGCGAGAACGGGAAGAGGATCGCGCCGGGGTGCCCGTTCGTGGAGACCTACATCGACCGGCATCGGCAGTACGAAGACCTCCTGGTCGACCGCTATCGGCACGATCTGGCGTAGGGCGGCGCGCAGCGGCGACCGGAGCGGGCGCGCTGCAGGATGTGCTCGAGGAAGCGCCTGGTGTGCTCCTGAACCGGCGAGTCGAAGAACACCGACGGTGCGCCCGTCTCCACGACCTCGCCCGAACGCACCTCGAGCGAGACGCCGCGCAGCGCCTGCACCTCGCCGACGCTCTTGTGCGCGTCTTCGATCCGGACCCTCGGCACGATCGTTCCGGTCGGCCGTTCGCTCATCGGCTTATCCCCCGTGGTGGAGCGAACCCGCTCCTCCATGATCGCCACGAGCTTCGAGAAGAAGAGCGTGAGTACGAAGATCAGCGCCACCACGGTATATGCCTGGAAGCACTCGAAGGTCTGCGAGGCGTACTCGCGTCCCCGACGAAGCAGATCGGCAACCGCAAGGATGCTCACGAGCGAGGAGTCCTTCAAGAGCGCGATGAACTCGTTTCCCACCGGCGGCAGGATCACCCTGAACGCCTACGGGAGGATCACCTTCCGCAGCGCCTGCGTCCGCGTCATCCCGAGCGCGAGTACCTCGTCGTTGTCCGTCTCGACGGCGATGCCGTAGAGCTCCTCGGTAAACGGCTCACCGACGATCCTCAGCGTGCCCGAGTACTCGTCGTTCTGCAGCACGCCGTCTGCGGCGATCGGGGTGTCGACGACCACGCCGGTCGTGCTCTGCTGCACGATCAGCACCTGCCCCGCGTTGATGTACCGCTCGGAGAGCCGGCGCTCAGCGATGCGACCGGTCCAGGACGCCGGTGATGTCTGTCGACGCGCCAAGCACGAGCGGGTGCTGCTCCCCGGAAGCGACCCCGCGCGTAAGAATCGTGCGCCAGCGACCGGCGGCGTCGCGTACGAGGTACTCGAGAACGAACTGGTCGTCGCCGCCCTCGCCGACCTCGCGGATCGCCCGCTCGACCGATTCCCGGTCCTCAGGGTGCACGACGTCCCCGAGTGCCCCCAGAGTCTGCGGCAGGTGGTCGTCCGGCCACAGGGGCGAGTCGCCCGTCCGGTAGTCGAACCGGTCCCGGTCGGGATCGTAGACCCACACGAACACGCCTCCCGCGTTCAGCGCGAGCTCGAGCTCCTCGTCGCGCGCCTGAAGCGCGAGCTCCGCCTCCTTGCGCTCGGTAATGTCCTGAAGGATCCCGAAGACGCGGACCGGGCTTCCATCGGGATCGCGCCAGTACTCGGCCCGGTCGTAAATCCAGCGCACGCTGCCGTCGGGACGCGCGATCCGGTACTCGACCTCGAAGTCTCCACCGCGGCCGCGGGCCTCGCGGACCCGCCGTTCGGCGCGCTCGCGGTCTTCGTCGGGCATGAGACGCACAATCGCCTCGCGCGAGGGTCGTGCGTCGGGGTCACCAATCAGATCGTACACCTCAGGAGACCAGATCGTCTCGCCGGTCCCGACCTTCCGCTCGTAGCTGCCCAAACGGGCGAGCTGCTGCGCGCGCTCGAGACGACGCTCGCCGAGCTCGGCGCGCGTGCGCGCGGAAAAGAGCTGGAAGGCCATCTCGATCGAGGAGACGAGCACGAAGTCGCCGGAGTTCTTCACGACGAAGCCGTACCTCGTGATGTCGCGGACGCGACGAACGGTCTCCTCGTCGGAGTACGCGGTGAGGAAGACGATGGGGATGTCGCGCTGGGCGAGAATACGCTCGGCGGCGGTCTTGCCGTCAATACCCGCTCCGAGGTTGATGTCCATGAGCACGAGGTCGATTCGATCGTCGCGCGTCGCGATGTCGACCGCTTCCTCGCCCGAGAGCGCCGTCTCGACGACGAATCCGTGACGACGCAGCATGTCCGCTTCGGCCATCGCGATAATGGCTTGATCTTCCACGAGCAGGAGGAGCTTGTCGGCATCAGCACTCATCTCAGGAACTGAGTATAGATCGTGAGGCAACGATTGTCGCCAACCCCCTATAGATACTGGTGCCGAAATTGTTGATGGTAGTGAAGCAGC
>CAZVEF010000102.1:0-9007 GCA_964625715.1 uncultured Spirochaetaceae bacterium | reverse complement strand
TGTGGATCGGCAAACCTCTCTACCTCTACGACGCGCTCGCGAAGCAGATCAGCTTTGGTGACTCGCAGTGGCCGTTCAAGGGAGCCGGTAACGATGTGGGGCCCTACGAGCCGGGTCTCTGTCCCAACGCGGAGCGGGCGCTCAGCGAACTCTGCAATATCGTCCGGATCCACGAGCACATCAGCGACGACGACCTCGCGGATGTCGCGCGGGCGATCAGCAAGGTAGCGAAGGGGCTGAAGGCGTAGCGCGGGCACGAACTTCTTCGAGCGCTTCCTGATCTTTCCCGGCACGAGTCGATCCCGGCCGATCAGGAACATGTCGAGAAGAATCGTCCGCCGCTGGAACGAGTACGGACCGCCGGGTTGCCGAGCTCTTCGCTGGTGTTGGGCTCCACGAGGACGTCGGGGGTACCAACTCGCCGCAGGCGGGGCCGACCGTTACCGCGGCCTGAGGCTGTACCCGTACTGGATGCTCGAGGCGCCGTCGATCGGGCGGAGGATGGTGAGGAAGAGCTCGGTCTGAGGCGGCACCGTCCGTGTGATCCGACGACCGTTGTCCGAGCGCAGCCCGCGGAGGTCGAGCGCGATCTCGACGTCGACCCGGCGCTCGTAGCCGTTCCGGACGAAGAGGACGAAGGTGAGGTCGACCTGCTCGACACGCACGTCGACCTCTTCGCGCGCGGTGAATGGCTCGGCGTATCCGTCGAAGTCGGAGGCGAGGATGTCACGTCCGAACTCCGCCCGGAACTCCGGTCCGCCGGGATGGTAGGCGTAGTAGAATCGGCCTTCCTCCGGGGCGAGCGCCTCGCCGTCCGGTCCGCGGAGGAGGAAGGGAATCGACTGCATTCGGCCCTCGCGGGTGGGAATGCGAACGTCGAAGTGGAGGTGCGGACCCGAGGAGCGTCCGGTGTTGCCGCTGTAGCCGACGAGCTGCCCCTCGCTCACCCGATCGCCGGGCTCGACGTCCGCCCCGCCGTGGCGCAGGTGGGCGTAGTTGGCGAAGCTGCCGTCCTCGTGCATGACGAGGATGTAGTTCGCGTCGTCGGCGTAGCTCGCGCTCGTCCCGCCCGCCCGCGAGTCGTCCTTCACCTCCGCGACGATGCCCTCGCGCGCGGCGAAGACGGGGGTGCCTTCGGGCATCTCGAAATCGATCGCGTATTCGTTCTCGCCGTAATGCGAGAACCGGCCACCGAAGCCCTGCGAGAGCCTGCGCTTCTCGCCGTGGGCGAACGGCACCACGTAGCGGAAGTCGTCGTCGTGATCCGCGGTCTCCGGGTTCCCGCGCGCGTAGCTGTAGGAGACGCTGTAGCCAATCCGCCCCTGGCTTGCCGTTGGGCTCAGCGTGAACAGCTCGACCCCCTCGGATCCCGGTTCGAGCTGGACACCGAAGGGAAGCTCGACGTCGGCCTCCATGTTGATGAGGCGGGGCAGGTTGACCGTCAGGTAGACCGGAACGATGTGCCCGCTGCTTGCGCGAAGCACGACCGACCGGTCGTCTCGTGATTCGCTGAAGACCGTGACGAGCTCCTCCTCGGCTGCGATCGGCCCGACGACTGCTACGGCGAGCGTGATGAGTGCGAGTGCGCGTCGGTGCCGGCCGGTCATACGCGAAGAAAGGTAGTGAAGCGCAGCGCGTCGGGCTATAGCCGCAGCTTCTTTACAGCGGGTGCCGGGCCGCGGATAATGCGGGGAAGCCATGGCACACATCGTCGTTCCCGAGGCAGAAGAGATTCTTGACCGCGAGTTCCCGGTCCTCGACAAGGGGTTCGTACGGCTCGTCGACTATCTCGGCGGCGACCAGCGGATCGTGCAGTCGGCGCGCGTCTCCTACGGCGAGGGCACGAGGAGCTACCGCAAGGATGCGGCGCTCATCGACTACCTCCTGCGCAACGAGCATACATCGCCGTTCGAGCAGGTCGTGCTGACCTTCCACACGAAGATGCCCATCTTCGTCGCGCGCCAGTGGGTCCGCCACCGGATGGCGCGGCTGAACGAGATCAGCGGCCGCTACAGCGTCATGAAGGACGAGTTCTACGTGCCTTCCGGCGAGGACATTGCGGTCCAGAGCACCGATAACAAGCAGGGCCGATCCGAAGAGCGGCTGTCATCCGACGAAGAGGCGCGCGTTCAGGCGCTCGTGCGTGCCGGTCAGGCCGACGCCTACGCCTCCTACACGAAGCTTCTCGACGACGGGATCGCCCGAGAGCTCGCGCGCATCAACCTGCCCCTGAGCCTCTACACCGAGTGGTACTGGCAGATCGACCTGCACAATCTCTTTCGCTTCCTGAAGCTGCGCATGGACGCGCACGCGCAGAAGGAGATCCGGCTCTACGCGAGGCAGATGTTCGAGATCGCCAGGAAGGTATGCCCGGCGGCGTGCGCGTCGTTCGAGCGACACATGCTCGCCGGGGTCCGGTTCTCGCGCAACGAGCTCGATGCGCTCCAGACGATGCTGGGCGGGGGCGTGCCGGCGAACGAGACCGCAGATGCCGGGGCGCCCTCGGACGACCTTGAAACGCGGGCGCGCGCCGCGGCCGAGGCGGCCGGGATCACCGGCAGGGCCGCCGACCGCTTCGTATCGAAGCTGCGGGGCGGCGGTCAGCTATGATCGTCCGGTCGGCCCGATGGGGAAGCCTGCTGCTCGTGGTAGCCGTGGCGCTCCTCGGCGGCATCGCGGCGGCCGCGGTCGCCGCCGGTCCGCTGCCTCCGGTTGCGCTGACGCGGGCGATCCTGCCGTCGGCGGCGCTCGTGCTTGGCATTCTCGCGCTCTTCGCCGGGCACGTGTCGTACCCCCGCGTGCAGAATCTGCGCGTCTATCTCGCCGGTTACTCGGTTGGGCTGCACAGCGTTCTTCTCGCGCTCTTCATCGGCTTCGGCGGCTACTACGCGGAGTTCGTCCCCGACCCGCCCGACGGCTACGCCGAGCTCGTCTATGCGCTCGCGCTCGGCCTCACCTACGCGTACACCTTCGTCCCGCCGTTTCCGACCTATCGCACGACGCGCCGCACTACCTGGATCCTCGTCACGGCGCAGGTGGTGCTGCTCGCGGCAGCCAGGTTCTTCCCGGCCAGCTTCGGCTA
The DNA here is from genome assembly GCA_964625715.1 of uncultured Spirochaetaceae bacterium. Classification (GTDB taxonomy): domain Bacteria; phylum Spirochaetota; class Spirochaetia; order DSM-27196; family SLST01; genus SLST01. The sequence continues at coordinate 5,925 of CAZVEF010000102.1, read as the reverse complement.
TCTCGCGGTGCTCGAGCCCGATCGCCTCGTCTCGATCCCCGTCTTCGTCTCGGCGACGCTGACCGTAGGGGTGCTCGTCATCAACGCGCTCATGCGTCCCCAGAGCTTCTACCTCCGCGGGGCGTTCGTGGGGCTGGCAGTCCTCGCCGGCGGCTCGTGGGTGCTGCCGCCGGCGCTCGATTTCGTCGGGCGCAGCGCGATCTCGCCGCACGTGGTGATGCTGCTCTTCGCCACGGCCGCGCCGCTCTTCCTGGTCGCGGCGATCATCGCCCACCTGCTCGCCCGCATGGAGCACCGCGTCTCCTACGACCCGTTGCTGCACATCTACAACCGTCAGTACTGCAACCGGATCCTCGCCGAGCAGTCGAGCGTACCCACCCGCCCGCCCTTCGCGGTGATGATGATCGACATTGACCACTTCAAGCAGGTGAACGACACGTACGGCCATCAGGCCGGCGATCGCATCCTCTTTGCGGTCGCGCAGGCGGTCCAGAAGGCGGTGGTGCCCGAGGGTGTGGTCTGCCGCTACGGCGGCGAAGAGCTGATCGTCTTCTTCCCGGGTCGAGCCGGCCGCGATGTCGTGCCGCTCGCGAAGCGGCTGCGCGCCTCGATCGAAGAGATGGAGACGTCGTTCGGTCGCAAGCGGATCGGCGTGACGGTATCCATGGGTATCTCCGAGCGCCGCTCGCCGCGACACGCGCTCACGCACATCGTGCACGCCGCCGACAAGGCGCTCTATCTCGCCAAGGAGAACGGCCGCAACCAGGTCCGGTTCGTCCGGCTGAAGGAGCCGGGTAGCCGCGGCGCGCGCCGTTGAGCGGGTCGGCGGCCCGGCATGGGCCTCCGGCGCCCTACGCCCCCAGCACGCTTCCCCCGTATCCGGCAGCAACCGCCGCGACGATCGAGCTCACCGCGTTCACGACGTCGTTTGTCACGAACGGGATCCCCCGCACGCGTTCATTGAAGCCGGCGGGTCCCCGCCGGCGCTCGGTGATCGCGCCGCCTTCGTCGCGGTAGAGCGCCTGCACCGTAGCACCGAGCACGCTGTCGGTGGTGGTTCCGACGAATCCGGCGAGCCAGACGACCAGAAGCGCCGCGGCCGGCCCGATCGCCGTACGACCGAGCGACGCGGCCCCGGCGCCGTCGACCGGCTCACCCGCGAAGCCCACCGTCAGCGCGAACCACACCGCGATGAGCAGCGACCCGGCAGCCGCCGCGACGGTACCGGGAAGCGACACGCCGCCGGAGGTGCCCGGCTCGAGCTGCCGCCAGGTTACGATCGACCGGGGCGGCCGCCTCGCGAGCACCCCCAGCTCGCTCGCCCACGTATCCGCGTTTACGCTTGCGAAGGCGCCCGCCGCCGCGAGCGCGAACACCGGAGCTCCGGTAATGCGAAGCGCGATCACGGCGGCAGCGGCCGCTCCCCCGTTCGCCATAACCTGGACCGCGTCGCGGCGGCTGCCCTTCTCGTGCATCCGCTCGAGCCGTTCCTTTCGGCGGCTGCCAAGACGGCTCGCGAGCGACGAGCTCACAAAGAAGAGCATCAGCATGATCCAGTACGTGAACCCGCCGGCGAAGAGGATGACGGCGCCGACAACCGCGCCGGTCACCCCGCCGCCGGCAGTCACCGACTCGCGGTGCCACGCGCCGTACCCGGCGCCGGCGTTGAGGAGGACGGCGACGATCGCGAGGAGGACCGGTCGGTCGATCATACGAGGTGGAAGAACAGGAGCGTCACGATCGGCACCGTGAGGTTGTCGAGCCCGAACGGAGTCGCGAGCTCGACGAGCGTAGCCACGAGCGCTGTCGCGAGGATCCGCACGACGAGCGCCGCGACCGCCGGGTCGCCACCGGCGCTTCCGAGCGGGCCCGGCGCGAGGAAGAGAAGGACGAAGACGGTGACCACGACGGTGGAGGCGACGAACATCGTGACCGTCCCCGCGATGCTCTTCGTCGTGCCGAACACCGTCAGCGATCCCGGCCCGCGATTCTCGCCCACGATGGAGGCGAGCCCGTCGCCCCAGCCGAGCACGAGGATCGCCAGTCCCCCGACCCAGACGGGCACCGGCCCCGCCCACGTCAACAGCACGCACGCGAGGAGCGCTACCGGAAAGTAGACCGTTCCCAGGTTCCGGCTCCGCTTCTCGTGCTCCATCGCGGGGAAGAGCCGGAAGAGATAGCTCGCGAGGTTGATGAGGACGAACGCCGCCGGGCCGACGACCGCGAACTCCCAGCGGTCGAAGAAGATCATTGCGAGGATCCACCAGTGAGCGACGCCGATATGGACGACCTTGCGCGTGACCGAAGGTGAGATGCGGCCGGTGCGCAGCAGCAGCTGGGCGATGCCGATGAAACCGAATACGAAGCCGAACGAGACGACGATGCCCCACCAGTTCATCGGCTAAGCATCGATCGACCCGCCGGATCTGTCAACCATTGATCATCCGAGCCGGATGCCGTAGTGTCTACACATGCCAAACAGCGAGGGTCAGAAACGATTGGCCGTCCTTATCGATGCCGACAACACCCGGCCCGACATCATCGAGAGTCTGCTCGAAGAGATCGCGAACTACGGCGTTGCCACCGTCAAACGCATCTACGGAGACTGGACGAGCACCCACCTGAAGGGGTGGAAGGAGGTCCTGCTCGAGCACGCGATCCAGCCCATCCAGCAGTTTGCCTATACCCGCGGCAAGAACGCGACCGACAGCGCGATGATCATCGACGCGATGGACCTGCTCTACACCGAGACGATGGACGGGTTCTGCGTCGTTTCGAGCGACAGCGACTTCACCCGTCTTTCGGCCAGGATCCGCGAAGCTGGGCTCATCGTCTACGGCTTCGGCGAGCAGAAAACGCCCAAGGCCTTCGTGGGCGCCTGCGACCGGTTTATCTTCACCGAGATTCTCCGTCAGGAGGACGAGAAGGCGGAGGGTACGAAGAAGCCGATGACGGCGCGCGAGATGAAGAGCGATTCGCGCCTGGTCAACCTCCTGCGCAACGCCACCGAGGACTCCGCCGATGAGACCGGCTGGGCGAACCTGGGCACGGTGGGACAGAATATCGCCAACAAGGCGCCCGAGTTCGACCCGCGCAACTACGGGTTCAAGAAGCTCGGCGAGCTCGTGACCGCGATCGACCTGTTCATCATCGACGAGCGGTCGACTCCGGGCTCGGCCGGGAAGCAGATCTACATCCGCGACAAGCGGCGGAAGTAGGAGCGGGGGCCACATGGGCCGACGGTTCGTGACCCGCCCGCTCGACTACGTCGCGCTTCTCGTATCCATTGCGACCGTCGTCGCCGCCAGCGTTTTCGCCTTCGGCGGACGCGCGCAGGCGAGCGAGGTCAGCATCGAGACCGATGAGGGCACCTTCCTCTATCCGCTCGACGAGGATCGCACGATCCCGGTCGCCGGACCGCTCGGCGATACGGTCGTCGAAATCCACGACGGGCGCGTGCACGTAGACTCGAGCCCGTGCCGCGACAAGATCTGCATCGCGGCCGGATGGCTCGATCAGTCGGGACAGTGGACCGCCTGCCTGCCCAACCGTGTGTTTGTCCGGGTGGAAGGCGGCGAGGAGGAGGACGGGGTCGATGCGCAGACGTTCTGAGCTCCTCGTCCTCGTGGCCGCGGTGGCGGTGCTCGCCGCGTGCGGTCCGCCCGAGACCGACCCGGACGCTCCACGAGACTCCGACGGTTCTCCGCTCTATCGTGACGGCACCTACGCCGCCGCCTACTCGCACACCGGCGCCGAGGGCTGGCGCCCCTTCCTCTACCTGCGCGTGCGCGCAGGGGTCGTGGACATCATCTGCTTCGACGCGGTCGACGGCTCCGGGGCGCGCCTCTCGGAAACCGAGCGTTTCCTCGAACGCTACCGTCTCGATACCGGGACCGACCTGCTCGCGCTCTTCGACAAGCTCCGCTCGCGTCTGATCGACCGTCAGGCGGTGCCGCTGCCCGCAGCCGTGAACGCGGTGCCGTGGTCGGTTTCCTTCGACGTGCTCGCCCGACGCGCGCTCGCTGCCGCGAAGGTTGGCCTCACGGTGGAGGCCGCCGGGCTCGATGTCGTTGCGACGCCCGGACCGTACACCGCCTCCGACGAGCCCGACGAGCTCGGCTGGCGCGCGGAGCTCGTGCTCGTCTACGACGGCGACGGTCTTGCCGCCGGATCGTACCGCGAGGTCCGTCGTGAGCTCGACGGGTCGACGCGTCGCAAGCGCGACGATGCTGCCTACCTGGAGCGCTTCGCGACCGCATCCGGGATCACGTGGGCGGCGGTCGGGTCCACGCTCGTCGAACGCCTGATCGCCGCGCAGCCGTCCGAGCCGCAGATCGACGCCGTCGCCGGGGCGACGCTGTCGTCGGCGCGATTCGTCGCCCTCGCCGAGCGGATCGCGCGCGGGCGGGTCGAGGCGCCGCTCCCGAACCGGCTCTGCCGGTAGCGCGGAGGCGGCGCACGACGTTCGCAGCGGCCGCGGCCGCCGGCCTGCGTCAGCCGCCGCCGGCCGCCGCCGGCCTGCCTGCCTGCGTCAGCGGTCGGCCAGCGTATAATCCTCGTTCGTCAGCTCGAAGTACTCGTTCATGCCGCTGCTCATGATGACCTCGCGCTCGCTCGTCACGAAGAACGCTTCCGCGTCGGCGAGGCCCTCTACGAAGGCGAGCCCATCCTCGAGCCCCATCGCGAAGACCGCCGTCGACAACGCATCGGCCTCGATCGACTCACCGGCGATAATGGTCACGCTGTCGAGTCCGTTGCGTACCGGATACCCGGTCTTCGTGTCGAGGATGTGATGGTAGCGAACCCCGTCCTCGACGAAGTAGCGCTCGTAGGTACCGGAGGTCACCACCGAGAGGTCGACGACGTCCGCAATGCCGATGTACTGCCCGCGCGCCGCGTCGGGCACCTGGACGCCGATCCGCCACGCCGAGCCGTCCGGCTTCGTCCCCACCGTCTGAATATTGCCGCCGAAGTCGAGAAGCGCGCTCTGCACCCCTTCCTCGCGGAGGATTCGGGCGACCTCGTCCGCCGCGTACCCCTTCGCGATGCCCCCCACGTCGATGCCCATGCCCGGTTCGGGGAGAAAGATCTCCTGATTCTGCTCGTCGAGCCGGACAGCGCGGTGGTCGACGGCGGCGACGGCCGTCTGAATCTCTTCTTCGGGTGGGACCGAGGCCCGGTCGGTTCCGATGCCCCAGAGCGAGACGAGCGGCTGCACCGAGACGTCGAACGCGCCGCCGGTGAGCCGTGAGTATTCGACCGCCTGCGCGACGACGTGGAACGTGTCCTCGGAGACGTCGATCGGCGTCTCACCGGCCGCGTCGTTGACCGCCATCAGCTCGGTCATAGTATAGTCCTCTTCGCTCGTGCTCATCCTCTCTTCTATTTCGAGCACGCGGTCGAAGGCGCGCGAGTAGACCTCGTCCGGGACATCGCCGTAGGTCGTGACGCTGACGGTGGTTCCGAGCAGCAACTCGGTTTCCGAGTGGGGCTCGGGCGGCCGGGATTCGCACCCGGCGAGCAGGAGCGCCGCGGCGGTCGCGACGAGGATCGCCGTGGCAGCGCCGGCCGATCGCGCGGTCCACCGCCGGGCCACGCGCGGATTTATTGTGACGCAAGGCGCTTTATTGTTCATTGCCCCTCTTTTCCGGCACAAATCTCTCGCGTCTTGTAAAGAAGTGTTTACCGAAATCGATATATAAGGTACTATTTTCATCACATACTCGTACGCACTACTCCGAACGCAAGGAGCACGCATGTCTGAACGAATCAGGATCGCCGTCCTCGGCGGCGGCTACGGTGGCGTCGAAGCCGCCAAGAAACTCTACAAACACTTCAAGCGCAACGAAGACGTCGAAGTGTTTCTCGTAGACCGCAACCCGTACCACACGCTGATGACCGAGTTGCACGAGATCGCCGGATCGC
>CAZVEF010000101.1:0-9053 GCA_964625715.1 uncultured Spirochaetaceae bacterium | reverse complement strand
GCGCTGTTGTGCTTGAACACGCGCAGCTGTCCTCGCGAGAGGAAGGCGCCGTCGACGATGCACGCGTGCGCGAGCTTATCCATGACGATCGTGTCTTCGGGTGAGACGAGCGCCTGTATCGTCCCGAGAACGCCCAGGTACCCGTAGTTGAACAGGAAGGCGGCTTCCTTCTGCGCGAACTCGGCGAGCTCGGACTCGAACGACTGGTGGAAGGCGGTATTGCCGGTCATCATCCGCGAGCCCATGGGTGCGCTCACGCCGTACTGCTGCACGGCCTCGATCGCGGCCTGCTTCACCTCCTCGCTGTCGGCGAGACCGAGATAGTTGTTGACGCTCCACATCACCGTCTCGGAGCCGTCGAAATCCATGCGGCGGCCCGGGATGGGCGGCAGGGTGGGGCGCGTGAAGTAGTGGTCCCCACGCGCGCGCAGGATGCCGAAGCTGCCTTCGTCGGTGCGGCACTTCGCAAAGATGTCCCGCCGCGCCGTTTCTTCTCCGTTGCTCGCGTGATCGGGCTGCGCCACGGTCTTCGTTTCGTCGTACATCGTATCCTCCTAAAAGAGCTCGGCCATGATCCGGCTCACCGAATCGGGCGTGAAGTCGTTCCTGTCGATGACGCGCGTCGGAGCGGCCGGCCGCAGGACGAAGTCCTCGCGGACGCGCCGGTAACCGCCGCCGGTCACGTTGAGCATGATCGGGTCGTCGTGTCCGACCACGCCGGCTCTCACCGCGGCGACGAGGTGCGCGACGGCCACGGAGGCCGCCGGAGCGAGGTCGACACCCTCGAGCCGCTCGAACAGCGCAGCGGCCTCGGACGCCGTCTCGTTGTCCACCGCGCCGGTCGTCCCGTCGGTGTCGGCGAGCGCGTCGAACAGCCCGCCGCGCAGCCCGTAGGGCGGCTGTCGATTCGCGAGCACCTTCGCGCCGATAGCGGCAATCCTGCGCTTCGCTTCCTGCTCTTCGATCGGAACGAGATTCCGCGAGCGCAGCTGCCACGAGTCGTGAATGGGCGTGAACGGCGCGTTCTGGCTCACGTGGAGTCGCATCTTCCGGTCGCCGAACTCGCCGCTGTCGATGAGCCGGAGGTTCGCCTCCCAGGCGGCGATGGCACCGGTGCCGCTGCCTACGGCCTGGAAATAGTGCGCCGGGATCTCTCCCATCGCGTCCACGGCGGAGAGCACGGTGGTCGCCATGCCGTCGCGACGGGCTACGTTCTTCGCACCGCCTTCGGCGGCGAAGCCGGGTTGCGCCGCGATCAGACCCGAGAGCGCGATCGCGTCGTAGTAGTCGGAGTCACCCCCGGCCGCGATGACGCGCACGCTCTCGCCGAGCGGGCCGATCGACCAGAGGCCCGGCAGGTTGTGCTCGGGGATCACAACGACGAGCGGCATGTCGTTCTCGTTCGCTACGCGCGCGAAGGCTCGTGCGGTGTTTCCCGCGGACGCCACGACGAGGACCCGGGAGTAGTCGTCCGGTAGACGCCCGCAGACGCTGTACGCCTCGCACTCCTTGAAGGTGCCGGTCAGCATCCGCGCACCGCGCTCGGGCCAGTAGCCGGAGAACGTGATGAACAGGCGGGAGAGTCCCAGCTGCCCGGCGAGCGCCTCGCTTCGGTAGGTCACGGGGGCAGAGGACCCGTCGAGCGTTCGCCGGATGGGGAGCCAGTCGGCGAACCGATAGATCCCGTGGTCGGCCGGACCGGGCGCAAACCGTGTGCGCGTGTACCTCGTCCTCAGGAAGGCCGGCTCGGGTGAGTCGGGGTTGGAGAGCGGGAGGTCGTCGTCGCCGAACTCGGTTCCGGTGTGAAGGCATGTCAACGAGTAGTGTGTGCTCATACGTGTTCCTAATAGGGGCTGTAGATCGCCCCCATCCGGCGCAGTGCCGATTTGATCTGTTCAACCGCCCCGGCGAAGTCGGTGGGGTCGGGTATATGGACGGAGACGTCTATATCGGTCGTCACCTCCGGACCCGCCCAGACGGTCAGGATCGCGTCGGGGTTGACGGGTACGCGGATAAGATCGAGGTCGTCCTGATCGAGCTGAACGCCGGTCACGATGAGGATCGCGCCTGCGTCGAGGAACAGATGCGACACCTCCGCAAGCCGCCGGATGTGCTCGTCCGGACTGACGGGGACGTCCTGGATATCGGCGGACAGCCCCCGCTTGATGTTGCCTACACCGAGAAAGTAGACGAACTTGCCGTCAAGGAACAGCCGCTCCTCGAGCCGGTTCGCGAGCTCGTGCTTGCCCGAGTTCTCGGGCCCGGTGATGAGCACGAGCGTCGAGCGCTGGTTATACCGCTCCGCGCGCCGGATGGGCGAGATCGTGCTGCGGTCCCAGTTGAAGTTCCGCAGCCGCACGTTCTCGCGAATCCAGCCGTTCTCGTCGTCGGTGGTCCCGCGCACGATACCGCCGCCGCGGATCTCGTAGTCGTCGACGATGACGAACCGCGACGTATACGGAATCCTGTCGACCGGGTCGAACGCCATATCCGAGTCGAACGCGAGCTCGACTTCGGCAACGTCGTGACGCTCGATCACCTCTTTTCTGCGGCTCGCCCTGAGGCTCGAGGCGTCGAGCACCCGGACGACGCGGTGCAGGCGCACCGGATAGCGCGAGGCGCCCATCTTGAACACGTACTCCTTGTCGCGACGCATCGCCTCGTGCCCGAGCCAGAAGAGGTTGACCCGGACCCGGTTGGAGACCACCGGCGGTGCCTCGTCGGCGCGCGCCGCGATCTCTCCCCGTGTGACGTAGACCTGCTCTTCCAGGGTGAACCCCGTCGTCCCCGGCGCACCCATCTCGCGCGTCGGTGGCGCGGAGAAGCGTTCGAAGGTTTTGATTCTGCTGCGTTTGCCGGATGGGTAGAAGACGATCTCGTCGCCCACGCGAATCGCCCCGGTGTTGATCGTCCCGGCGATGATCCGCCTCGCGTCGCCGTACTTCGTGAACTTGTAGACGCCCTGGACCGGCATGCGGAACGGCAGCTCGCCGACATCGGCCTCCTTTCGGAAGCCGTCGAGCTGCTTGACCACCGTGGGCCCTTCGTACCACTTCATCTTCGGTGACCGAGCGACCACGTTGTCGCCGTTCATGCCGCTGACCGGGATGAACTCGACGTGCTCGGCTTCGATGTCGATCGAGCGGAGGAATCGACGATAGCGACGAACGATCCGCCGGAAGACCTTCTGGTCGTAGTCGACGAGATCCATCTTGTTCACGATCACCGCGAGCTGCCGCACGCCGAGCATCGAGAGCAGGTAGCCGTGTCGGCGGCTGTTCTCCTGGATGCCCTCGTGCGCGTCGATCACAAGGAACGCGACCTCGGCGCGGCTCGCCCCGGTGACCATGTTCTTGAGGAATTCGATGTGCCCAGGCGCGTCGATGATGATGTAGTCACGCGCCGGCGTCTTGAAGAAAACCCGGGCGGAATCGATGGTGATGCCCTGTGACTGCTCTTCCTTGAGCGCGTCGATGAGAAAGGCGTACTCGAACGGCTTCGAGTTGCGCTCGCACGAGGCTCGCACCGCCTCGAGCTTCCCGTCGGGAAGCGTCGCGGTGTCGGCGAGCAGGCGCCCGACGATAGTGCTCTTCCCATGGTCGACGTGACCCACGATCACCATCTGCATCTGTGGCCGATCGTAGGCGGGCGCGTCGGTCGGGCTGACCTTCTGCGAGGCAGGGGACGTCTGCGAACCGGTGGACGTCTGCAGTTCCGACACGAGGCCTCCTACATGTACCCGCTCTTGCGCAGCGTCTCGAGCCCGCCGTCCTCGGCGTCCTGGGCCCTGCCGCTGCGCTCGGCGACGTTCTTCAGCTGGCCGCTGCGCAGCTCTTCGATGACCTCTCTCGGATTACGCGCGGTCGACTGGATGGGGAAGGTGCACGGAGCGCAGCCGAGCGATCGGTACCGCGTTCCGTCACCGCGATCGTAGTAGAGCGAAACGGTGGGGATCTGCTCCCGTTCGATGTACTCCCAGATATTGAGCTCGGTCCAATCGAGCAGGGGGTGGATGCGCAGGTGCGTACCCGGGGCGAATTCGGTCTTGTACTGGTTCCAGAACTCGGGCGGCTGGTCTCCGATGTTCCAGTCGTTCCGCCGGTCGCGGGGGGAGAAGTAGCGCTCCTTGCTGCGCGATCCTTCCTCGTCCGCTCGCACCCCCGCGATCACACCGGTAAACGGGGTCCCCGAGGTGTCGCGCTCGTAGCGGTCGTTGGCGTGGTTGAAGCGGTAGCGGGTGCCGGTCCCGTCGAGCGTAGCGCGCAGCGCCGCGGTCTTCAGCGCCGCGCAGCACTGCGTGCGCGTGAGCGCGCCGTCCGGGAAAGTCTGCTTTGTGCGCAGCGCCTCCTCGTTCTGACCGACGACCATCGTCAGACCCCACTCGCGGGTCAGCCGGTCGCGGTATTCGATCATCTCCGGGATCTTGTAGTTCGTGTCGATATGCACGAGCGGGAAGGGGACGTGCCCGAAGAAGGCCTTGCGGGCGAGCCAGAGAAGCACGGTCGAGTCCTTGCCGATCGACCACAGCATGCCCAGGTCCTTGAAGTTCGCGTACGCCTCGCGGAAGATGTAGACGCTCGTGTTTTCCAGCAAATCGAGATGATCCATCTCGCCCCCGGGCCAGATCATATCGATCCGGCGGTGTCAGGTCACGGAATTCGGTCGGTGGCCGACCGAATTTAACACACTTCTCACATTCGCGTCCAACCGATGCGGTCGTCCGTCGCGTCAGTCGTTCTGCGGTGGTCCCTGTTGCTCACGCAGGTCGCCAAGGAGCTCGAGGATCCGGTCATGGTGGCGGGGGTCGGCCTCGACGTGCCCCCATCCGAGTTGCGCCTGGAAGATGCCGTCGTAGGCCGAGTCGTGGTAGCTGCGCAGGAAGTGCGGGATTCGCTCCTCGTCGAGGAGCGACGAGAAGAGTCTCGCTTCGATTTCGTTGTTGAGGATCGCGACCTTGACGTAGTTGCGCACACCGCATGCTACCGTTCTCCTCCTCGGTCGTGCAACCGAGGCAGACAGGGCGTGTCGCATCGACCGAGTCGCGTCGGCGCGCGCCTGCTGATCTTCGGCGTCGATTGGTGTATGCTTCACAGACGTAGGAGGCGCGGTGCGCGCGGGACGCAGATCCATCGTCACGATAGTGTTACTGCTCGCGGTCGCAGTCGCGGTATCCGGTCAGACAACCGAGTTCTCGGTCGTCAACCGCACCGGGGCTGCGGTCTACTTCCTCTACGCCTCTCCGTCGAGCGCGGACAGCTGGGGGGAAGACCTGCTCGGCCGTTCGGTCCTCCCGCACGAGGGCGTGCTGCGCGTGCGGCTGCGCTCCGGTGCGGCGCGCTACGACGTTCGGGCGGTGGACGCAAACGACAACGAATACATCATCTGGAGATGGGCGCCCGACGATGGGGGGCGCCTCGTGCTGACGAACGAGGCGTTCGTCGGTTCGCGCGCGAACGTGGCGTCCGCCGCCGCATCGGCCTCGGCGCTCTCCTGGATCACGCTCGTGAACGACACGGGCTACGACGTGGCGCAGGTACACGTCGCGCCTGCCGGCGCGGCAGGGTGGGACGAAGGCGAACAGATCCTCGAGGCGGGTGAGATCTTCCACTTCGGAGAGGATTACCGGATCGATCTCGATACCGAGCGTTACGGGACCTACGTCTACGACATGATGCTCGTCGACGTTGACGGCGACCGCTACGTGAAGCGGGACATCAACCTCGAGCTCACTACCGAGGTGGTGTACACGCTCGACGATCTCGAGTGGCAGTAGGCTACGCCGATCTGCTGAAAGCTCTAATTGCTCAGTTTTGAAGGCGAACATTCTTCCTTGACAAACCCGCGTTCGTAGTCTATCTTGTTGCATTACATACAGTAGTGGAGGGAATGGATGCAGCTATTGCTTTGGATCGTCCTTCCGCTCACTGGCTTGATTCTAGGTTGGCTAGTTAGGTGGATATACGCCAGATTTCAATTGTCCGCATCGGAGCAACGCGCCGAGCGGCTGAAACGAGACGCAGTCAAAGACGCAGAGGCACTGAAGAAGGAACTGATTCTTGAGACGAAAGACGAGCTTCTTCGGGAACGGAACCAGCAGGAAAAAGAGCTCCGCGAGGAGCGCGGTGAACTCCAGCGGTACGAGAAGCGACTGCTCCAGAAGGAAGAAAACCTAGAAGAGAAGCTGGCGAGCGCAGAACGGCAGCAGAAAGAGGTCGCCGAGCGCGAACGCGTGCTCGACGAGAAGACACGAGAGCTCTCCGAGCAGGAGGCGACCTGGCGGCAGGAGCTCGAGCGAATCTCAGGACTCACGGCCGACGAAGCGAAACGGCAACTCGTGAGCTCGCTCGAGGACGAGGCGCGGCACGACGCGCAGGCGCTCGTGAACAAGATCGAACAGGAGGCGAACGTCACCGCCGAGCGGCGCGGTCGGGAGATACTCATCTCCACGATCCAGCGCATGGCCAGCGAGGTGAACGCCGAAGTCACCGTGGCGTCGGTGGCGCTTCCCAACGACGAGATGAAGGGACGGATCATCGGCCGCGAAGGCCGCAACATCCGAACCCTCGAAACGCTCACCGGGGTAGATATCATCATCGATGACACGCCCGAGGCTGTCGTCGTCTCGTGTTTCGATCCGGTGCGCAAGGAGATCGCGCGACGGAGTCTCGAACGGCTCATCCAGGACGGGCGGATCCACCCCACCCGGATCGAGGAAGTCGTTCAGAAGATCACCCAGGAGGTCTCCCAGTCGATCTACGACGAGGGCGAGAAGGCCCTCTTCGAGCTCGGGCTCCATCACATGAAGCCGGAGGGCGTGCGTGGCATCGGCCGGCTTCAGTACCGTACGAGTTACGGACAGAACGTGCTCATGCACTCGAAGGAGGTCGCGATTCTCGCCGGAATGCTCGCAGCGGAGATCGGCGCGGATACCGATATCGCGCGGCGCGGCGGGCTCCTGCACGACGTCGGTAAGGGTATCGAAAGCGACGGAGATTCGAACCACGTGGAGCTCGGCGTCGAGCTCGTGAAGCGGATCGGCGAGGACGAACGCGTGATCAACTGTCTTGCAGCGCACCACGGAGACGTGCCGCACAGCAGCGTCGAGTCGGTGATCGTCCAGATCGCCGATGCGCTCAGCGCGTCGCGCCCCGGCGCCCGCCGCGAGACGCTCGACAATTACATCAAGCGCCTTGAGAACCTGGAGAGGATCGCCGAGGAGTTCGACGGCGTGGAGAAGGCGTACGCGATTCAGGCCGGTCGGGAGCTGCGCATCATGGTGAACCACGAGCAGGTCTCGGATGCCGGCGCAAAGAACATCGCGAAGGATATCGCCAAGCGGATCGAGACCCAGCTGCGGTACCCCGGGCGTATCAAGGTCACGATGATCCGCGAGACGCGAATCGTCGAGTATGCACGCTGATCCGCGCGCCGAGGGGTATCTCCGGTGAGCGACCAGACCATCACGGCCCTCTTCCTCGGTGACGTCATAGGACAGGCCGGGGCGAGGGCCGTGTACGCGCACCTGAAGCAACTCGCGAAGCGCGTGGGTGCCGACATCGTCGTCGTCAACGGGGAGAACGCCTGCGAAGGCTTCGGACTCACCTCGGAGACGGTCCGAACGTTCTTCGAGGCCGGTGCGACGGTCATCACGACCGGCAATCACGTCTGGCAGCGTAAGGAAGTCTATCCGCTCCTCGACGACGAGCCACGGCTGCTGCGACCTGCGAACTACCCACCGGGGGTGCCCGGTCACGGCTCGTGCACCGTGGACGTACGCGGCACGACCGTCGCGGTCGCCAACTTCCAGGGACGCAAACGGATGCCGATGACCGACTGCCCCTTCCGCAAGGCGAGCGAGCTCGTCAGATCGCTCGAGCGGGAGACGCGGATCGTGCTCATCGACTTCCACGCGGAGGCGACCGACGAGAAGGAAGCGTTCGCGCACCACCTGGACGGCTCGGTGAGCGCGGTCGTGGGCACACACACACACGTCGCCACCGCCGACGCGCACGTCCTGCCCAGGGGGACCGCCTTTCAGAGCGATCTGGGCGCGTGCGGCCCCGGAGACTCGGTCATCGGATTCGACCCGGGTATCAGCATCAGGCGCGCGCTGACGCAGCTGCCGCTTCGCAACGAGGTCTCCGGCGAGCCGGTGGTCCTGCACGGGACCGCGATCACCGTAGACGTCGCGACCGGCCACGCCGAATCGATCCGCCCCATCGTCGAGACATCGAGCTTCTAGGTGAAGCGCACGCGACTGCTCGACAGGCTGTGCGCCCTTCACCCCGACCGCAGTCGCGAGGAGCTGCTTTCGCTCGTCCTCTGCGGCGACGTTCGCGTCGACCGTGCGCGTATCCGCGATCCGCAGGAGCGCGTTCGGGCCGATGCGGCGGTCTCGATCGAACGCGATCGCTACGTGGGGCGGGGAGGGCTGAAGCTCGAGTACGCGCTCGCGGCGTGGCACCTGCCGGTGCGCGGCCGGGTCTTCCTCGACGCGGGGGCGAGCACGGGGGGATTCACCGACTGCCTGCTGCAGCACGGCGCGCGCGCGGTGCACGCGGTGGATGTGGGGCACAACCAGCTCGACTATCGCCTGCGAACCGACGACCGGGTCATCGTTCACGAGCGCACGAACATCATGCACGTGGAGGTGCTCGAGCCTCCACCGCACGCGGCGGTCGCAGACCTGAGCTTCCGCTCGCTGCGCGGCGCGGCGCGCAGCGTCGTCGACCTCACCACAGAGCGGTACGCGGTGCTTCTCGTGAAGCCTCAGTTCGAGTGGTCCGATCCTCCGGCCGGCTTCTCGGGAACGGTCCCGGCGGAGGCGATCGGGATCATCCTCCCGCAGACGCTGACCGATCTGGTCGACGAGCGCCTCGCGCTCTACCAGCAGCTGCTCGCCGCCGAGGCGCGGGTCGGGTTCGTCGCCCGGCGCGGCGGGCGGCGGTGCGCCCGCCGGCACGATGAGGACCGGCGCGTTGGGGAGCAGCGGTGGGCGGTCGGCCGCGTCGACGACCCCTTCCTCCACCAGATACGCCAGCCACTCGGGGTTG
>CAZVEF010000100.1:0-9063 GCA_964625715.1 uncultured Spirochaetaceae bacterium | reverse complement strand
GCTGACGAAGAAATCGGTCCAGAAGCAGGGCTACATGGAGGCGATCTTCCTCGACTCCACCGAGCACCGCTACGTCGAAGAGGGGTCGAGCTGCAACATCTTCTTCCTGCTCTCCGGCGGCACGCTCGTCACGCCGTCGCTCGAGGACACGGTGCTGCCCGGCATCAACCGCAAGACCGTCATCGACATCGCGCGGTCGAAGGGAGTACGGGTCGAGGAGCGCCGCGTGACCATCGACGAGGTGATGGACGACGCGGTCGAGTGCTTCGTGACCGGCACCGCCGCGGGCGTGGCGTACCTCGAATCGATCGAGCACCACGGCAAGACGCTCGTCTTCCGCGACGGCAAGGTGGGCGAGCTCACCCACGAGCTCCGCTCGACGCTCAAGGGCATCCAGTACGGCACGGTCGAGGACGGCTTCGGCTGGATGGTTCCGGTCTGACGCCTCAGGCGAGCGAGGCTCACTCGTCGGACCCCAGGCTCTCCAGATCGGCCCGATCCTTCGCCCTCCCGGTGCTGCGCTTGTTCGCGCGCAACAGGTCGACGCTGATGAACGCGACCAGAACGTCCTCGAGCTCCGTCGTTACCCGAGTGCGAAGAACATCGGTCCAGTCAACGCCGTCGATCCCGGTCAACAGGTCGATCCGGATCGGCGCCCACGAGCACGCCGATGTCACCCGTGAAGCGCGGCGCGCCGTGGAAGGCGACCGCGTAGCCGCCGACCACCGCGTACTCTCCCACGTCAGAACACCGGGTCGTCGAGGTCCTCGGGGATATCGTTGTAGATCTGCATCTCGTACTCCGGCCGCGGGTAGAGCGCTTCGCGCTGGTTGAGGTAGGCGAGGTCCACGGCGTCCGAGCGGGAGAGCGTCGCCGGGTCGCGCTGATAGTTTTCGGCGAGCTCGGTCGACCGCGTGAAGTAGACGAGGCTCTGCGAGTACTTGTCGGGGTCGCTGTCCTGCTCGGAGAGCTCGTAGAGCGCGACGCCGAGGTTGTTGTACCCGCGGTAGAGGTACTCGATGACCGACTGGTGCTCGGGGTCTTCGTCGACGAGGAGGTTCCGGATGCTGTCGCGCCTGCGCTCGACCCGGTCGATGAGCTCGCGGTAGTAGGCCTCTGAGGCGAAGAAGGTGTCGCGGCGGAAGTGCGTGTTCGCCGTCGCCCACAGGAGCGCGTTCGTCTCCGCCGCCGGGTCGTCGGCCGCCTCGCGGAACTCGGAAAGCGCCTCCTCGAGCCGGCCGCCGCGGTAGTGGACGAAGCCCTGCTTGTAGTCGAGGTCCGGGCTGCCGTACCCGGCGGCCTCCGCGGTGTCGAACTGGGCGAGCGCCCGCTCGTACTCCCGGCCCACGTAGTAGAAGATGTCGCCCAGCCGCGCGTAGACGCGCGCGAGCTCGGCGTCGGGCCCCAGGATCCGGCGCTCACGCCCCTGCTCGTAGAGCTCGATCGCGCGCGAAAACTCCTCCTGCGCGTCGAGGTGGTTCCCCGCCTCGTACTCGTTCTCGCCCACGCGCGTGTGCGTATCGACGAGCATCGCGCGCCGCTCGGCAGTGAACGGCTGCGCGTCGGCGAGCAGGCGCCGCGCGGCATCGAGCGCAAGCTCCTCCTCGCCGAAGGCCGATATCTCGCGGTAGTAGCGCGCGAGGTGGTAGTGGAGCTCGGGAACGGTCCGATCGACCTCGAACGCGCGGAAGACCACGTCCTCCACGTCGCCGAGCAGGTCGTTGTCGATGAGGTAGCCGGCGAGCTCGGCGTAGATCTCCGGGTCGATCTCGGCGTCCGGGTCCTCCTGAAACGCGGCCTTGATGGCGAGCACCTCGTCCCGGTTGTCGGTCGCTATGAAGTAGCGAAGCATTCGGAAGAGCAGCTCGTCGGTCTGGCCGTGCTGCTCCATGAGCCGCGCATACGCCCGGCGCGCGTCCTCGTACCGGGCCGGATCGTCCTCCGCCCAGCGCATATGGTTGTCTCCGAGCGCGAGCCGGGCGTCGTAGTCGTTCGTATCGCGGAAGAGCAGGAGGTTGATGAGCCTGTCGGCGCGCTCGTAATTGCCGAGCGTCTGCGACTCGAACTCGACGAACTCGAGCACGCCCCGCTTGGGAAGCCGATGGTTGGCGACGATGGGCGCGTAGGTCCGCCTGGCGAGCGCTTCGAGCGCCAACTCTCGCACGGCGGGGTCGCGGCCGAAGAGCAACTGTTCGTACTTCTCCTGCGCGAGGGTGTACTCGCGCTCGGCCTCGAAGGCGTCGGCGTACTCGTAGTACCAGTCGCTGTCGGGCCGGATCCCCCACGCGCGGTCGAAGGTCTGGTTGCCGAGCGAGTATTGATCGGCCTCGATGAGCTCGATTCCCTCGCGGTAGAGCGAACGCGCGAACAGCGGCCGGAACACGAGGTGGTAGCCGGCGACCGCGAGCCCGGCGGCGAGGACGATGAAGACCGCCGCGAGCCGCACGATCGGCCAGATGTTCTCGCGGAACTGGTAGAGGAAGCTCTCGCGCTCGCGCTCGAACTCCTCGCCGCTGCGCTTCTCGTAGCCGCGGGGGATACGGATACGCCGGCCGACGATCCGACTCACGAAGTTGGCGACGTCCTGCGCCCCCTCGCCGGCGACGAGCATCCGCGCGAGCTTCTCGACGTCGTCGGTCGAGCCCTTCGCCTCGGCGATGACGCGCTCGACCTCCTGCTTCAGATTGAGCGGCAGCGACGCGACGGTGCGCCGCATGCGCTCGAACTCGTCGTCGGAGAGCTGAAACTCGCCCGGCGCCCCCGACGGCTGCGGCTCGCCCGGCGCGACCTCCGGCACGTTGATCGCCGGGTTGAGCTCCTCCTCGCTCGGACCCTCCTCGAGGACGCCGAACTCGGTGCCGAAGTCGCCGAGGCTGAACTCGTCGAGGTCTTCCTCGCCAACCTCGTCGAGCTCGCCGAACTCCTCGGCTTCGCTCTCCGCGCCGGGCACCGACGGCTCCTCGAAGCTGAACTCATCCTCGCCACCGAAGGTCTCGTCGCCCTCCTCGTCGGAGAACTCGAACCCGCCCAGGTCGTCGAAATCAGCCTCGCCCGCGTCTTCGCTCGGCGCCTCCGCGGTGGGGGCGGTCTCCGGGCCGCCGGGCTCTTCGGCGCCCGGCACCGCTTCGGCGGCGCCCGGTTCCTCGAGCGAGAACTCGTCCACACCGCCCATCTCGGGCAGGCCGAGCTCGTCTTCGTCGAGGTCGAAACCGCCCTCCGGCAGCGCGAAGGCGTCTTCGGGCTCCTGCGCGGCGGCCCCGCCACCGCCCGGCTCGCCGGGCACCGCCTCCTCGGCCTCGAGATCGCCCAGGTCGAAGTCCTCCGGAAGCCCGAACTCCTCGAGTTCGTCGGAGGGCTCTTCCGGCACGGCCTCGGCCTCGCGCTCGTCTTCCATCCCCCCGAGCAGCGCCTCGAAGTCGGAGAAATCGGCTTCGCCGGCGTCTTCGGCTTCGCCGGCGTCTTCGGCTTCGCCGGCGGGTTCCGGCCCGGGCTCTTCACCGGGTTCCGGCGACGCTTCGCCGCCCTCAGCCTGCTCGGCGGGCTCCGCCTCGGTGCCCGCCGCCTCGGCGCCCTCAGCCTGCTCGGCGGGCTCCGCCTCGCCGCCCGCCGCCTCGCCGCCCGCCGCCTCGGCGAGCAGCTCCGAGAAGTCGGGCGGTGCCTGATCGGTGGGTTCGGGGGTCGGTTCTTCGGAGAGCTCGCCGGTGTCCGAAAGCAGCGACGAGAGATCGTCGTCCAGGCCGGCCTCGGGCACGGGGACGTCCTCGAGCTCCTCGCCCCACTCGCGGACGACGTCGGGCTCGTTTCCCATTGAGACCAGGCGCTGGTTGAACTGGCGAATCTCCTGGAGGGACGGCATACCTGTTACGATTGTCGGCTATTCCGGTCGAGCGTTAAGGTGCAAGCCGATCTCTGTCGATCTACTGATTGTACCATACGAACATGTGGAGAAAACGAATACCCCTGGTCACGATCGCCATCCTGCTCACGTTCTCCGCCGTCGCCCAGGATCTGAGCGTCACGCTCGAGGTCGGCAGCGTCGAGGAAGCCTCCGCACCCCGCGTTTTCGGCGACCATCTCCTGTTCACCTACGCCTTCGAGCCGGACAGCCACGACGGCCGCGTCCACGCGGTGGAGATCGCCTTCGAGCACGAGGACTTCAGCCGGGTCTACGCCTTCGAACGCAACGCCAACGACGTCTACGTCTTTCTCTACGAGGTCCCGCCGGAGCTCGACGAGATCCGCTACCGCCTGGTGGTCGACGGCATCTGGACGAACGACCCGCAGAATCCGGACCGCGTCGTGGACCGATGGGGGGTCGCGCTCTCGCGGACCGTCGTGCCGCGCGCCGAACGCACGGTCACCAGCGCGCCGATCACCTACCCCGACGGCACCGTCGAGTTCGTCGTCAACGCCCCGCAGGGCAGCAGCGTCTCGGTTGTCGGCAGCTTCAACGGCTGGGATCCGTTCATGACACCGCTCCGAGAAACGAGCCCGGGTCGATTCTCTCGCCGCCTACGTCTCGGAACGGGCGAACATCTTTACTATTATGTAGTAGATGGACTCAGAGTTCCGGACCCGAAGAACGAGCGACGACGATGGCACTCCAGCGGTCTCGTCGTAAGCGTCGTCTCGCTCGACTGAGAGCGGCGGCGCTCCTCGCCACGCTGGCCGCGCTGGCCGGCCTCGCGCTCACCGGCTGCACGGACACCCGCACGAACGGCTGGAGCGACCCGGAGAGCGGCGCCCGCGTCTCCTCATTCGACCTGGACGCCGCCACGGGCACGATCAGCGTCAACGTCGAGCTCCCGCCCGGCTACGAGGCGGCAGACGATTTCGTGCAACGCGCGACGCTGCGTTCCTCCGACGGCGAGCGCACCGATTCACAGAGCGGCCTCGATCGCGCCTTCCGTCTCGAACGACCCTCGGACGACGCGTCGGACGTTACGCTCGAGCTCGTGCTCGGCTTCTGCAAATCCGACGTGAAGGAGATCTGCTACGTCGACACGCCGACGCTCGCGCTGCGATGGCGCGCCGACCGCGCGTCACAGGCTGCGACCCGCACGCTCGTCTACCGACCGGAAGCCCGCGAATGATCGACTGCGCGTTGCTCACGTCGACCAGACTCCGCCGCGCCGCATGCGCCCGGACGGCGCTGGACAAACTGGAGATCCGGGCGAATACGACACTCGTTGTGGACGACGTGGTAGAATACCTGCTACCGTTTCAGGACCTCGGTGGTAACGTCGTTCACGAGACGGCTTCGGGCGCATCCGACGCGGAGATCCCCACGATCGAGGCGCTGCGGGATCTGGTGCCCATCATCTACCCCGGCAGGAGCAGAGGATGAAACCAGAAGTACTTGGACCCATTCGCGAGCAGTTCGGCGAGCACGCGTTGGCGATGCGGGAGCACTCGAAGCAGCCGCGCACGATCACGCCGGACAACGTCTACCAGGAGGCGAACGAGGCCAATCGGCAGCTCATCCACGAGATCCTCGACACGCTTGTCCTTCCCGGAAGCGGCGTCCTCCAGCAGGAGCACATGATCGAGCTCTCCGAGCGCTCGCAGAACGGCCGGTCGTGCCTCATCCTCATGGAGCACTACTCGAATTTCGACATCCCGGCGCTCTACTACCTGCTCGAACGGGCAGGGCTCAAGCACATTGCCGACCGGATCGTCGCGATCGCCGGGATGAAGCTCAACGAGGAGAGCGAGTTCGTCAACGCGTTCGCGGAAGCGTACACGCGCCTGGTGATCTACCCCTCGCGCAGCCTGCTCAGGCACACCGACGATGACCTGATCGTACAGGAGCGCTCGCGCAGCTCGCACATCAACATGGCCGCGACGAGACAGATGATTCGCCTCAAGCACGAGGGCCGGCTCGTACTCGTCTTTCCGTCCGGGACGAGGTACCGCGAGGGACAGCCGGACACGAAGCGCGGCGTGAAGGAAGTCGACTCGTACCTCAAGCTCTTCGACTACGCGGTGCTCGTGGGCATCGCCGGCAACGTGCTGCGCATCAGCCCCAGCGGCGACATGAGCAAGGACCTCGCCACGCGCGATCTCATCCTCCTGAACGTGTCGCAGCCGTTCAGCTGCCGGGAGTTCCGCGAGACCGCCCGCGCGAACACGCCGAAGGGCGTGGACCCCAAGCAGTACGCCGCGGATCGTGTGATGGAAGAGCTCGCGAAGGTACACGAGGAAACCGCGCGCGAACGCGTGCGCCGGCTCAGCGAGAACTGACGCGGCTACCGGCGGCGTCGCGCCGCACCGAGCGGCCCCGGGAGTCGCCTTCTACCCCACCTCAGCGCGGTGCCACTTGTCCACATCGAGCCGGAGGACCGTACTCGACCGTTCCAGTCCGTAGCCGGTGAAGCTCGGCTCCAGGTCGAGTGAGGCGCCGTAGAGCGCGAGCTGGATCTCGCTCACGCGCTCGTCGCGGGCCCGGTGACAGAAGGTCTCGAAGAGCTCGCGCGCGAGTCCGAAACCCCGGAACTCGGGCACGGTGTAGATCTGCTGGACGAAGGCAACGCAGACGTCGTCGCGGCGGCGCACGACGGCCCAGAGGAAGCCGGCGAAATCGCCGCCCTGCGTCTCGGTGACGAGCACCCGGCTGCGGCGGTCGCCGGGACCCGGCGTGCCCGCCCTCGCCTCCTCGCGGTAGATCGCTACGCTGCGCGGATCGGTATCCGGGAAGGCTTCTTCGAAGGCAGCCTCGTCGAGCTCGTGGATACGTTCCATGTCCGTCGCCGTGGCCGGACGGAAGACGAAGTCGTCCTCGAGCAGCTGATGGGTCTCGGTCTCGGTGAGCGTGGCCTCGATGCGCTCGAGCCCCTCGCGTTCGCGCATCTCGTTGAACCACTCGGTCACGAGCTCGCGCATGCGGCGGTCCTTGAACGTGAACCACATCCGCTCGATCTCGCGCCGCTCGCGCACGGTGTCCTTGAACTGCCGGAAGACGCCCCGCCCGGAGGCGAGGATCGACCGCAGCCGCTCGCGGTAGATCGGGTTGTGCAGCGTCGCGACAAACTGTTCCATGAGGTTGTAGCCGTCGACGCTGCGCCACTCGGGGAGGTCGAGGTACCGACCCTCCTCCGGGCCCGCCTCGTCGGCGGGGATAACCGTGCCGTCCTCGGTATCGAGCACGAACTCGCGTTCCTGGTTCTCCATACCGAAGATGACCTGGTCGACGATCTCCCGGGTGAGATGCAGCGACTCGTTCACTCGGCTCCTCCCCCCTGCTCGCGCACGAAGTCCGCGACGTGCTCGAGGCCGATCCGCCTGATTGAGGTCGACCCGCGCTCGAGCAGCTCCACTTGCCCGGATTCGAGCGTGCGGGCGCTGACGATGATGCGGTACGGGACGCCGATCAGATCCGCATCGCTGAACTTCGTGCTGATCGACTCCGTTCTGTCGTCGAAAAGTATGGCATCGCCGAGCTCGTCGTGAAGCGATTCGAGCGCGCGCGCCACCTTCGGCGACCGACCTATGCCCATGAGGAAGAACCGGTAAGGCGCGAGGTTCGCCGGCCACCTGAGCCCGCGCTTGTCGTTGTTCGACTCGGCGATCGCCGCGAGGAGTCGGCCTATGCCGATCCCGTACGCCCCGATCGACGGGTAGAATCGCCGGCCGCGGCTGTCGCCGAGCGCGAGGTGAAGCCGCCGTGAGTAGTACTCGCCGAGCTTGAAGATGTTCCCGAGCTCGACGACGCTCTGCTCGACGAGCTCGCCGCCACACTGGAGGCAACGCGACCCGGGCAGCACGCGCGAGATGTCCTTCACGAGCTCGCTCTCGAAATCGCGCCCGAAGTTCACGTTCAAGAAGTGGCGGCCCGGCTCGTTGGAGGCGACCACGAGGTTCGGCGTATTCGCCACGACCTCGTCAACGATCACCCTCACGTTCACATCGAGCTCGAGCACGTCGAGCGGCACGTCGATGGGACCGATCGACGCGGGGTCGAGGCCGAAGAACTCGAGCTCGTCCCTGTCGGCGAGGTGAAGCGATCCGGCGTCGATCGCGCGCGCGAGCTTCTCCGGGCTGACCTCCTGGTCGCCGCGCACGACGGCGAAGACGAGCTCGGAACCGGCGGAGTAGACCATGGTCTTCGCGAGCCGGTCGCGTCTGCGACCGGTCGCCTGCGCCACCTGCGACATTGTGGTCGCGCCGCCGGTCTGGATCGTCTGGAGGGGCAGCGGCGCTTCGCTGGCCCGCTCGAGCGTCCCTACCGCCACCTCGGTGTTCGCCGCGTACGAGCACGAGGGGCAGCGCACAACCTTGTCGTCGCCTACCTCGCTCGGCATGAGGAACTCGAACGACCGGTCACCGAGCATCATCCCTACGGAGGCCTCGGCGGTGATGACGGGCACGGAGCACGCAGCGAAGATGCGCTCGTAGGCGCTGAAGACCCGGGGGAAGAAGTTGTTGAGATCGGTCCCGGATCGGTGGAACGAGTAGCCGTCCTTCATGACGAACTCGCGCGTGCGGATAAGGCCGGCTCGGGTTCGGCTCTCGTTGCGGAACTTCGTCTGAAACTGATAGAGGAAGACCGGCAGCTGGCGGTAGGAGCTCACGACGGACTTCACGAGGTCGACCATCGCCTCCTCGTGGGTCGGCGCGAGCACCATCTGCTTGCCGGTCGAGTCGCGGAAGCGAATCATGTCGTCGCCCACCAGTCCGGCGCGTCCGCTCTGCTTCCACAGCGACAACGGGTTGACGAGCGGAAGTTGCACCTCCTGCCCGTCGAGCTTCTCCATCTCGCTTCGGATGAGCGCGGTGAGCTTGCGCACCACGCGCCACCCGAGCGGCAGAAACGAGTAGAGCCCCTGAGACAACGGTCGGATGAATCCGGCGCGCTGCAGCAGCGCGTTCCCGGTAGTACGCACCGACCGCGGACAGTCGCGCGTGGTCTTGCTGACGAGCCGCGAATAGCGCATCGCAGTCGATTGTACTACGGGTTCGGCGAGGGCTCCAGCGGGGTGCGAGCGCCGGCCGTCGCGCACCGGGCGGGCCCCCAAAGAATAAGGGGCTGCTTCACCACAGTGAAGCAGCCCCAACAGTCTTGCT
>CAZVEF010000099.1:0-9165 GCA_964625715.1 uncultured Spirochaetaceae bacterium | reverse complement strand
GTGGTGCAGGCCTCCTCCGGCGAGCCGGCCGCGCGCGGCCACCTCGCGTGGCGCCGACTCCCGTAGTCCGACGTGGCGCAGCGGGCGTTGACCCGGCCCATGGGCGCCTGTACTATCACGAGGCATGGAGCAGGCCTGCCTCGTCACCGGCAAGTCAAGCGAGCTGCTCGCCGAAGTCGTGAACGAGGCGGCCGCCCGCGACCGCCGCGTGCTCATCGCCCGCAGCGGTCCCCTCGAGACGTTCTCTCCGCCGGAAGGTACGGCGAGCGTATCGTGGAACCGACGCTCGGCGCTCTCCGCGCGTTCGGTGGTGCTGCACGGGCAGAACCTCTACGGCCGCCTGGGCGAGGCGGTCGTCGTCTTTTCGCCGGTCCGTGAGAGCGTTCCGTTTCACGAGAGTTCCATCGTCAGCATTGAGAACCGCACCGATGCGGAGGTGAAGGGTTACCTCTTCATGATTCGCGAGGTGGTCTCGCTCTTCCAGAAGCAGGGCGCAGGACGGCTGGTGCTCGCCGTGCTCGACACGGGGGGCGCGGTGCGATCGCCGCTCGAAGCGATGTCGCTGGGCAGCTTTCAATCGACGGCGCTGGCGCTCCAGCGGCTCTACGAGAACGAGGCCAGCGAGCTGCGGCTCTGCTACTCGAATTCCGACGACGTATCCGGCTACGCCCGGTTCATCGTGGAGACCGTCGCCGCGCCGCCGGCCCGCAGGCGGAAGGACGGCTGGCTGCGCTACGGCTCGCGCGGCCGCGCCCGTCGTCTTCATTGACATCCGTGACACCGATTCAGTACGCTTCGCTGCCATGAAGCTGTGGATGCGTATTCTCATCGGCGCGGCGATCGGGGTGATCCTCGGCCTCTACCTTCCCATCGAGGGCGGAGACACCGTAGAGGCGATGGAGAAGCTCGCCGCGCTCGTGGTCAACGTCGGGCGCTACGCGGTCTTCCCGCTGATCTTCTCCGGCCTCGTAATCGGGCTCCACGAGCTGCGCAACGACCACCTGACCCTGCGCGTCTTCGGTAAGGCCGGCCTGAGTATCGTCACCGTCACCGCGGCGATGGTCGTCATCGCCACGCTCGTTACGTTGCTGCTCGCCCCCAGGCGCATCCCGCCCATCTTCCAGGAGGCGGTCGTGCCGGAGATGCCCCCGGTCGCGGCGCTGCTCGCGGACGCCTTTCCGCGCAACTTCTTCTCTCTCTTCGCCGGTTCCGGCGATTTCCTCCTGCCCGTCGCGGCAGCGGCGGTGCTCGTCGGACTCGTGCTCTATCACGAGGGCGCCGTGGTCGGGCCGGCGGTGGATCTTGCCGATTCGCTCGCGCGGGTGTTCTATCGACTGAACAGCTGGATCGTGGAGGCGGTGAGCGTCGGGCTGATCGCCGTCTCGTCGTACTGGGTGCTTCAGCTTCGGTCGGTGAGCGATCTCGACCTCTTCGCGCCGCTGGTGTGGGTGCTCGTCGGCGTCGCGGGGCTCTTCGTGCTCGTCGCGTTTCCGCTCGTGGTCTTCTTCTTGGGCGCGCGGTACAACCCGTTCAGCTGGCTCTATGCGATTGTCGGTCCGGCGATCGTCGCGTTCTTCTCCGGCGACTCGTACTTCACGCTCGGATCGCTGACCAGAGTCGCAAAGGAGAACTTCGGCGTCTCGCGCGAGGTCGCCTCGCCCACGCTCGCGCTCGCGACGCTGTTCGGAAAGTCGGGCAGCGCGATGGTGATCGCCGCGGCGTTCATCGCCGTCTTCCGTTCGTACACCGCGCTCGAGATCGGCTTCGTGCAGGTGCTGTGGGTCATGGGCGCGGCGTTCCTCTTTTCGTTCCTGCTCGGACGAGTACCCGGGACGACGGTCATCGTCGGACTGTCGATGCTCGCGCAGAGCTACGGCGAGGGGATGGAAGACATCTATCTCATCCTCCTGCCCGCACTGCCCATTCTCACGGGGATCGCGGTGGTCGTGGACACGGCTACCGCCGCGGCGGTCACCTTCATGGTCGGCCATTGGGAACGCCGGCGCAGGATCGTGGACCCGCTCGATTTCGCGTAGCGCGACCGCGGGGGTCGCGGCGCTACTCGCTGTCGCCCTCGTCGTCTTCCGGAAACGGTTCGATCCCCTCCGGCAGCTCCTCTTCGGCTTCCCGGTCGCGGCCGAGCCCGCCGAACGGTGGAATCAGTCCCAGATCTATGCCGATCGCGAGGCGGGTCTGGTCGTACCACGGGAGCGAGGCGTCAAGCAGGTCGAGCACGGAGACGCCGTAGGTCACGTGGATCGCCGTCTCCAGGTAGTCGCTCATCCGGAAGCGGTAGCCCAGCGAGAGCTCCGGCATCAGGTAGCGCATGGAGCCGTAGAAGAAGCTGTACATCCCCGAAAGGTCCGCGTCCTCCTCGCGTAGTTCGACCTGGCCCACCGGAATCCGGAACACGCCGGTGGGCGAGATCGTCATGGAGAGCGCGTTCCCGTTGTCAAAGCGCAGGTCGTAGGCGAGCGGCAGCTGCAGGCGGACGGTGAGGACGCGAGCCGAGCCCACGCCCGGCACGTCATCCTCCCCGCCGAAGCCTGTCTCCATCTGAGTCGGCACGACGCGACCCGATTCGAAGAGCAGGTAACGCCGCCAGCCCACCGCGAGCGTCGGGTTTACCGCGAGAACGGCCCGGGAGGCGATGAAGCCGTCCACGAGCCCGAACCGCGCTCCCGCGCGCGCGAACGCGTCGATCGGCACCTTTTCGCTGCCGTTCACGTCGAAGTAGTACTCGCCGCCGGGGTCGTCGGGCGTGGGCACGTATCCGTTACCGATCCACGCCTCGGCGAAGCCGATCGTGAGCGCCTCGAACCCGAGGCCGGATACCGCGGCCGCGATCGAGAGGAAGAACACTGCTGCAAGGGTGACTCGTCGAGCCATCACGAGAGACTATACCACGTTTGACATCAGGAATCGTGCAGACGCGGCGGTCAGAGCGCCGCGGTTTCGACCATGTAGCGGATGGACCCGTCGGGAGCGCGCTTCTCGACGACGATCACGATCGACTCTTCGTCGGGGCCCACGAGCACCTGCGTAATCCGGTAGCTCGCCACCCCGTCGCGGTAGTGGGACGGTCTGCCGATCGACATAGTCCGAACGGAATCGTCGGCGCGCGTGATCGTAACCGACACGCCGAACGCCGCGGAGACGCTCTCGCCGCTGCCGCGGGTCTCCTGCTCGAGGCGTAGGTCGTAGCGAACGTCCGCGTCGAAATCGCGGAAGGTGAGGCGGCTTCGCGGCTCCTCGCCGTCCACGAGAATGTAGACCGGACGACCGGTGGCGAGGTGATCGACCCGCTCGCGATCGAGAACCGGTTGCGCTCGGCCGAGCAGCCGATAGAGCGCACCCCTGCCGTCCTGACCGAGCGCGAGCGGCGCGTCCGAGCGAAGCTCGAAGACACCGTCGGAGAGGAATCGATTGCCCGCGACGTCCACCGCGTAAATCTCGGCAAACGGTTGCGAGCGATCGCCGGCGACGCCGTACTGCCCGAAGACGAACACGTCGCCCGACTCGCTGAAGCCGAGATTCTCGAACACCGCGATGTCACCCCCGGAGGCAGCGCCGGCGACGAGAGTAACGAGCGCTATGAGGGTGAACCACCTTCTCATGGGACCTCCTCCCTCTTTTATCTATCGAGCCGAAGCCTGGCTGACTGTAGCCTTTTCGTGCTGCTATAATCGCGTGTAATGACGCTTGCCGCCCGCAACACCATCGTCGTGATCGGCGTGATCCTCACCTTTCTCGTGCTCGTCGCGTTCGCTGTCGCCGGTTACGCGCTGCTCTTCGGTCCGTTCGCCGGCGAGGAGTTGCCCGTCGCGCGGACGCAGACCTGGTTCGGTGCGCAGTGGCGGGTCGGTCGGCTCAGCGCCTACCGTTCAATCGCGGCGGCCGGGCTCATCGGCCTGGTCTCCGTAGTGGGCGTAGCGGTCTCCGCTCGGCTCTTCCGCCGCGTGAGCTCGGCGGAGATCTACTTCATGACGCTGTTCCTGATGACGCTCTCGGTGGAGCTGCTGCGGATCGGTCAGCCGCTCGTCGAGATTGCCGACATGCCAATCCACGTCGGCGTGCTCATCACCCGGATCGTACTCTTTGGTCGGCTCGTAGGGGCCTTTTCGCTCTTCGCCGCGGGCGTTTACTCCGCCGGCGCAGATTACCCCCGGATCGGCACGGTGACGGCGTTACTGGTGCTGTTGGCGTTTCTCATCGTCTACTTCGTCCCGGTGGACAGCGAGCGGATGAACGCCACCTTCGTTCATATGACCGGCGGGCGCGAAGGGATCGACCTGATGCTGGGCTTTCTGGGCGTGGGGACGATCGCGAACTACGCGATCGCCTGGTCGCGAGGTCACCGCGAACGCGGCGGGAGCATCGCGCTCGCGATCGCCGCGGTGGTCGTCGGCAAGGCGCTCGTTCTGCACGTGCCGACGCTCGTCCCGCTTGCGGTCGGCGCAGGGCTTCTCATCGCGGGCGCGACGAGCTTCATTCTCGTGAACCGATCGTATTTCCTGTGGTATTGACCGCTACGCGCCGAGCAGCAGCGTCGCGACGAGGCCAACACCCACCGGCATGATGATGTTGTCCAGATCGTCGCTCGGGACCGCTTCGAGCACGGTTGCGACCGCCGCCACGACGAACGCGGTCTCGAGCTCGCCGGTGACCGCGAGGCCGGCCGTGAAGACCGCGACGTAGCAGGCGAGGCTGCCCTCGAACGAGGTGCCGGGAACGATCTGAACGCGGCCAAACGCGCGGCCCACGAGGCTCGCGATCCCGTCGCCGAAGGCCAGCGCGTAGATGGCGAGGAAGGCTGCAGGGGCCGGATAGAGCAGGAGCGCGAGCATCGCACCGATCCCGAGCGTTACCGGACCCGCGACGAACCGGCCGCGATCGCGCGGTCGCGAAGCCATGACGGTCACCGCGGAGACGAGCACGATCGAACGGCCGTGCAGACGGGCGTACTCCGCGCCGGTGTAGAACAGCACGCCCATGCCCAGGATTGCGAGCGCCGGAAGCGCTCCGGACACCGTGGCGATACTCGGCACGAAGGCGATCAGCATGTGCAGTGACTTGCGGACGAGCTCTCCCCGAAGACTCTCGAGCGTCCCGGCTTCGACGCCCGTTACGAGGGCTGCTGCTGTTGTTGTTGCCTTGTAGTCGATCACGATGTATACTCCACTCGTTCCCGTCCGGGAACGCAGATGCTCCGTACCGAGACTATTTAGCAATTGTCATGCCAGGTTTGATGCCTTTGTGTCAGTCCGATAAGTCCATGCGAGGCATCGACTTGATTCCCCGGCCGCGCTCGTGCCGACCGGTCGATGCGGTGAACGTTCACTTTTCTATACGAGGGTTTTCAAAAATCGCTATGCCCCGGGCGATCGTCGTCGCGGCGGTGC
Source organism: uncultured Spirochaetaceae bacterium (assembly GCA_964625715.1). Classification (GTDB taxonomy): domain Bacteria; phylum Spirochaetota; class Spirochaetia; order DSM-27196; family SLST01; genus SLST01. Next base: position 3,763 of record CAZVEF010000099.1, on the reverse strand, counting down.
TCGTGCTCGCCATCGGTTGTCGGTCGGACCCTGTCGTGGAGGCCCCCTCGTACGCCGCGACGATGCGGTGGGCGACCGAGCGGATCGTGAGCTCGCTCTCCGATCGGCTGCTCGCCGGACAGCTGATCATGGTGGGGATCGAGAACGACGCCGATGGGCGCCCGCTCCTCTCGCTCGACGCCGACCACCGCGAGCTGTTCGAGCGCGTCCAGCCCGGCGCGGCCGTGCTCTTCGGCCAGACGTTCTCCGGTGTCGACCAGGTGCGCGCGCTCGTCGCCGACGTGCACCGCTCGGTCGCGGTACCGCCGTTCATCGCCACCGACTACGAGGGCGGTCTCGTCTCGCGGCTCACCGCCACCGGAGGCGTCCCCGCGACGCCGGTTCCGGCGGCCGAGCTCGTGGGCCGGGCGGTGGCGGCGGCTGACGCCGCGGCCGGTCCCGGTACCGTACCGCCGGGCGACGCCGGCATCGCGCTCGCCCGGCGACTCGGCGAGGTCATGGGGCGCGAGCTGGGCGCGCTCGGCGTGACCATGAACTTCGCCCCGGTAGCCGACGTCGAACGCCCGGGGACCACCGGCGCGATCGGGCGGTACGGGCGAACGTACGGCGCCGACCCGGCCTTCGTGGGCGCCGTTGCCGCCGCGGTCGCCGAGGGGCTGCAACGCGCCGGGGTTGCCGCGGTGGTCAAGCACTTCCCCGGCCACGGTGGGGTCGCCGAAGACTCGCACGACGAGCTCCCGGTGCTCGCCGCCGACCTCGCCGGCTGGCGCGCCCGGGAGGCCGTCGCGTTCGCCGGTGCGCTCGAAGCGCGGCCGGTCGGGCTCATGACCGCGCACCTCGCGGCGCCCGGGGTCACCGGCGATCCGATGCCTGCCACGCTCTCGGCACGGGCGTCGCTGCTCGTTCGCCGCGACATCGGCTTTGACGGGCTGCTCGTGACCGACGCGCTCAACATGCGCGCGCTCGAGGCTGTCGCGCCGGAGCCCGAGCTCGTCGTGCGCGCGATCGAAGCGGGGAACGATTTCGTGCTCAAGCCGCTCGACCCGCTGGGCGCCCACGAGGCGATCCTGGCCGCGGTCGCGAACGGCAGGCTCTCGCGGGCGCGGCTCAAGGCGTCGGTACGGCGGATCTTTCGCGCGAAACGCGAGCTTGGTATCCTCGGGGGACCGTACGGTCTCGCGCGCCCGCGCACCGCGGCGCTGCCGGCGGATCCGGAGGCGATCCTCGGGGCCGCCGACCACGAGTCGGTCGTCGAGCGGATCAGAGAGCTCGCTGGAGGTACAGATTGAAGCACCGCGCTCCACAGTGGTATCGCGACGCGAAACTGGGCATCATGGTGCACTGGGGCGTGCCGACGATCCCCGCCTACGCGCCGGTCGAGCACGGCGGGCTCGCCGAGATCCTGCGCGATCACGACTGGCGTTTCTACTTCCGGAATAACCCCTACGCCGAGTGGTATCTGAACTCGCTTCGCATCGCCGACTCGCCGGTCCGAGCCTATCATCGTCGCCACTACGGCGACCACACGAAGTACGAGCGGCTCGCGCGCCGTTTCAACGAGGAGCTCGAGCGTTGGGATCCCCGCTCGTGGGCCGATCTCTTCCGGGAGGCGGGCGCACGCTACGTGGTGATGGTCGCGAAGCACCACGACGGCTTCCTCATGTGGCCTTCGAAGACGCCGCCGGTGAGCGACGCCTTCGTCGCCGCACGCGACGTCGTGGGTGAGTTGGGAACGGCGGTGCGCGAGCAGGACATGCGCTACGGCGTGTACTATTCGGGCCGGCTCGACTGGACCGTCCAGCACGGCGCGATCACCGATTTTTCCGACCTGCTGCTCGCCGACTCGCCGGACGCGTACGCCGCGTCGGCCGGGCCCGGCGCGGCGCAGGCCGCCCGAGTCGACTACGCGCGCTACGCCGAGGCGCACTTCACCGAGCTCATCGAGCGGTACCGGCCCGACGTGCTGTGGAACGACATCGGGCTGCCGTCGGCGATCTCGCGCCGGCGGCTCTTCCGGGCGTACCGCGAGGCGGTGCCGGACGGGGTGCTCAACGACCGGTGGCGGCAGACGCGGGCGCTCGCGCGGCGGGCGCTGTCGCTGCGGCCGGTGGAGCGCGCGGTGTCCAACGCGGCGCGCCGGGCGATCCTCGAGGGAAGGCCCGCCGGCGGTTCCGGTGACGTGGCTACGCTCGAGTACGCGCCGACGGTGAGGCTCGCGCGCGAGCCGTGGGAGCTCGTCCGCGGGCTCGGCCGGTCGTTCTGCTACAACGCCGCCGAGCCCGAGGAGAGCTACCTCTCCGGCGAGGAGCTCGTCCATCTCCTCGCAGACGTCGTGAGCAAGAACGGGAACCTCCTTCTCAACGTCTCGCCGCGTGCCGACGGCCTCCTCCCGCTCGAGCAGCGGACGCCGCTCGCCGAGCTCGCCGCGTGGCTGCGCGATCACGCGCAGGCGATCTACGGGACGCGTCCGTGGCACCGGGCCGAGGGCCGCACGCAGAACGGCATCGAAGTTCGCTACACGACGAAGCGCGACCGCCTGTACGCGATCCTGCTCGGTCGGCCGCGTATGCTCTCGATCGCCTTCGACGGCCTCGACCTGAAGAAGGTACCCCGCCCGAAGGGGACCGACGGCTCCGAGCGCCTCTCGGTGCGCCTGCTCGGGTGCGAGCGCCCGGTCGAGGTGAGCTACGAAGGCGAGCGCGTCGTCGTCGACCTGCCCGGCGCGTTCGTGCCGTCGGTCGCGCCGGTCGTGGAGTTCGCGTGGGCTCGTCCCGACGAAGCGGCGTCTCGCTTCTATACCGATATCATCTGAGCCGCGGTGTGGTATGCTCGCCGCCGGCGGGCCTGTCGCGCAGACCGCGTCGTTCTTCGCCTCTTCGCTCGTCACCGAGCCGAACGTGGTCTTTCGTCCGCTCACGCTCGGCGTGGATCCGGGGCTGGAGACGCACGTGAAGCGCTCAATCCTCGACGGGCAGCTCGTGGCCGCCGTTCCTCTTGCGGCGAGCTGGTCGACCGGCCCGCTCGTGCCGTGGCTGCTGCTGCACGCGCTCGCGACGGCGTCGGTGCGCCTGGGCGTGCTCTACACCTTCGCGCTCTGAACGCCTACAATGGGGCATGACTACCGGAGCAGCGTTTGCTTCTGACTTCATCTGGGGTACCGCTACCGCGAGCTTCCAGGTCGAGGGCGCCGCGTACGAGGATGGACGCGGCCCGTCGATCTGGGACACCTTCTGCCGAACACCGGGCAAGGTCGCCTTCGGGCACACCGGGGATGTGTCGAGCGATCAGTACCATCGCTACGAGGAAGAGGTCGCGCTCATGCGAGGGCTGGGTGTCCGGTCGTACCGATTCTCGATCGCCTGGCCGCGGGTCTTCCCCGGAGGCTACGGCACGCAGAACGCGAAGGGCTTCGATTACTACGATCGGCTCGTCGACGCGCTGCTCGCCAACGGCATCGAACCGGCGGTGACGCTCTACCAGTGGGATCTCCCGCAGCGCCTCCAGGACGAGGGCGGGTGGCCCGAGCGCGAGACGGCGCTGCGGTTCGAGGAGTACGTGAAGGACAGCTACTGCTTCTATCGAGAGGTGATCGCAGGGCATGAACCAGTCTGAAGACCGATCCGGGCGCGCGGTCGTCGTGGGCGCCGGACTGGGCGGCCTCTCGGCGGCGATCCGGCTCGCCGCGAGCGGCTGGCGGGTGACCGTCTGCGAGCAGCAGAGCCTGCCCGGCGGCAAGGCCGGCAGCGAGTCGCGCGGCGACTGG
>CAZVEF010000098.1:0-9382 GCA_964625715.1 uncultured Spirochaetaceae bacterium | reverse complement strand
TATACTGGAACTGAAAGTCCATGTACCATACTAGCACGATGGCCCGCTGATTGAATACTGGTTCACAAGCACCCTGCCGGATTCCCGTGGAGGCGGCAAAGGAACAGATGACGTTGCAGGAGCTGGCTCAGAAGTAGGACGTGACGCCCGGACAGATATTGCAATGGAAGAAGTTGCGGGCGGGGAACACCTTGAGCCGTTACGTTTCCGAACGAAGGATACCATTCATCAGGATTGGTCGGGCCGTCAGATTCGAACTGGGCGCCGTTCTTGCCGCGCTGAGAGAAGGCGCGTGATGATCTGGACTGTTGCCGATCACTTATAGGCGACAACTATGGTCTACATCTCCGCTGTGATTTGAACTCCAGCGGAGACCCCGAGAACGGTTCTCATGTGGTTGTACCTGGTCATGATAAGGGGACTCACCTTCGACAAGGAGCAACCACAGCCCAAGGGAACCGTCCCGCGTATCGCGGCCGCCAACTCGAGTAAGGCCAACGCAGTCGGCGACGCAAGTAAGCAACGTTTCGAGCGAATCCGGAGACCTCTCCACATTCCGATTGGCGTCAATACTGGCGTCAGTGGCCCATTTCCACCCAAACACAAAAAAGGCATCGCCGAAGCGATGCCAAAAATCCTTGCCCCAAAGAGCCTTACGCTGCCCGAGACTGGAATCGAACCAGCACGTCCGTAAGGACACTAGACCCTGAACCTAGCGCGTCTACCAATTCCGCCACTCGGGCGAGTGCAGATCGAAAAAGTAGCACCGGTGGCCGAGGAAGTCAACATCAGCGAGCGAAGGGGCGAGGGCTCAACAGTGACCGAGCCGACGCCGGCCGATCGTACGGCACGAGATCCTCGGCGGCGACGGCGCGCGCCTCGGCCGCGCGCAGCGTCTGGAACGAGCGGGGATCGAGAGGTGGGTGCAGCGATGCGGGGAGAACCCGAAGTAGCCGCGCATCCCGGTCGTGATGCCGCCGACGTCCTCACGACGCTCGGGGCGCGCGGCCAATGCGTCCCGAAGCGCGGCAGCGAGCCGACTCGCCGCTATTCGAGGAAGCCCGCGACCCGTTCCATCGTCGTCTCGAAGAATCGGGCCACGTCGTTCGGTTGCCGAGCGCTGTGCGGAAACGGTTGCTCGTGGCTGAACTCGTACGGAGGGTCTTCGACATCCATGTCCAGAATCGGTGCGCCCGTCGCCGACCTCCAGGAATCGCGCATGCCGTCCGGTGCGAACACGCGATCGCGTTCGAGGAGGAGCGCACGCGCACGGGCTGCGATCCCGCCCGCGACCGATTCCCGCGTTTCCCGCCGTCGGTCGGCGAAGATCATGCTCCCGATGACCTTGATCTCCCGGCCGATCCCGGCGAGAAACCCGGGCTCCAGCGGCATGCACGCGGTCGGATCGCGCTCGAACTCCGCCAGGAAGCCGACGAGCGCGCGGTGGGCCTCGTTGTCCATGATCGCCTTCGACACCGGGTTCGCCCGGTCGAGCACCGATCCGCCGCAGAAGAGGAAGGCTCGACTCTCGGTGAACAGCCCGTCGCGATTCGCCATGAGCAGCAGCTGCGACAGTGAGGCACCGATCGAGTATCCGAAGAGGTCGACCCGGGCGCCGGCGGCGAGGAAGGGATGCGAGCCGTCGCGAATCGACCGGACGAGGTCCACGAGGTTCACGTAGGTCTCGAGGCCGGAGGTCAGAAACCGGTGCGGGGCGAACTGCACCCTGTGGCTGAGCGCGGCGTTCGCGAACGAGCCCGCGACGAGCCCGGGAAACAGCCGCGCCCGCTCCTTCGCCACACCCATCATCTCGCGCGGATCGGCCCATGCAGAGGGCGCACGGTTCATATGGAAGGCGATCGGGAAGAGGATCACCGGACGTCCGGTGCGGACCGTGAGTCGAGCGGCCCACGGCAGGTACTTGTGCCACGACTTCTCGTTCAGGCCGTGCAGGAGCAGCGTCGCGCGTCCGTAGCCCGCGGCATCGCGCGACCCGGCCGCGCCCCTTGCGTCGCTCGTCGCTCTCGCGCCGCTCGCACCTCCCGTACGCGCCGGCAGGAACACGATGTAGCGGAACTCCCGGTTCTCGACCACGTCCCCGTCTGCCGATTCCAGCTCACGAGCGAAGTGGCGCCTTGAGAACGGGTTGTTTTCCAGGAAGAATGAGATCAACGCGCGGACGGTCGTGCTCAGCGCGGTCGGGCCGCCCGGCGGGTACAGATTATGCTGCGACCGAAACGGGAAGGTGTGAATCTCACATGCCGATCCGTTCGTGCGGAGGTCGGACACCTCCTTCCGGATGTCGAAAACCGCGGCGAGTCGGGCGTGGAGGTCGTGGTAGCTCTCCTTCGTCGTCAGCCGGGTCACCGGTCGTCCTGTGAGCGTTTGTCGTTGTTCTTCTTGAGATCGACGATCAGGCGCTTGTGCTTGTTGAGGAGCTTCTCCCAGCGCTCGATCCCGCCTCGAAGCTTCGCCGTGCGGTCGAACAACAGATCGATCTCCGCGAGCATCCCGCTGAGTCTCTCGTCGGCTTCCCCCGGCGCGTAGTGCGCGAGGTCGTCGCGCATCACGACGAAGTCGCGGAAGTAGTCGGAGATCTGCTTGATCTGTTCGAGCGAGTATCCGAAGAGCTGCAGGTCCTGGATGAGGTGGCAGAGATAGACGTAGTGCTCCCGATAGAGCCGAAACCCCCCTTCGCTGCGCGCATCGGCGTCGATGATCCCCTTGTCTTCCCAGTGCTTGATCGTGCGCGCGCTGACGCCGACGCTCTCCGCGAGCGCGCCGACGGTGAGGAGGTTCTCCGGTTCGCCGCGCGCATCGCTCCTGCGACCGCCCTGCGGCGGGCCGACCTTGCGCAGGATCTTCACGACCTCCTCTTCGGCGTAGCCCATGTCCAGAAGCTGCCTGACGTGTCTTGCCCGATCGACCATCTCGCCGGTGAAGTAGGGCACGCCGGCCGATCCGCGGCCGCCGGTCTGGACGATTCCGGCCTCCGCCCAGCGGGCGATCGTCTGCTCATTCTCTTCGGTGCGCTGCGCCAACTCGTTCAGCGTCAGTACCGTTCGCCTGTCCATAGTACCCCTACTCGGACGTCATTGTCGTCCATTCTAAACGTGCACGTTCACGTATACTATGAGAACCGCCTTGGTACGTCAAGGGGTGTGCGCAGCCCGACCGCGGTTCGGGTTCGGTTTCACGGTCCGGACATCGATTTTTCTCGACTATCTCCACATTCCTCCGTACCTTAAGACTACCAACCATTTGGGAGGCGAAATGAAACGCATAGTTATCGCTGGAATCACGCTGCTTCTGGCCGTGGCGTCGCTCGGCGCAGAGCCACTGCTCAATCGAAACGACGGACCGCTCCAGGTTACCGCGGTCGCCGAAACCGGCTTCGTGAAGGTGCTCTCCCATACGATCAAGGTCGGTGAAGACGGCACCAGGTTCGACTTCGTGAAGGAGGGCGGTCAGGAGATCGTCTTCCCGATCAGCCGGTTCACCGCGGAGCTGGCCGCGAACGATCGGCACACGGTGATCCTCCTCTACCAGCCGCTCGAGATCGCGACGCAGGTCCGTTTCGACGCGGTGCGCAAGATCGACAACGTAGACTTCGAGGAGGACGGGGGCGTGAACGTCACCTACGGCTTTCCCTTCTACCGCGTGAGCTACCTCTACGACTTTGCCGCCGCGGAGAGCCTCGAGCTCGCCGCCGGCGTGAGCCTGCAGCTTCGCAACGCCTCGGTACGCTTCGTCTCGACCGACGGCGAGCAGGTCGCCGTATCGCAGGACCTCGGCCCGGTTCCCATCCTCAAGGTGCGCGGTGAGTATCGATTCCCGGACGCCGCGATCCCCGGCGCGTTCCTGGGACTCGAGGCCGATGGGTTCTTCGCTTCCTCGGCGTTCATCAACGGCGCCGACTACGAGTTCAGCGGCTCCATCTACGACGTCTCGCTCCGGGCGGGCTTCGAGCCTACCGACGGCGTCGACCTGTTTGCGAACCTCCGCGCGCTCGGCGGAGGAGCGAGCGGCACCCGCCCCGACGACGCGCGCGAGTTCTGGTCGCAGAGCCGAAGCGGCTCCACCGACAACTCCCTCTCCACGCTCTCGCTCTCGCTCGGCGCGCGGGTGCGGTAGCAGCGCCGGCCCGAAGCGCGGGTGCGCGCGACCGCCACGCTTCGCTCGTGATACACTGGGCGCCCACGGAGGCGCCCATGCGTATCACATCGATCACGACTCACACGACAGGACACATCTGTGTTGTCCGGATCGCTACCGACACCGGCGAGATCGGCTCGGGCCAGACGGCTCCCTTTCAGGCGGAGATCACCGCGACCGTCCTCCACCGAATGGTCGCGCCCGCGGTCTTCCCGCTCGAGGACCCCACGCCCGACACGCTCTCGGACGCGGTCGTCGCGCGCAACCTGAAGTTTCCCGGAAGCTTCGTTCTGCGCGCGCTCGGCGGTGTGGAGACCGCGCTCTGGGACCTGCTCGCGAAGCGCGAGGGCAGGCTCGTCTGCGAGCTCTTCGGCGGATCACCGGGATCGTATCCCGCCTACGCGTCGAGCATGCGCCGCGACATCACGCCGGCCGACGAGGCCGAGCGCATCAGCAGGCTGCGTGACACCAGGGGCTTCCGCGCGTGCAAGATCCGCGTCGGTGACGGTACGGGCGAGGACCGTGACCGCTGGCCGGGGCGCAGCGAAGAGCTCATCGACACGGTGCGCGGTGCGCTCGGCCCCGAGTTCGTCATCCACGCCGACGGCAACAGCGCCTTCCGCCCGGCGCGCGCGATCGAGATCGGTCGGCGGCTGCACGGCGGCGGCCCTGGTCACTTCGAGGAGCCGTGCCCGTACTGGCAGATGGACTGGACGCGCGAGGTGACCGAGACGCTCGACGGCGAGGTCGCGGGCGGGGAGCAGGACAACTGGATGCCGGTCTGGGAGCGGATGGTCCGCGAACACGTCGTGGACATCGTGCAGCCCGACGTCTGCTACATTGGCGGTATCAGCCGCGCGCGACGCGTCGCGGCGATCGCGCAGGAGGCCGGCATGCCGTGCACGCCGCACTCGGCGAACCACTCGTACGTGACGCTGTTCACCCTCCATCTCATGAGATCGATCCCGAATCCAGGGCCCTTCCTCGAGTTCTCCATCGAGGAGCAGGGCGAGAACCGCGAGATCTTCGAGCCGGCGCTTGAAGTGGTCGACGGCGAGGCGGTGATGCCCGACGCCGAGCCGGGCTGGGGCGTTCGCGTTCGCGAGTCGTGGCTCGCCGGCGCGCGCGAAGAGACCTCGTCTGCACCGCAGGGAGGAACCGTATGAGAGAAGTCCGGTGGGAGAGGATGTTTCCCGATGAGCTCGAGGCGGCCTTCGCCGGCTGCCCCGTCGTCTACTTCCCCTACGGACTCTGCGAGCCGCACGGCCCGCAGTGCACCGTCGGGCTCGACGCGCTCAAGGCGCACGCGATCGCGGTGCGCGCCGCGCGCGAGCACGGCGGCATCGTCGCGCCGCCCGACTACTGGCACGTACACGAGATAGGCGGGTACGCGGTCTGGGCGTCGCAGAAGGTCGGCGAGGTCGACCGGACCTGGACGACGTCGATGCCGCCCTGGCAGCACTTCCGCAACGTCCTCTATCACATCCGGACCGCCGACCGGCTCGGCTTCCACGCGGCGATCTTCCTCACCGGCCACTACGGGCCGAACTGGAGGGATCTGAAGACGCTGCTCGAGCTCGCGCAGCCTCAGACGAAGACGCTGCTCTACGGTCTGCCCGACTTCGAGGCAAACCTTCCCGGCTTCGACCGCGACGGCAGGAGCGGCGGTGATCACGCCGGAAAGGTGGAGACGTCGCTGCTCGCCGCGCTCGAGCCCGACTGCGTCGACCTCTCACGCCTCCCCGGGGGCGCCGCCGCCGGGGAGGCCGCGAGCGACGGCGCCGCCGCGACATTCCTCACCCGGCCGCCTTTCTTCGCGATGGGCGAAGACGCTGCCGGGAGCTCCCGCCGCGAGGGAGAGCGGATGGTCGACGACGAGGTGCGCTACCTCGGGACGAAGACGCGCGTGCTCCTCGACGAGTACGACTCCGACGTCGACCGGCCCGGCTTTCCCACCTACGCGAGCGTCGAGCGCTTCTGGTTACAGACGGTTCGTCCGCTGCTCTACGACTTCGGGTCCATGGAGCCCGACTTCGGGCGCGGCTCGGTCGTTCCCGAGGGTTCGCGGTGGATGGAGAACAGCGAGATACCGGGGCCGGAGGTGCTCGGACCGTAGGCTGTGGCTGCGCGCCTGCGCGGTGCGCGCGCAGGCCCGGCTACGGCGAAACGCGCGCGAGTTTCTCCAGCCGGCCTGTGAGCTCTCGCGGCACGGTGCCTGAAAGCGGACTCTTGATGGCCAGTTCGCAGGCGAAGGGAATGTTGAGCGCCTCCAGGTGAGCGGCGTCATGGGCGTACCGGACCGCGTAATCCTGTGGAACGCGCAGGCTCCAGTTCTCAGGGCCGACTGTTCCCGGGGCGTTGTAGGTCTCCTTCATCCCGAACAGATCCGGGAAGAAGACGATAGCGTTCTCGGCCCTGCTCACGAGGAGATCGGCGAAGAACGCGTGGACCATCATGCCGCGGTTGCCGGCAATTCGGCCGCGCAGCTCGTCGCTCTCACCTTTCGGCGCGAGCCTGTGCGCAAGGTAGGCGGTGCGGTCGCGGATCTGGTCGTTTGCCTCCCACTCGGCGACGCGCGCCCAGATGGGGCGCGTGTCGTGGTTGCCCATCATGATCCAGTCGGGTTCGACCGCGTTGTCGGTACGGTAGACGTCGGACGGGTCGTCGACGTTCATCTTCTGTGTAACGCGAAATCGGCCCAAACCGAACTTCTCCATCACGCGCTTCAGCGGGTAGGGCTGCGTGCTCAGCGTTTCGCACGCGATCGACCGCGGATCGAGCCCGCGCGAGCGTGCCTCGTCCATGATAACGCCGATCAGCGTTGCGTACTGATCGACCTGTTGCGGGTCCAGATCGACCACCCACCCGTCCGCGTAGCGCGCGACGCGGTCCGACTCTGCGAGCTGCACGGTGCGGGTGATCGCGTAGCGGGCGAGGTCAGGATGATCGTCGAGTGCCGGCGAGGAGAAGAGCCGGGCGCCGTCCTGAACCGCGTGGAAGGGGTCTGCGGAATCCGACCGGTAGACCCAGGGACACACGAGCCCCTGCGGGTGGTCGAGGCGCACGCCGTCGAACTCGGAGAAGAGTTTGCGCGTGCGCGAGGCCAGGTAGCCCAGGCCGGTTCCGGAGGGTGTCTCGCTCTCGTAGAGGTCGGGATCGAGCACCGGATAGCCCCACGGCTGGCCCTCCGCATTGGTCCTGCTCGGCGGCGCACCGAGGAGGTAGTCGTCCAGGAACAACGGATGCAGACGCCAACGGTCCTGCAGCGCGAGACCTACCTGGAGGTCGGCGTAGAGCGCGAGTCCGGCCTCGTTGGCGCTGCGGTGGAAGCGCTGGTGTTGCCGGTGCACGAGGTACTGGAGGAGCGCGTAGCGCTCGAGGTCGTCGTGGTAGCGTCGGGTCAGTTCGGCTCGTCGTGCGCCGGCGGCCGTCCGCATTGAGCGCGGGGCGCAGTAGAGACTCCGGTCGACCTCCGCGTGCGGCCCGGTCCACCGACGCCAGTCGGCGGTGCCGTACTCGCGAGCGAGCGCCTCGTACAGCGCGTCGGGCTCGAGCCAGAACCGGTTGCGCTCGGCGAACCGGTCGAGCTCGCGCGCGCCGATCGCACCGCGCGAGCGGGCCTCCCGGAAGCGTTCGAAGGCGCGGTCGCAGAGCGTGAGCTGCGCGTCGAACGCCTGCCGGTGGCGCGTTCGATCGCCGGATGCACCCGCGGCCGCAGCCCATGCGGAGTCGAGCAGGTCGTCGTCGACGAGCGCGCTCCAGGTCTCGTCACGGCGCAGGGCTGCGAAGGAGAGCGAGAGGACGTTGCGCGAGAAGGCGGTACTGTCGTAGGGCGACGGGTTGTCGCGGGTGGTCTGTCCCTGGGGGCCGAGCTGGAGACCGGTGAAGCCGAGCGAGCGGGCGAAGCGGGCGAGATCGATGCCCGCGGCGTCGTACGGTGTTCCGCGGCCCACATCTTCGCCGGGACTTCCGGGGAAGCTCGAATCGTGTATCTGCAACAGGACGCGCTTCTTGCCGAGAACCGTCAATGCCTGATCAATGGCGTTCGTATCCATGCGGGCGCTAAAGTACCGAAGTCCGGGCACTCTGTTAAGCGCCGGGCCCAAATATCTCCAATAGCAGCGTCATCGCAGTCCAGCACCACGGAGCCGCGCATCGGCACGGCGCCAACGAAGGGCCGCCCCGGGGCGGCCCTACTCGATCTCGAGGCAGAACCGGCTCAGTACCCGCTGCCTCCGGATCGGTTGTCCCGGATCATCCTGACGACTCTCTGGACTCCCTTGTCGATCTGGGGCTTGAAGAAGTAGCCAAGCGCGACACCGACGACAATCCAGAAAATCATGCCTTCTTCTCCTTTGTCCCGGCGCTGTCGCCGGCCTCGTCCTCGTTGACGATGTCGATCTTCACGCCCGGCTCGCTCGTGACCTCTTCCTTCGGCGGGATCGTCACCTTGAGGATGCCGTTCTTGTAGACCGCCTTCACCGCGTCGCGGTCGAACTTGTCCTCGGGGACGTAGTAGCGCTGCTCGGTGAAGCTCTTGCGCTTCAGCCTCCGCTTGAAGTAGCGAGCCCCGCTCGGCTCCTGCATGTCCTCCGGCAGGACCCCGGAGAAAACCATGTAGTCACCCTTGAACTGCAGGCTGACGTCGGCCTCGCTGAACCCGGCGACCGCGAACTCGAAGACCAGCGTCTTGTCCTCGGTCATGTAGATGTTCGCCGGCGGGTAGTTGTACGCGGTGTAGAACTCGCGGTTCCACTTCCACGCCTTGTCACCGGGCATGAACTGCATTCGATCGGTGAATGCGTTGGTAAAGTCCTCGGCTGCGGCGAATATCTCGTCCATCACCTTGCCGAGATCCGGAAAATCGTGGCGTGCCATAACGCCCTCCTCGTGACGGCCCTCCTGGGGCCGATGTACCCGCGCTGCGGGTTCCGTCCCCTACCGGGACGGTGCCGCCCTTTCGCGACGGCATGGGCCCGTACGGCGCCCATACCTCTATAACAGCAGAAAGCATGCCACGTGTCACCCCGTTTGACGGCGGGTGCGTGCAATTCGCGAGCAGACGGCCAAGTCGTTTTCATGCCGATGGTTACACGCCCGGCGTCCACGCGCTCGTCGGTCACCCGGAGCGCGTCGCACGACGGCGCCGAGACAGCGCACGGCGCGGGGCGTGTCACATCGGTCCACTTCGCGCGAGAGGCGCGCGAGGATGGGTCGAGATGACCCG
>CAZVEF010000097.1:0-9538 GCA_964625715.1 uncultured Spirochaetaceae bacterium | reverse complement strand
CGATGAAGGGCAAGAAGGTCGAACGCCGCTTCGGCTGGGACTGCCACGGCCTTCCCGTCGAGTACGAGATGGAGAAGGAGCTCGGAATCTCGGGCAAGACCGAGATCGAGGAGTACGGCGTGGCGGAGTTCAACGAAGCGTGCCGCTCGATCGTGCTGCGCTACACCGAGGAGTGGCGCGAGGTCGTCACGCGCATGGGCCGCTGGGTCGACTTCGACAACGACTACAAGACGATGGACCCGGACTACATGGAGACCATCTGGTGGGTCTTCAAGCAGCTCTGGGAATCCGGCTACGTCTACGAGGGCTACTACATCCTCCCCTACAGCCCCGCGCTCGCCACCCCCCTCTCGAACTTCGAGGTCAACCTGGGGGGCTACCACGAGGTGACCGATCCGGCGGTTACCGTGCGCTTCGAGCTCGCCGATGAGCCGGGCACCTTCATCCTCGCATGGACGACCACACCGTGGACGCTGCCGAGCAATCTGGGGCTCGCGCTCGGTCCGCAGGTCGAGTACGTGAAGGTCGCCGACGGGGATGACCGGTACATCCTCGCGAAGGACCGACTGGACGCGTACTACAAGGAGGAAGACGAGTACGGGATCGTCTGGACGAAGCGGGGCGATGAGCTCGCCGGGCTGCACTACAAGCCGCTCTTCCCGTACTTCGCCGACCTCGAGGAGAAGGGCGCGTTTCGCACGCACGTCGCCGAATACGTGACGACCGAAGACGGTACCGGCATCGTCCATATCGCGCCGGGCTTCGGCGAGGACGACTACAACGTCCTGAAGGACACCGAGTTGCCGGTGCCCGTTCCCATCGACGCGGAGTGCAGGTTCACTTCCGAGGTCTCCGACTTCGAGGGCCTCTTCGTGAAGGACGCCGACAAGCCGATCATCGCGCGGCTGCGCGAGGACGGCTCGCTCGTCAAGCGCGAGAACTACGTCCACCCGTATCCCTTCTGCTACCGGACGAACAAACCGCTCATCTACCGCGCGGTGTCGAGCTGGTTCGTCGACATCGAGAAGATCAAGAAATCGATGCTCGACGCGAACGCACAGATCAACTGGGTCCCGGACCACCTCAAGGACGGCCGTTTCGGCAAGTGGCTCGAGGGGGCGCGCGACTGGGCGATCAGTCGCAACCGCTACTGGGGCAACCCCATCCCCGTCTGGAAGTGCGACGGATCGGATCACGTCGAGTGTATCGGCAGTCGCGAAGAGCTGGCGGCAAAGTCGGGCCGAAAGGTCGACGATCTGCACAAGCACTTCGTCGACGAGATCACGTGGCCGAGCCCGGACGGGAAGGGCACGATGCGTCGCGTCCCGGAGGTACTCGACTGCTGGTTCGAGTCCGGGGCCATGCCGTACGCGCAGAATCACTACCCCTTCGAACACAAGCAGTGGTTCGAGGAGCACTATCCTGCCGATTTCATCGCCGAGGGCCTCGACCAGACCCGAGGCTGGTTCTACACGCTCACCGTGCTCGCCGCCGCGCTCTTCGACAAGCCGGCGTTCCAGAACGTGATCGTGAACGGGATCGTCCTCGCGCCCGACGGCAAGAAGATGTCGAAGTCGTTGCGCAACTACACGCCGCCGATGGACGTGATGAACGAGTTCGGCTCCGACGCGCTGCGGCTCTCGCTCATGTACTCCACCGTCGTGAAGGCCGAAGACCTCAAGTACTCCGACGACACCGTCCGCGACGTGCTCAAGAGCATCATCATCCCGTTGTGGAACGCGTACAGCTTCTTCGTCACCTACGCGAACATCGACGGCGCGACCCCCGCGGCGGCGCCGGCGGCACCGGGCAACCCGCTCGACCGCTGGATCCTGAGCGAAGCCGAGCGGCTGGTGGAAGACGTCACCGCACAGCTCGACGCCTACGACCTGCAGCGCGCGATCGATCCGGTCGTGAACTTCATCGACCTTCTGAACAACTGGTACATCCGCCGCAGCCGTCGCCGCTTCTGGCGCAGCGAGAACGATGCGGACAAGGCGGAAGCGTACGCGAGCCTGCACAGCGTGCTTCTGAAGCTCGTGACCGTCGCCGCGCCGATCATCCCCTTCGTGACCGAGGAAGTCTTCCAGAACCTCCGTGCCGACTCGCAGCCGGCGAGCGTGCACCTGCTCGACTATCCGATCGCCGATCGCTCGCGGCGTGACTTCGAGCTCGAGGAGAAAATGGCGGTCACCCGCCAGGCCGTCAGCATGGGCCGCGCGATCCGAAGCATGCACAACCTGAAGATCCGCCAGCCGCTGAAGGCGATTCACCTCGTTACGCGCGAGAGCAACGAGAAACGCATCCTCATCGAGATGGAGGACATCGTCCGCGAGGAGCTCAACGTCAAGGACGTCGTCTTTCGCGAGAACGAGGAAGAGCTCGTCGAGTACTCGGCGAAGGCAAACTTCAGAAAGCTCGGCAAAGAGCTGGGCCGGGACATGCGCGAGGCGGCGCAGAAGATCGAAGAGCTCTCGGGTCGAGAGATTCAGGGATTGCTCGAGGGAACCACGCTGAGCATCGACGTGGGCGGGCGCACGCTCGATCTCACCGAGGGCGACGTCATCATCCAGCGCACCGAGCGCGAGAACCTGCGCGTTCTCAACGAAGGCTCGCTCACCGTCGCGCTCGACCCGGAGATCACCGAGGAGCTGCGCCAGGAAGGAATCGTCCGCGACCTCATCCGCCAGATCCAGAACCTCCGCAAGGAGTCGGGGCTCGAGGTGTCGGACCGGATCCGGCTCGCTCTCGCCGGTCCGGACGAGCTGCGCGAGGCGGTGGAGAACAACGAAGAGTACCTGACGGGCGAGACCCTCGCCGTTTCGATCGACTGGATCGACGGCGACCGAGCGTGCGCCGGAGGCACCGGCGGAGCGACCGCGATCTCCCTGGGCGATCTTGCGTGCAGCGTGTTCGTGGAGAAGGCGGGCTGAGCGTGCCGGTGCCGACCCGCGCAGCGCGACGCCCCGCCCGTTTCCGCCACGCGGCCCCGCTCACCCGTCGGGGCGCGCGGCGACGGTGGCGGCTCGGCGCAGGCGCGCTCGCGGCGCTGCTGGCCTTCGCCGGGTGCGCGACCAGACCGGCCGAGCCGCCACCGGCGCCGGAGAGCCTTCTGCTGACCGACTACTCGACCTGGTTCGCCGCCGACATCGCGGCCAACCGGGCACTCCTCGAGTATCTGCTCGACGAGCTCGACGCGGACCTGGGCGGAGTCCTCGACCGGACCGCTCGCCTCGTCGGCGGCGTCCGGCTCCTGCCCGGCGCTCCGGTGGAGATCTCCGCGGTCGCCGCCGGTTCGTTTCCGCGGGGCAGCGTCCAGTTCGCGCTCACGACGGCCCGCGACTTCGATCGCCGGACCGCCCGGGTGGACGGGCGCCGTTCGGTCTACTTCCGGGAGCGAGAGGGAACCCTGCAGCTCGCGCTGCCTCGCAGCGACTACCTCTATCTCTCGTCCGGGCGCGTGCTCGACATGCTGCGAGACCGACCTCCGGCAGAGCTCGACCTGAGGCCGCCGGTCTACGAATCGCTGCGCGCGGTGGGAACCTCCGGGGGGCCCGACTTGCTCGTCCTCTTCGACGAGCCCGGAGCGGGGCTGCTCGAGTCGCTCGGCGTGGAGGCGGGCAGGCTGCCGTTGCGTGCGATCTCGCTGTCGGTTACGAACCGCGACGACGTGGGCGCCGCGGCGACCGCCGCCGCGGACGGTCCGGCCGAGCTCGAGCTCGGCGGCGTGCTCGAGCTGCGTTCCGAACGCGATGCGGCTCTCTTCGGCCGAATCGGGAGGGTCTTCGTGGTCGTCTTCGTTCGCTCGCTCGGGCTCGACAGCGAGGCGATCCAGCGGGAGGTCGCGATCGACGTGGAGGGATCCTCGGTGGTCTTCTCGGATATCCCCATGCGCCGTGCACAGCTCGTGAGGGCGATCCAGCGACTATCGGGGGCGGCACCGTGAGTACGATTGTCGTCGACTACGACGCCGGGAATCTCCGAAGCGTCGAGACCGCCATCGGACACCTCGGCGTCGCGTTTCGGGTCAGCGCCGACCCGGACGAGGTACGCGCCGCCGAGCGGATCGTCTTTCCCGGGGTGGGCGATGGGGCGCACGCGATGCGTGTGCTCGCCGAGCGCGGGCTCGACGAGGCGATGCGCGAGCGATACGCGGTCGGCGTGCCCATTCTCGGTATCTGCGTCGGTTGTCAGATCATCCTCGACCGCACCGAGGAGCGCGACGCCGCGTGTCTGGGCCTCGTGCCCGGGGCCGCGAAGCGGTTTCCGCCGGAGTCGGGAAAGATCCCGCACATGGGCTGGAACGCGGTACGCCACGCGACCCCGAACGGTCGTGATCACTGGCTCTTCGCGGGCGTTCCGCAGGGCTCGAGCTTCTACTTCGTGCACTCGTACTACCCGTCGCCGTCACACCAGACCGACGCGATCGCCTGGACCGAGTACGGCTTCCAGTTCGCCGCGGCCATCGAGCGGGGAAGCCTGGTTGCCACGCAGTTCCACCCGGAGAAATCGGGCGAGATGGGTCTGCGGGTGCTGCGCAACTTCCTGGAGGCGCGCTGATGCTGCAGAAACGGGTCATCGTCTGCCTCGACGTGCGCGACGGCAAGACGACGAAGGGCGTCAGGTTCGAGGGTAACGTCGACATTGGCGATCCCGTGGAGATGGCCAGGCGCTACTACGAGGACGGCGTCGACGAGCTCGTCTTCTACGACATCACCGCGAGCTCGGAGGGTCGCGGGATCATGATCGACGTCGTCCGGCGCGTAGCCGAGCAGATCTTCATCCCGTTCTCGGTCGGGGGAGGGATCGGCTCGATCGACGACATGCGTGCGGTGCTCCTCGCCGGTGCGGAGAAGGTGAGTGTGAACAGCCAGGCGGTGAAGAATCCGAGGATCATCACCGCGGGTGCCGAACGATTCGGCAACCAGGCGATCGTTCTGGGTATGGACGCGCTCGCGGATCCGACGATGCCCTCGGGCTACCGCGTGGTGATCAACGGTGGACGGGTGAAGACCGATCTCGACGCCCTGGCGTGGGCGCAGGAAGCCGAACGGCTCGGCGCGGGCGAGATCGTCGTCAACTCGATCGACGCCGACGGAACGCGCGACGGGTACGAGCTGACGGTCACGAGGAGGATCGCCACCGGCGTGGGTATCCCGGTCGTCGCCTCCGGCGGCGCCGGCACGCCGCAACACCTCGTGGACGTCTTTCGGGACGGTGCGGCCGATGCCGCGCTCGTCGCGTCGATGGTTCACTACGGGGACTACTCGATCCCGCGCATCAAGGCGGTAATCGGGGAGGCCGGCATACCGGTGCGAAGGCTATAGTCGGGCGCCGACCGGCGCGGTATACTTCCCCAAGAGCAAGAAGAGGATCAGAGGACGACTATGCCAACATACGACTACGAATGCAGCTCATGCGGACACAGCTTCGACGCCTTCCAGAACATGTCCGAGGATCCGCTGAAGAAGTGCCCCGAATGCGGGAAGAACGCACTGAAGCGGCTCATCGGGGGCGGCATGGGGATCATCTTCAAGGGCAGCGGTTTCTACTCGACCGACAGCCGGTCGGGCTCGTCGGCCGGCTCCTCGTCGGGCGACAACGGTTCTTCGGAGACGAGCACCAAGAAGGAGAGCTCTCCGGCGAAGGAATCGACCGCGTCGAGCGACGGCGGGTCGAAGAAGTCCAGCGGTGAGAAGGTCGCTGGATAGGCAGCCGTCTATATTGCAATTCCGCTATTGAGTTGGTATTCTGAATGTCGATGGCACTCCAGATGAAGCCTGCGCACCAGCGGATGCTTGAGGGCTACGCGAGCAAGCTGAAGGTGCTCGGGCACCCGGTACGCCTGAAGCTCCTGTGCATGATCGCGCGTCAGGAAGAGCCGTGCGTCTCCGAGCTGTGGCTCTGCCTCCAGCAGCCCCAACCGGTCGTCTCCCAGCACCTCGCGGTGCTGAAGGACAAGGGTATCGTGCGCAGCGAGGTGCAGGGCAACCGACGGATCTACTCGATCGCCGACGATTTCGTCCGCGACCTCGTGCTCAGCATCGACTGCGAGGAAGACACCTCCCCTACGGAAAGCCCGGAGCGAAGATCCGGACGAACTCGATGACCGTCGTCGTCACGCCGATGATGCTGGTAACCCATCCGGTCACCGTGAAGATGTCGCTGAACGTCCGCTTCGTCTGACCCCAGGCGCTTCTGCCGACGTAGATATTCGCCCCGATCGGCACCGGGGTATCCACGTCTACGCGCGTCAGCGTTCCGTCCGGCTCGGCGAAGAAGAGCTGGTCCGGACTCCCGTTCTCCTCGTCGATCCCGCCGGCGAGCTCGACGTAGTCCCCCACGTTGTACCCGCTCGTAAAAGGGATCGAGTCCGGATTGTTGACCGAACCGCCCACCGCGACCGTGAGCCGTTTCATGGGCACCACGAGCCGGTCCCCGGGTGCGAGCGCGATGTCGCGGTCCCACTGCCGCTGCTTCCAGAGCGTTTCCAGGTCCGGGATGGACTCCCGCCGGTTGTCCTCGCCGCGGATGATGAAGCTGCGCTCGGGCTCGGCGAAGTTCGTCGGCCCGCCGAACTGTTCGAGCACGCGCAGCACCGACATCCCCGGCGTGTACGGGACCTCGATCAAGATGGGCTCGAGCGGTATCGACCGCGGCGAGCCCTCCTCGGCCGGCTGCTGCTGCACGGCGCCCTCGACGACGATCGTCTCGCTCGTCGAGGTGGAGGCGGGCACGGTGACGACGTCTCCGGCGCGCGCCGGTACGCTGCGCACATCGGCACCGCCGAGGTCGGCGATGGTATAACGGTTTTGCTCGTTGAGCCGCGTGATCGTGGCGCGGTCGATCTGCGCGGTGGGAAGGAGCCCGCCGGCGAGATCGATCATGTCGCCGATGGTCTCTTCGCCGACCACCTCGTACGTTCCCGGGAGCTTGACGGCTCCTCGGATCTCCACGGCGGTTTCGGCGATCGGCACGAAGATCCGGTCGCCCGGCTGGACGTACGGATTCTCGCTCTGATCGCCCTCTGCGAGGAAGGCGACGAGATCGTAGACGCGAACCTCATCGTCCGAATGCACCTCGATCTGTCGGCGCGAGCCGGCCTCGGCAGCGCCGCCGGCGGCGCCGACCGCCTCGGAGAGGCGGTTGAGCGAGGTGATCGTGTGGTAGCCGGGACGCTCGACGCTGCCCCAGAGGAAGACGTCGAAGACCGCGGGTGCCTCGAGGGTGAGGCTCACGTAGGGGACGAGCAGCCGCTCGCGTATTCGGGTGGCGACCTGGTCCTGAAGCTCCGAGTAGGAGAGCGTGCGCGCGTCTATCTCGCCGATGTAGGGGACCGCGAGCCGGTAGTCCTCCTGGAGGATGAGCTGGGTTGACTCGGTCTGCTGCGCCGAGCCGTCCGAAGGGTCAACGCCGTAGTTGATCGTGAGCGCGTAAACGTCGCCCGGGGTGGGGCGATACTGGTCTTCGTGGATGATCTTGCGGACCGAGGCGTCCTGACCGACCGTGCCGCCGTCCTGGCCGACCGCGCCGACGTCCTGACCGACCGCGCCGACGGCGGCGGCGAGCAGGATGACGAGCGCGAGAAGTACTCTGAGGGGAGTGCGGATCATGGGGCATAGTACATGTGCTGTGTCGACGCAGTCAATCACGATGGGCTCGGGTCGACCGCGAGGTTCGACACGCGGTGAAGCGACTGGTATAGTCGACCAATGCGTCGGACGTTCACCTTCGGTACTCGCAGCTGCACCGTTGCCGTGTTCTCCCGGGCCGATCTGTACGAGGGGCTCGACGGGTCGGCGTTCTGCGTTGCGGACACCAACACCGAGCGATACCTCCCCTCGGGTTCGGCGCGTCATGTGCTGCCCGCCGGCGAGACCTCGAAATCGTGGGCACAGCTCGAGCTCCTGCTGCGCGGGATGCTCGACGCCGATCTCACACGAGCGGGCCGGGTCGTCGCGGTCGGGGGTGGAGTGGTCTGCGACATCGGCGCGCTCGCCGCGAGCCTCTATATGCGCGGGTGTACGCTCGTGCTCGTGCCAACGAGCCTGCTCGCGATGGTCGACGCCGCGGTCGGCGGGAAGACCGGGATCGACTTCGGCGGGTACAAGAACATGGTCGGCAGCTTCTATCCCGCCTCGGAGGTGCGCATCTGTATCGACACCCTCGCCACGCTCTCCGAGCGCGAGTACCGAAGCGGGCTCGCGGAGGTCATCAAGACCGCGATGCTCGGCGACGGGGCTCTTCTCGATACCCTCGAGCGGAATCACGAGCGTGTCGTCGCGCGCGACCCGGAGCTGCTCGAGGGCGTCGTCTGGGCGTGCGTGGAGGTGAAGGGCGGGATCGTGGAGGCCGATCTCACCGAGCGCGGCATCCGCGCGCACCTCAACCTGGGGCACACGTTCGCGCACGCGCTCGAGTCGGTGGTGGGGCTCGGCGCGTGGACGCACGGCGAGGCGGTCGCGTGGGGGCTTGCGCGTGCGATGGAGCTCGGCGTCCGCCTCGGTACGACCGATCCAGAGTACGCCGCCCGCGTGCGGAGTCTCCTCGAACGCTACGCGTACACGATCGACCCCCTGACCGGGCTGACCGGCCGCATCGTGGAGGCGATGCGGCGCGACAAGAAGCGCCGCGGCGATGAGATCAGGTTCATCCTCCAGGAGAACGTCGGCCGCACGGTCATCGCCCCGGTGGAGACCGGGCTGGTCGCGTCGGTGCTGAAGGGAGAGGCGCGATGAGCGAAGCGGAGGTCATCGGCAACTTCTCCGACGAACCGATCACGATCGAGCGGATCGTCGCCGACCTCGACGCGCTGGGGCTCGAGCCCGGCAGCGTCGTCATCGTTCACACGCGCCTGAGCGCCATGGGCTGGGTGTGTGGCGGACCCGTCGCGGTTATCCGCGCGCTGCAGGAGCGCCTTCGAAGCTACGGCACCATCGTCATGCCCGCGCATTCGGGAGACATGTCGGACCCGGAGCTGTGGGAGAACCCGCCGGTGCCGAAGTCGTGGTGGCAGACGATCCGCGACGAGATGCCGGCGTACGACCCGGAGGTGACGCCCACGCGCGGACTCGGTCGCACACCCGAGCTCTTTCGGACGCTGCCCGGCGTCGTTCGCAGCCGCCACCCCCAGGTCTCGTTCGCAGCGTGGGGCGAGCGCGCCGTTGAGATCGTGAGCGATCACGAGCTCGAGTTCAGCCTGGGCGAGGGCTCGCCGCTCGCGCGGGTCTACGACGCCGACGGGCAGGTCCTCATGCTCGGCGCCGGCTTCGACAGCTGCACGAGCTTCCACCTCGCCGAATACCGGGCCGAGTATCGGGGCAGGGAGCGCGTCACGCTCGGGGCACCGGTTTTCGTCGACGGTCACCGGCGGTGGAAGACGTTTACCGATATCAACTATCGCTCGGACGACTTCGAGGAGATCGGGCGCGCGTTCGCGAAGAGCCACAAGCAGGAGATCCGCACGGGCAAGGTGGGCAACGCCGCGAGCTGTCTCTTCCCCCAGCGCGCCGCGGTGGACTTCGCAACCCGCTGGATG
>CAZVEF010000096.1:0-9554 GCA_964625715.1 uncultured Spirochaetaceae bacterium | reverse complement strand
AGCACGGCGAACGCGACGCTGAGCGGCATGGGATCCAGCAGACCGGGAATGCGCGGCCATGTCAATACGATTGTCGCATACCTCTCGTTGTGGAACGAGACGCGGCCACCGGCATCCTGCTCGCTCGCGCCGACTGCAGCGCGACGCGAGTGTGCATCACGCCCCTGTGCGCCGCGATTGTGACGCCTGCCACGTTCCGCTACACTCGACGCAAGAAAACGGATGAAGATCACAGGAATCACGGTAACCGTCATCCCCATGCCACCGCTCGAGCGGCCGTTCTGGAACTCGATCGTCCGCACCACCGGACGCGGGGCGGCGCGCGCGGAGATCACGACCGACGAAGGCATCACCGGTATGGCGCCGTGCGGCGCCCGTGTGAAGAACTACGTCGAAGGGACGATCGCACCGAAGCTCATCGGACAGGATCCGCTTCGAATCGAGCACCTGTGGAACACGATGTACATGGGCGGCACCCGAAAGCCGGTGGCCGCGGGCGCCGACATCGTGGCCATGAGCGTCGTCGATAACGCGCTGTGGGACCTGAAGGGCAAGGCCCTCAACACTCCGGTATGGAAGCTCGCCGGCGGCGCGCAGGATTCGGTCTGGGTGTACGCCGCCGGCGGCTACTACGAAGAGGGAAAGGGGATAGCGGAGCTTTGCAAGGAGATGGAGAGCTACGTCGCCGAAGGATTCGGCGCGGTGAAGATGAAGGTGGGGTGGCCGGGCGCGGGCCTGCCTCATGACGCCGAGCGGGTCCGGGCCGTACGGAAGGCGATCGGCGACGAGGTAGAGCTCATGGTGGACGCGAACAACGCGTGGGACGCGAACAACGCAATCCGATTCGGCCGGATGATCGAAGACGCTCGCGCGTACTGGTTCGAGGAACCGGTTCATGCCGACGATTTCGAAGGCGCCGCCAAGGTCGCCGACGCCCTCGACGTCCCCGTGGCCTCGGGCGAGAACACCTTCACCCGCTTCGGCTTCCGGGACCTCATCGAGCGCGGCGCGACCGAGGTCGTGCAGGCCGACCCGAACACCTGCGGCGGTATCAGCGAGTGGCTGAAGATCGCCGCTCAAGCCTCCGCCGGCCACCTTCCGATGGCGCCTCACGGCAAGGCGGAGATCGGGTGCTCCTGCGTCGCTGCGGTGGGAAACGGCCTCATCACCGAGCACTACCCGACCGCGTTCCGAAGCGAGCTGACCGAGCCCCTCACCTTCCGAAACGGCCGCATCGAGATGCCTGACGAACCAGGACTGGGGATCGTCTGGCGCGAGGATGAGATCGCGCGGCGAGTGTGAGCGGCGTTGAGCCGTCGGGACCGCGGTCGGCGGGACGCTATCGCAGATAGCCCGACCGCGCGCTCTCGAACAGCCATTCGTCGGCCGCGCGCTTCGCGCCCTCAAGATCGGTCCAGCCGCGATCGATCTGCTCCTGCAGGAACCGTGCGAGCACGATCTTGATGAAGAGCACCTTCGCGTACTGCCACTCGATGCACCGCGCGTCCGAGGCAACGATGCACGAGCGCGAGGCGGGAAGCGCCTCGAAGCGCTGTTGCATCATGGACGCGTACGAGCTCGCGCGAAAGTTGAACCACCAGAGCCCGCCCGGTTGGACGTTCGGAAAGACCCGCGCAGCTTGCAGGATATCAAAGTCGTTTCCAGCCGCGGCGTTCACGAACTCGAACTGGGCGTTCGAGTAACGGTCGAAGACCGGATAGAGTCGCACGATCCGCTGCGGATCGTTGAGCATGGTGCTGTGCTTCCAGTCGCGCCTCATCCCGGTGAATACCTGGATGCGCGTGCCGGCGCGGTCGAGCTCGGCGAGCATCGAGTGGTAGAGCTCGTCCTCGGCTCCGGTCGGCGCATCGGCGGCGAGCCGCCCTGAGACCAGCGGCTCCAGGTCGACGCGGATGGTGCGGAAGCCGGCGTCGAGGAGCTTGCCCAGCTCGGAGCGGACCGCGTCCCAGGCCCCGTCGGCTTCGGCCGGATCGCCTCCGCCGAGGTCGTTCAGAATCCCGGCGATCTCGAAGTACGGGACGACGACGAGCCGCTCGGCGAGCGAGGGGGCGACGTCCATCTCCCCGGTGCCGACGACGATGTTCTTCACGCGGATCCTGTCGCACACGGTCGTCGGCCACTCCGGATCGGCCGACGTCGATTCGATCTTCTCCGCGAGGACGTCGAGATCGCGCGATGTCTCGAGTCGGCAGTGGAACAGATCGTCGACCATTCGCCGAACGATCGTGTTCCAGTACGTGTTCCTGCTCCGCTCGAACGCCGCGAGGAACGCCTCGCGTCGGTCCGCCTCGGAGAGCTGCCGCGCGTCTGCCGGGTATCCGGCCGCGCACAGCTCGCGCTCGAACCAGAAGTAGTGAAGGATGTCCCAGACGCTCGCCGCGGGGACGCTCTGCGACTCGTCCAGGTGGGTGTGCGTGTCGAATACGCTCGCGCCCATGACGTGTTCTTCGATCGCCCGTGGTTCACTGGTCATAGAACTACACCGGTGAGTTCGCGACGAAGCCGCCGTCGACCGGGACCGTGACGCCCGTGACAAAGGCGGCGGCCTCGTCGCTCGCGAGCCACAGGGTCGTGCCGACGAGATCGCGCGCGAGGCCGAACCGCTTCATGGGTGTATTCTCGAGGGTGTGCACGCCGCGTTCGGTCGGGCTTCCGTCCGGGTTCACCTGCGGGCCGCCACGCCCGCCCTGCTTCGGAAAGAAGCCCGGGGCGATGCCGTTCACCCGTATGTTCGCCGGCGCAAGATACGCCGCGAGCCATCGAGTGAAGTTCTCCACGCCGGCCTTGCCGGCCGCGTACGCCGAGTTGCGCGTGAGGGGGGTGTAGCTGTTCATAGAGGCGATATTCACGATCGCACCACCGCCGTTGTCCACCATCTGCCGGCCGAAGACCTGGCAGGGAATCATCGTCCCCGTTGTATTGAGTACGACCACGTTGCTGAACTCGTCGGGATCCAGGTTGAAGAAACCGCGAACCTCGCCGGGGTCGTCGGTCATTTCTTGCGGCGCAAACTCGTTGAGCGTCGTGATCGCGTCGCGGCGATTCCCGCCGGCGCCGTTGACGAGGATCGAGCACGGCCCGAGCGCCTTCATCACGGCCTCGCCGGCCGCGCGAACCTCCTCGGCGACGGTGACATCCGCCGGCACGGAGACCGCCGTCCCGCCGGCCTTCTCGATCACCTCTCTGACCACGTCGAGCTTCTCGAGCGTCCTGCCGATCAGCGCGACCTTCGCGCCCTCGGCAGCGAGCCCCTTTGCCATCTCCGAGCACAGGTTCCCACCCGCGCCGGTCACGACTGCTACTCGGCCTTCAATTCCAGTGTGCATCTTTCCTCCGCGTACGGTTCGATTCCGACTTTGGTGTCGACACAGAGCGGCCCGGCTGTCGCCGGGCCGCCAGGACACGTCTCCTCTCAGACTACCTACTGAAAGTCGGCATACGCTGTCTGCGCCCGTGCGGTGACTTCCTCACCGCCTTCTTCATACCACGCTTCCACGAACTCGTCGAACCGGGCGATGTCCCATTCGCCGACGATGATCCGCGCTGCGTACTCCTGGTACTTCTTGTGAGCCTGGATGTCCGGGTACCCGTCGTAGATGGAAGGCGGAAGGAACTGACCCGCGATCGAGCGGGTCGCGTCGTCCTCGTACGCTTCGATGAGGGCGATCACCGACTCCGCGGCCCGAATCGACAGCTCATCGTCCTGGCTCTGAGCCACCTCGAGATGGAACTGCTGATTCTCGATCACCGACTCCGCACTCGCGTGCAGGTTGCCTCCAATGGGCCAGCGGTAGCCGTCGGACTCAGCCTCCCAATCGCCCGAGGCGATGAGCTGCTTCGCACCGTCCACCGTTTGCCAATGGAAGCCCTCGATGCCGTCGAAGCGGCGTTCGTTTGCCGTCGCCGGGTTGTTGTTCCACTCGAAGAACCGCATCGCGCGTGAAATCGCCTCTTCCGACAGCTTCGCGTTGAACATCCGTTCGGGCCGGCGGAGGTCGGTCTTCGTGTAGAAACCCTCGAAGCCTGTCCCCTCGAGCACGGGCAGGTACTCAAACCGCACCTCTTCCACGCCACTGTTGTAGAGCGGACGGAACCGGCCACCGCTCCAGTGCAGCCCGTGGTACCAGGCGCCCACAAGGTCGCTCGTTATCTTCCCTTGCCAGATCTGGTTCGTGTTGATGAACGTCTCGGGATCGAGGGTACCTTCCGCGTACAGGTCCCGCAGGAACGCGATAGCTGCCCTCATCTCCGGCTGAACCGCCGAGTACTGTATCTCTCCGTCGTAGATGTCCCACGCCGGCAATCCCTCGATCATCGCAACGCCGAAGGCCGCGAAGTGATGATCCATCCAGCGACCAAACTCCCGGCCCGATGTCGGAAACTCGTCGTCCGGATCACCGTTTCCATTCGCGTCCTCGTCGCGGAACGCCCGGAGGACCTCCACATACTCGCCGATCGTCGTGGGCACTTCGAGACCGAGCCGGTCGAGCCAGTCACCCCTGATGTGGCCGGCAAGGGGAGTGAAGGCCACCGCGGGGAGAAAGTATACTTCCCCGTCGCCCTGAGATGTCACGTAGCTCCAGACCTGATCGGGGACCGCTGCCTGGTAGACCGGCATGTTCTCGGACACGAGGTCGCCGAGCGGCGCCACCGCGTCGTTCTCGATCAGCTCGTCCTCGATACCGCCCCACGGAAGGAACACGTCCGGCAGGTTGCCGGCGGCGATCCGGATTCGAAGCTGCTGGAGATAGTCGGTGCCACCGTTCCAGGAAATCACGGGGCCCTCGAACGCGACGCCGAACTCCTCGGCGGCGAACGCCGACAGGGGCTGGTCCGGATCGAGGCGGCCATTCCGGTTGTTCTCGTCCCAGTACTCGAGGACGATAACGTCGCCGTCAGACGCTCCGCCATCCTCGCCGGTGCCGGACGCAAAGGCCAGCGCCGGCAGCAGCAGCAAAGCGAACAGCAGCGTTGCGATCAGTCGAGTTGATTGTCTCATAACAATCCTCCTTTGGTGTATTCCAAGGGCTCAACGAGCCCTTTCATGCCTCATCAGCCCTTGAGCGACCCCAATAACGCCCCCTTCACGAAGTGCTTCTGCAGGAAGGGATAGACCATCAGGATCGGCACGGTTCCGAACATCACGACGGCCGCCTCAATCGTCCTCCGGTTCAGATCCGCCCGTGATGCGGGGCCGGTCGCAGAGTCCCGCTCCATCGATGCGCTCATCGCGATGAACTGCCGGAGCCGCACCTGGATTGGCAGGAGCTTCGAGTCGGTCAGGAACAGCATCGGGTGCAGAAAGAGATTCCAGTAGGTGACGGCGAAGAAGAGACCGAGCGTGGCGAAGACCGGCTTCGACAGCGGCACGTATATCCGAGCGAGAATCTGCAGGTGATTGGCACCGTCGATCACTGCAGACTCCTCGAGCTCCGCCGGGAGATTCTGGAAGAACGTTCTCATGATGATCAGGTTGTACGCGGTCAACAGATGCGCGTAGATCAACACGTTGAGGTTGTTCATGAGACCGTACGATCGAAGCGCGAGGAAGTACGGAATCAGCGGATAGCGGAATATCATCGTAAAGACCACGACAAGGCTCAGAACGCGACGAAGGCGGAAGTAGCCTTTGCTGAGCGGGTACGCGAACAGCGCCGTGAAGGCAAGACTCGCGAACGTCCCCACTGCCGTGACGTAGATTGAGTTCAGGATCGAACGGTGCAGCGAGCTGTTGCCGGCCACGTACGCCCATCCGGCGAGCTGAAAGTCTATAGGCCAGATCGTCACCCTGCCGGACTCTGCCGCGACTCCGGAGCTGAGCGATATGGCGAGCGTGTTGACGAGGGGATAGAGCATCAGAATCGAGAGGATCACGAGAATGACCTCGTTCACGGTCAGGAGGACCCTGTCACCCGCGGTCGTCTGCTTGAGCGCCATTACCAGAGCCCCCCGGAGACTTTCTTCGTGAGTCGGTTGAAGCCGTAGATCAGGATGAGCCCCACGAGCGACTGGAACAGACCGATCGCCGTGGTCAGGCTGTACTGGCCTTCGGTTATCCCGACCCGGTAGACATACGTATCGAAGACGTCGCCGACCGACCAGGTGAGCGGCGTGAGAAAGTTCCAGATCCGGTCGAACCCGAGCTGCATGAAGTTGCCTATGCGCAGCAGCAGGAGCACAAACGCGGTGGGAAGAATCAGCGGGATCGTGACGTGGACTACCTGCTGCAGCTTGCTTGCGCCGTCGATCATCGCAGACTCGTACAATTCCGGGCTAATGCTCGCGATCGCGGCGAGATACACGATGGTGCCATAGCCGGAGTCACGGTAGAGACTCGCGATCACAATCATGGGCCGGAAGAACCACTGTTGCTGGACAAGGAAGATCCGCTCGCCACCGAGTCCGACAATAATCGTGTTCACGACGCCATTGAGACTCAGCACCTGGAAGAACAACCCTGCGATCACGACCCACGAGAAGAAGTGAGGGAGATAGAGCATGGTCTGCAGGCCGCGTCTCAGCCGCATGACGCGAACTTCGTTAATCCCGAGCGCGAGAATGACCGGAACCGGCCAGCCGAAGAGAACAGTCAGGAACCCCATGATCAGGGTGTTCGAGAGGATCCGATAGAAGTCGGGGTAGTCGAGCAGACGGCGAAAGTGCGCGAGGCCCACCCACTCGCTTCCGGCCACCCCCTTGAACATGTTGTAGTCCTGAAACGCGATAACCGACCCGGCGTCCGGGATGAGCCGAAACATGACGAACCAGATGATCCCCGGAATGACCATCACGTAGAGCATCCAATGCTTGCGTACGTTCGTGGACAGACGCTCGCGGACGTGCGTTGCCAACGCCTGCTCGGTCGCGGTGGTCACGCCCACCGTCGCGGCGCCCTGATTCACTCCCATTCAATGTGCTCCTTCAGACTCGAATCGCGACGTGTCATACATCCAACAGTGTCAGGCTGCTTTGACCGCAGCGCAACGGACGGTTTTCCGCTTTCGACTCCGAAAAGTGACAGCCAGCCGAGGTGACGATTATCTACTCGTGACGATTCGTGCGGTCGCAGCCGCCGCGGACCTACGAACGCAGCTTCGACTGCGAATCGCGGTACATAGATGGGTTCACCCCGTACTTCCGCTTGAACGCGCGGCTGAAGGTAACCGACGACGCGTATCCGCACCTCAGTATGATCTCGCGCAGCGGCAGGTCGGTCTCGAGCATCTGCTCTCGCGCGTGACTCAGGCGGATGTGTTCGAGGTAGGGGTGAAAACTGAGACGGAACCGCTCCTTGAAGTAGCGCGAAAAGTACTTCTCGCTCACACCGAACGCTTCCGAGATCGTAACGAGGCTCATATTGCTGTCGCCGAAGTTGTCGTCTATGTGTCGCGCCACTTCGCTCTCGTCAATTCCGGATCGGCTCTGACGACCGCGCCTGTGGAAGAACCCTGCGATCAGAACCAGAAGCTCCTCGGCGTCGCTCAGAAAGCGCTTCCAATCGCCGGCGCCGTACGTCTGCTGGGTGAACATGGTCGCTTGGTCGTCGGCCTCACCAACCGCAGTTTCGATCGACGCGTTCAGCTTGGCTACCGTTCCCCTGATCTCGCCGAAGAGGATAAGAATCGACTCCCGCGGAAGGTTGCGCTCCTCAAAGTTTACCCGCCGAATCTGGCGCATGGTCTTGCGCACGCCTTCCTCCGAGCCCAGACGGGTAGCGTTGAGTAGCCGCAACTCGAGCTCGACGGGGAAGTAGTACGTCTGGTGCGAGTCGACGAACTCGCCGTACACCGCGAACCCGTCGTCGGTGAGCGGGGCGTACTGCTCGACGGAGATGTTCGCCTCTTCGAACGAGGTGCGGATCTTGGAGAGCGTGTAGTACGGGTTGCCAACGCCGACGAGGGTATTCGCGTCTGCAGTCTCGAGCAGCTTCGCGACTGCAGCGCGAAGATCGCCGACCAGGTGTTCGTGGTAGGATACCTTGTCGTCGGCGTCCGCACCGTGGAGAACGACCAGACGCTCATAGCTCTGGTAGAGGAAGCTAAGGTGACCGCGAATCCGCTTCCTGCAGAGCTCCTCGAGAAAGAGCTTCTTGAGCGCGAACTCGTCGTAGATATCGTCGGCCACGCGCTCGGCGACCGGATCGAAGCTGAGAACGAAGCAGCACCGAAACCCCGTATTGAGCGCGATCCCCGAACGAGCGAGCAGTCCCTTCAGCTCATCGTCGCGTATGCGAATCCCCTGGACGAGGCTCTGGAGAATCAGGGAGGTGAGAACCGGCTTCTGCCGATCGAGTTCGTCCTCGAGATCGTGCTTCCGCTCGAGGACTCGATTCAGCTGTCGCTCGAGGTATCGCAGACTCGACCCGAGCCGCGCTTGCGGTTCGCCGGGCGCACGAACCCGCGATTCAAGCTCGGACTGCAACGACGTGAGGATCTCAGACAGTGGACGACTGTTCCGCCGCGAGAACCAGAGAACGAGCAGGACATCGACCAGAAGCACGACCACGACAAGCGCAAGTGTCGTCTGACGGACGAACGATGCGCGCGACGTGAAGACCCGGCGGGAGATGTGCGCGACCAGCTGAACATCGCCTTCGGGAGATGCCACGGAGTAGCTGGCGGAGTTCGGCGGGAACCGCCAGGCGGTGAACTCGCCTGATTGCGGATCCGCCGGCGCCACGACCTCGAACCCGGCTCCTGCCTGCACGAAGCTCGCCACGACACGTCCCTCGCAGTCGAGCACGAAGATCGCCGAGCCTTCCTCAAAACTCGCGGCGCGCAGCTCCCGCTCGATCTCGCGCCGATCGATGACGAAGAGCAGACGATTCGAGCGGTTCGACGTTGTACTCGGGGCGTGAAGGAGGAGTATCGCCTGCTCAGCGCTGTTCAGACCGCGTGAGACGCGCTCTCTTCGCAGCTCGAAGTCGAAGACGGGCGCGAGGTACGACTCGAAGAACGTCGTCTGGTCGACGCCTTCGACGGCCAGCACATAGTCGTAGAACGAATCGAACGAGAGGACGCTGGTGCTGCCGAGCACGAGCTCGGGTTGCGGCATGATCAGATAGTAATCGACCACGAAACGAGCGAACGCGGTGGAGTTTATGAAGGCAGGGTTGAAAACGAGATCGATGAGCCGTCGGTACTTTTCCGTCGTCCCCTCGAAGGTGGTGTTCGACAGATCGAGGACAGACTCGTTGAGGCTGGCCTGGGTGACGATGAACTCGACGTCGTCGAAGACCGACTCTATGTCGACTGCCGCCTGCTCGAGCGCGAACTCCACGCGGGTGTCAATCTCGCGCTCGGCGAACGTGCTGGTCCGGAAGAAGAGGACGACGCCGAGCACGATCGGGGCTATCAACCCGACGGCGTACGAGAGGTGAAACGGCAGGAGCAGGCGCCGGTTCGAAGTCATGACTGCTCCGATTGTAAACCGAGAATTCTCTGCCGTCACCCTATTCCGTTCAGCGGCGGCTCCCCCTTTTGGCGCCCCCGCCCGGCCTTCGTATATTTGCCTGACCCCATGGCTACCGTGAC
>CAZVEF010000095.1:0-9617 GCA_964625715.1 uncultured Spirochaetaceae bacterium | reverse complement strand
CCGAAGCCCCTTCCTTGTTCCCTATTTCATGCGCAGACCTTATAATCTGCTCCAGGCGCTGGACGACCCCCGCCCGAGCCGGCTCTCGGCAACACCCGCGGCTCAGCGACGCGACCTGGCCGTGCGATGGGGATGCGGATGATGCAGGTCGGCCTGGACCTGCTCGACCGCGACGAGGCGTACAACATCGTCTTGCATTCGGGGCCCGGAACCGGTGTCTACCTCGAGTTCCTTCCCCCGTTCGCAGGAGGACGGCGGATTCGAACAGCTCGGGCTGAGCGCGTCCCGGGCGTCACGCTTCCTCGTGGCGCGGGCACTGCGCGAGGTTGTATGGGTGAACGTGGTACTCGATGTGGCCGAAGATCTGTGAAGTAGCTCCTGAAGCGGGCGTCTCACTCGCGACCGTCTCATGCGTTCTCAACAACACGAAAGGCATGGCGCCCGAGCTACGCGCCCGCGCCCCGAAGGCCGTCGACAGGCTCGACTATCACCCCGACCGGCACGTACGCCGGCTGTCCTCCCGAAGGAGCAACGTCGTCGGCCTGACCGGCCGCGACCGGGAGGTCGAGGAGGAGCTCGCATCTGCGTACGCGCAATCGCACGCCTCCGGAATCATCCTCACCGCGCACCGCAGGAACCGCGCGCTGCAGAGGTTGCCCGCCGATGCGAACATCCCGCTCCTCTTCGCCCGGGCGGAGGACTTCAGCGGCCGAAAGCCGACGATCCGGTTCGACAACATCCCCGTTGGTGCACGTCTCATACCGTCGCTGACCACGGGGGAGCTCGATTTCCACGAGCTCGGTGAGGTATCCGCGGACGCGCTTCTTCGCACCATCGAACGCAAGGACACAGCTCGAGCAGGTCGTCTTCCGACACCGCATCGTAGAACGCGAGTCGTTCCAGGCGCCCCTAACAACGGCTTTCAAGGAGACACGACATGGCCATGTTCCTCTCGCCCATTCACGCCGACGACCCGCCAACGCGCAAGGCGTGGGACAACGCGACGATCCACGACGGACAGGCGTTCTACGCGTTCTTCAATACCACGGACGTGGGCACCGAACCCCGCGCGTACGGGCTCGATATCGCGCGCTCGGAGGACGGCGTGCACTGGGAGTTCATCGCGCGCGACTTGATACCAATCACCGGAGCGCACGCCGGCTACGGAGTCCTGCGCGTGGGAGGACGCGTATTCTACTACCCCACCGTCACCGATAACGCGGGGCGGACTCATCTGAGGATCTACTCGTCGACCGACTACCTGAACTGGGAGTACCACGGCGAGGCGTACGATGTGACCCCCGACGCGCGCTACTACGCCGCACGCTGGGAAGAGATGTGCATCCTCCATGACCACGAGGACGGTCGCGAAGTCTACTACGGGTACATCAGCGCAGAGGTACGCGACGACGTCGGCGCGCCCGGACTCGGCGTCGCGCGGAGCTACGACGGAGTCTCATGGGAGGTGCTTCCGCCGCCGATCATCGAGTGGGGAGAGCTTCCGGCACAGCACATGGAGGTGAACTTCTGCGAGCGGATCGGCGGACGCTACTACCTCTCGCTCACCGGCCGACTCTACCTGGACAGCTACGGCTACTCCGCCTACACCTTCGTCGGCGACTCGCCCACCGGGCCGTTCGTGCCCGACCTTCCGGCATTCCGTATGACCGGAACGAGCCGCCGCGACATCACCTGGCTCGCGCACGTCGTGCACGCCCCGGACGGTCCGCTGGTCGCGTTGTGGCTGAGCGCACGGCAGGAGCTGGAGATTCCGAGTCACAACATGGGAATCGGACCGCTGAAGCGGCTCATCGCGGAAAACGACCATCTCCGCCTCGCATGGTGGCCAGGCAACGAAGCGGCGAAGGCCGAGCGGCTTCCGATCGTGGACGAACGACTCGGATGGGTCCATCCCGCGCCGTCGTTGCGATCGAACGGCGACACGCTCGAGCTCACCGATAGCACAATCGTTCTCGGCTCCACGCGCGACGGAGGGCTGGTCGTCTTCGACCGAACGTTCGACGCCGGGCGCGGATTCATCGTCGAGGGTCGCTTCGGCGCGAGCGAGCAGCGGGGGGACATCGCGACCCACCAGCATGCCGCTGCTGCGGGCTTCTTCCTCGAGAGCGACGAGAACGAGGGATACGCAATCGTCGCCGAAACGCTGGGCGTCACGCGCGGTGGAACGCTACGCTACGCCGACCACCGGATCACCGACGAGGACGTCTACGCCGAAGCCGGCACCTGGCTCGTCCAGACCCGTTCGGGCAGGTTGCGGGGTTTCGTGGACGTACACTGGGACGACCAGGTGGGGCCGTTCGGACACGCGCCGTTCTGCGGAATACGTCACGGCCGCATGCACCGGTTCCGGCTCATCGCCCGCGGAGACTTCGTCGAGCTGTACGTCGACGATTGGTACGTGCAAACCTACCTGATTCCGATCGGATTCACCGGTCGCATCGGGCTGCTGGGTTTCGACGGTGTCGCTACCTTCACCGATCTGGAGGGGTGGCGGCTCGATCTCTGACCCGCACGGCCGCGAACGCGTGGAGGATCAACCGATCTCGAAGATCGCTTCGACTTCGACGGTGATAGTACCGGGGAGCTCGTTCACGCCGATCGCCGAGCGGGCGTGTTGCCCCGCCTCGCCGAACACGTCGTTGCAGAGGCTCGACGCGCCGTTCACGGCCTTCGGCTGGTCGTTGAACCCCGGCGCACTCGCGACGAAGCCGGTGACCTTCACGACACCGGTGATCCGGTTCAGGTCGCCAAGGTACTTCTCCGCCTGCGCGAGCGCGTTGAGCGCGCAGAGCTTCGCCGCCTGCTGCGCCTCCTTGAGGGTCCGATCGGCCCCGGCCTTCCCTGTGAAGACGGGCGTGCCGTCGCCCACGGGTCCCTGCCCCGAGGCGTAGATCATTCCCCGCGATTGCCGCCGATCGACGCCTCCGGTAGACTCCGAGCTCAGGGAGGCACCCCCATGCAGCTCACCGACTATCCGCTCACAGACGCAGCGACCATCCCCTCTCCGGCTCTGCTCTACTTCCGGTCGCGCATAGAACAGAACATCGCGGAGATGATCGCGATCGCCGGCGGCCCGCACCGGCTTCGCCCGCACGTGAAGACGTTCAAGACGATGCCGGTGGTCGACCTGATCCGCCGCCACGGCGTGACGAGATTCAAGTGCGCGACCATCGCGGAGGCGCAGATGCTCGCAGACGGCGGGGTCGCCGACATCCTCCTGGCGTATCAACCGGTGGGTCCGGCCGTGGGCCGGGTCGTCGAGCTGCTCGCGCGCTACCCCGACCTCGAGCTCACCGTCCTCGCGGACTGCACCGAGGCGGTCGCTGCGCTCGCGGCCGCGGTCGCTGCAACGCACCGTACCGCCTCACACCGCGGCGGCGCTGCCGACCGCACACTGGGCGTGGCGATCGACCTGGAGACGGGGCTGCGCCGGACCGGCGTGCCGATCGAAGCCGCAGCACCGCTCTACCGCGCCGTCGCCAACCACGGCGCGCTCGTCCCGGGCGGACTGCACTACTACGACGGGGAGAACCACCAGAGCGATCTCGCAGAACGCACCGCCGCTGCCGACGAGGCGTACGAGCGCGTCGCCGGGCTCGCTGCGACGTTACGAGCGCACGGCCTCGACGTACCCCGCGTGGTCATGGGCGGCACACCGACCTTCCCCTGCTACGCGAGGCACGACGACATCGAGCTCTCACCGGGCACCTGCATCATCCACGACTGGGGGTACGCCTCCCGGCTGCCCGACCTCCCGTTCACGCCGGCCGGGCTCGTGCTCGGGAGGGTCGTGAGCACGCCGGGCGACGACCGGTTCACGATCGACGTCGGGTCGAAGTCGATCGCGGCCGACCCTCCCGGCCAACGCGGGCTGGTCCTGGGTCACGAAGACGCGACGAGCGTCCTCCAGAACGAGGAGCACTGGGTGTGGACGACCACCGGCACGCGTCCGGGGCTCGGGGACGAGGTGCTCGTCGTACCCACGCACATCTGCCCGACGACCGCGCTCTACGAAGAGGTCATTGTCGTCGAGGCCGATGGGAGCACCCGCGAGCGCTGGCCCGTAACTGCGCGGCGGCGGGCTCTGACGATCTGAGCCCGCCGGGCTGCCGGCCCAAAGCGCCCGAGCACCGAACCGCAGCAGCCGGCCCGGGGCTCCGCGTCGGCGCGACCCCGCCCGATCGGCTATTCGGGCGCGCCGAACGGCACGCTTCCAGCGTCGAAGGCGACCTCCTCGCCGCGCTCGACGGGAAATCCTTCGCCCGCGGCTACCGCGGCCACCCGGTCCCACCGCAACTCCGGGTGCCGCCCCCCGGTCGCCCGCTCCACGCGCACCGCAGCCCCCTCACGCGTGAATCGGGCCGCGAGGTACTCGCCCTCGCGATACGCGAATCCCTCGCCGGCGTCCGCGTAGAGCCGTCCGGCGGCTGAGCCGTCCGCGGACGGCGCGACGAGCAGACGGAGCACGCCGTCACCGCGCTCGCCGGTATGCTGCCGTACCGTCTCGTAGGGCACGATGCTTCCGGCGCGGACGAAGAGCGGCAGCCGGTCGAGTGGCGCGTCGGCGACGACCGTCGTTGGCCCGGCGACCCGCGTGCCGCCCCAGACATCGATCCACGCTCCGGAGGGAAGGTAGACCGACCGCTCCTGAACCCCGCGCTCGCGCACCGGCGCGACGAGCAGCGCCGGACCGAGCATGAACGAATCGGCGCGGTCTTCAGCGCGCCGATCACCCGGGAACTCCCAGGCGAGCGGACGCATCACCGGCGCGCCGGTGCGGGTCGCCTCCTCCATCAGCGTGTAGACGTAGGGAAGCAGCTGGTAGCGCAGCCCGATCAGCGAACGCACGGCATGAAGCACCTCGGGACCGAACGCCCACGGCTCCTGGTCGACCGTGTCGAGCGCGGTGTGCGAGCGGAAGAACGGCATGAGCGCGGACGCTGCTACCCACCGCGCGAAGAGCTCGCCCCGCGCGTTGCCCTGGAAACCGCCGGTGTCCGCGCCGCAGAAGGCGACGCCGCTGAGGCCAAGGTTGAGCTGCATGGGGATCGTGAGCGCAATGTGCTCCCACCAGCTGTGGTTGTCGCCCGTCCACACCGCGGCGCGGCGCTGGATTCCCGCGTAGCCTGCGCGCGTGAGGACGAACCCTCGCTCGTGCGTGCGAAGCGAGTCGAAAGCGGCTCGCGTCGCCTCGTTCATGCCGCTCGCGTAGGCGTTGTGCAGACGCCCGAACGCGGCCGGCTCGTCGTCGTTGTCTGCCACGAGCTCGTCGGGCACCGTGAAGTCGGGGCGGTAGACGGGGTCGCCGGTGAAGTCGGCCGGTTCGTTCATATCGTTCCAGACGCCGTCGACTCCGGGCTCGAAGAGCGCCCGGTGCTGCTCGGCCCACCAACGCCTCGTCTCCGACTTCGAGAAGTCGGGAAACGCCGCCTCGCCCGGCCACACCTTGCCCACGTAGACCGACCCGTCGGCGCGACGGAGGAAGAGGTTGCGGTTCGCTCCCTCGCCGTAGACCGGATAGTCGGGGTCGACCTTCACGCCGGGGTCGACGATCGTGACCAGCCGGAACCCCCCCGCGTGGAGCTCGTCGATCATGCGCTTCGGATCGGGGAAGCGGTCGGGGTCCCACGTGAAGACCCGGTACCCGTTCATGTAGTGGATGTCGAGGTAGATGACGTCGCACGGAACCCGCTCGGCGCGGATCCGATCGGCGACCTCGAGGACTCGCGCTTCCGGAAAGTAGCTGTAGCGGCACTGCTGGTAGCCTAGCGCCCATTCGGGAGGAAGCGCCATCCGACCGGTAAGCCCGGTGTACGCGCGCACCGCGTCGGGCAGAGTGGCGTCGACTCGCAGGTAGAGGTCCACCTGCTCGTCGTAGGCTTCGATGCGCAGGATACCCGCGGCCGACTCTCCCACGTCCACGTACTGCGTCGCCGGCGAGTCCGAGAACACCGTCGTCACGCCATCGGTACCGACGACGTAGCCGACCGGGATACTCTGGTAGAGCGGATCCTTTCCCGGGATGTGCTCCGGGTCGTCGGAGTTCCAGAACGCCCACGTCCTGCCTCGCTTGTCGAGCCCGCCGGTCTTCTCGCCCAGTCCGTACACGCGAGAATCCCCGGGAAGCCCCAGATCGACGCGAATGCCGTCGCGCGAACGCGCCAGCGAGACCTCCGGGACCGGGCGCGCGGAATCCGGCGCGAACGCGACGAGCGTGGCGGAGGTACGCTCCTCAATGAGCCCGCGCGTGTCCTCGTGGGGGTTCACCTCCCCTTCGACGACACCCACGAACCCGCCCACGCGGCGCGTGGTCTCCTCCGGGCGGTGTTCGAAGGTCGCTCCAGGCCCCGGTGACCAGCGGCGTTTCGCGTCGCGATCGGGATCGAGCGCCCACGAGCGGCGAGCGACAGGCTCGCCCGAACGCGAGACGCGCAGGCGCAGCCATCCGTCGTCGGACGCTTCGACGGCGAGCCCGCCGCGGGTGAAGCGGTAGCTTCCTCCTTCTGAGCGCTCGACCCGCTCGGGCCCGTCGTCGAGGGAAAACCAGTACCGTGATCGTGCGTGCATTCGACGAGTGTATCGAATCGACCCCGGCGAAACCACCCTGAGCAGCGCGAGAGGCGCGCGTGTAGGGAATCCCCTACATCGATTGTCACACTTCCCCGACCGACAGCGCGACGTGCGTGGACTACGATGCGAAGGTAAGAGGAGGGCATATGTTGAAGAACATGAAACTCGGAACGAAGCTGATCGGCGGGTTCGTGCTCGTCGCGGCGATCGTCCTGGTCGTCGGCTTCTTCGGCTGGAACGGGGCACGGCAGCTGCAGGGGCAGATCGACGAGATAGGTAAGGTACGACTTCCCAGCGTGGAGAGCCTTCAGGTCGTCGAGATCGAGGCGAACGCGATGCGAACGGTCATCCAGACGATGCTGAACCCCCGCATCTCGCCGGAGCACAAGGCGCAGCAATACGAGGACATCGACTCGCTGCGCGAACGGTACGAGGCCGCGTGGGCGGTCTACGAGCCGCTTCCCCAGACAACCGAAGAGGCACGCCTGTGGAACGAGTTCGTCGGCGCATGGGACGCGTGGCGGGAGGTCAATGACCAATTCCTCACCATGTCGCAGGAGATCGACGCGACCGACATCCTCAACCCGGACGAGCTCGAGTCGCAGCTCCTGGGCTTCACCCGCGATCACCAAGTCCTCATGTCGGACACGCTGAATCTCCTGCTCACCGGCGAGACGTTCGACGGCGGCGACGACCCGACGGCGTGTACGTTCGGCAAGTGGCTCGCCAGCTACTCGACGCAGAACGAGACGATCGACGCGCTGCTCGCCGAGATGCGCGACTACCACGACTCCTTCCACGAGGCGGTCGGCCGGATCAAGACGCTCGCAGCGGACGGAGACACGGCGGCCGCGACGGACGTGTTCGAGACGCAGATGGCGCCGAACGCGGAACGCCTCTTCGGGCTGTTCGACAGCCTCGAGGACGAGGCAGAGCGCGTCGTCGACTTCTACGACTCGATGAACGAGCTCGCCTTCGGCGAGTTGCAGAACAGGCAGGAGGAGGCGATAGGGCTCCTCGAGGAGATCGTGCACCTCAACAGCGGCATCGCCGAGGAGTCGGTCGAGGCCGCCACCGCAGAGGGCAGAAACGTCCAGTTCATCGCGCTGGTCGGGATGGTCGCAGGCGTCGTGCTCGCGCTCGTCCTGGGCATCCTCCTCACGCGGGCGATCACGAAGCCGATCGCGAAGGGGGTTGCGTTCGCGCAGGATATCGCGCGCGGCCGGCTGGACACTGCGCTCGACGTGGAGCAGCAGGACGAAGTGGGCGTGCTCGCCGATGCGCTTCGCGAGATGCTCGAGTCGCTGCAGTACAAGGCCGACCTCGCCGAACGGATCGCGCAGGGCGACCTCACCGTCGACGTGGAGCTCGCCTCCGAGGACGACGGGCTCGGCAAGAGCCTCACGACCATGGTCGACTCGCTCAACGACATCCTGGGTCAGGTACGCGTGGCAGTCGAGCAAGTCGCCGCGGGCGCCGGGCAGGTCTCGAGCGCAAGCCAGGACCTCTCGCAGGGAGCGACCGAATCGGCGAGCTCGCTCGAGGAGATCACCTCGTCGATCAACGAAATCAACAGCCAGAGCAAGCAGAATACCGACAACGCTGCGGAGGCGAGCCAGCTCTCGAAGCAGGCGGCAAGCGACGCCGAGGGCGGCCAGGGCCAGATGACCGAGCTGCGCGGTGCGATGGACAAGATCTCCGGAGCGAGCGACGAGATCAAGAAGGTCGTGAAGGTAATTGACGACATCGCCTTCCAGATCAACCTGCTCGCGCTCAACGCCAACGTCGAAGCAGCCCGCGCCGGCAAGTACGGCAAGGGGTTCGCGGTCGTCGCGGAGGAGGTACGCAACCTCGCGGTCCGCAGCGCGGACGCAGTCCAGGAGACGACCGCGATGGTCGAGCAGTCGGTGGAGAGCATCGAGAGCGGCAACAAGCTCACCGAGCAGACCGCCGGGCAACTCGAGAGCATCGTGGGCGGCGCGCAGCGCGTCGCGCAGTTCCTCGAGGAGATCGCGGCTGCGAGCAAGGAACAGTCGCTCGCGATCGAGCAGATCACCGAAGGTCTCGGGCAGGTCGATCAGGTGACGCAGTCGAATACGGCGAGCGCAGAGGAAAGCGCATCGGCCTCCGAAGAGCTCTCGAGCCAGGCCGACCAGCTGCGCGCCTCGATCGCGACGTTCAAGCTGAAGAAGGTGACCGACGCGGCGGTCCTCACTGCGCCCGGCGCATCCTCGAGGGCCGTTCAGACCCCCAAAGGCGCCTCGCCGCGCGCTGCACACGGATCGAACGGCAACGGCAGCGAGTCGTACCGGAAGGAGCCGGTACACACCGGTGCCACAGACGACGAGGACTTCGATCGGTTCTGATTCCCCACCGGACCGATCGGCTCCTGTTTGGTGGTGGGCCCGCGCTTGGCGCGGGCCCTCTTCGTCTTCAGCGACGCTCTCCGGGCAGACGGCGCACCGCCCCGGTGTCCGCGCTCGTCGCGAGGTGCGCGTACGCAGCGAGCGCACGACTGACGGGGCGCTCGCGAGCCGCCGGCAGGTATCCGTCGGAGCCGCTTGCCTCGCGTCGCGCGCGTCGCTTCCCGAGCTCGACGTCGGAGACGCGGAGGTCGAGCCTGCGCGCCGGAATGTTTATGTCGATCGTGTCGCCGTCCTCGATGAGCGCGATCGCCCCACCGGCGGCGGCCTCCGGAGAGACGTGTCCGATCGACAGCCCCGAGGTACCCCCGGAGAACCGCCCGTCGGTGATGAGCGCGCACGCCTTGCCCAGATGCCGCGACTTCAGGTAGCTCGTCGGATAGAGCATCTCCTGCATCCCCGGACCACCCTTCGGTCCCTCGTAGCGGATCACGACGACATCGCCCTCCTCTACGGTGCCGTCGAGGATCGCGTCGCAGGCGGCTTCCTGGCTCTCGTAGACACGCGCCGGTCCGCTGAACGTGTAGAGCGACTCGTCCACGCCGGCGGTCTTCACGACCGCGCCCCGCTCGGCGATGTTTCCGAAGAGGATGCACAGTCCGC
>CAZVEF010000094.1:0-9630 GCA_964625715.1 uncultured Spirochaetaceae bacterium | reverse complement strand
ATCTGGCGCTGCCGTTCGAGGGGGATGATCTCGGTACCCACGCGATCATGGTAGCAGCGTCGGCGACCGGACGCAATCGCGGGCGGCAGTCCCGCCGGTGACAGATCGCGGGCGGTGCTGTATACTCGTCCGAGGGGCCGATGCAGGAGGTTCGATGCAGGAGGTTCTATGAGCACTGCGAGGTCGCTCGCGCCGTGGATCGTCGCCGGCGTGGCGCTCATCGTTACCATCGTCTTCTTCTATGTCGATCCGTTCGCCACCCCGGCGCGCGGGCCGCAGGAGCGTGGCGAGGAGCTCGAATCGATGGTCGGCAAGGCGGCGACGTACTACGAGTTCGGCCACTTCGACCGCGCGGCGGAGTCGTACGCCGTGGCCATCGAACGCGGCATGGACGACGCGCTCGGGTGGTACCGGTACGCGCACTCGCTCGAGATGGCCGAGGGGATCAACCTCGAGGCGTACCTGGAGGCGTACCGCCGTCTGCTCGAGCAGGACCCGCGCAGCGAGTACGTCAGCAACGTCGAGCTCATCCTCGCCGAGTACGCCACGGCGTTCGAGTACGACGCGGCGATCGCCGGTGATCTGCCCGAAGGCCGGCTCGTGCAGCTCGAGGGCACGGTCACGAAGGTCGTGTGGGGCCGCGTCCGGTCCGGTGTGGACACGCTCTGCCTGGCGACCGAGCCGGACGACTGGCTCGGGCACGTGGGCAACGAGGTCCGCGTGGAGGCGGCGCGCCACCGGAGGTTCTGCGCCGGCGACACGCTCTCGGTCATCGGGCTCTACGAAGGTCTGTGCACGACAGACGAAAACGCCGGGCTGTCGCGGGCGTATCCCTGCGTGAGCGCGGCCGCCGCACGGCTGGTGTCGGGTCCCTGACGATTGCTGGCATTTGCCGCGCGTCGCGTGTATCTTGGGTCACA
Organism: uncultured Spirochaetaceae bacterium; assembly: GCA_964625715.1. Lineage (GTDB taxonomy): Bacteria > Spirochaetota > Spirochaetia > DSM-27196 > SLST01 > SLST01. The sequence goes on along the minus strand of CAZVEF010000094.1, from coordinate 8,710 downwards.
TGTCATTTCAGAAGATATCGGTCCCGGAAGGTGACAGGATCACCGTCAAAGACGGCGAGGTACAGGTATCTGACCACCCGATCATCTGCTTCATAGAGGGAGACGGCACCGGTCCCGACATCTGGGCCGCCTCGCAGCGTGTCTTCGACGCGGCGGTCGCCAAGGCGTTCGGCGGGAAGAAACGCATCGCGTGGATGGAGGTCTTCGCCGGCGACAAGGCGAACGCCGTGTACGGGGAGACCCTCTGGCTGCCCGACGAAACGAAGGACGCGCTTCGCGAGTACCTGATCGGCATCAAGGGCCCGCTCACGACCCCGGTCGGCGGCGGCATCCGCTCGATCAACGTCGCGATCCGCCAGCAGCTCGATCTCTACGCGTGCGTCCGTCCGGTCCGGTACTTCACCGGCGTTCCCTCGCCGGTGAAGAAGCCCGAAGCGATCGACATGACGATCTTCCGCGAAAACACCGAGGACATCTACGCGGGAATCGAATACCAGGAAGGCACCGACGACGTGAAGGCGTTCCTGGGATTCCTCGAGGAACGCTTTCCGGAGAGCTACGCGAAGGTGCGCTTCCCCGGGACCTCCGGCATCGGCATCAAGCCGGTCTCCCGCGAAGGGACCGAACGTCTCGTCCGGTCGGCGATTCAGTTTGCGATCGACCGTGACCTCCCGTCGGTGACGCTCGTCCACAAGGGCAACATCATGAAGTTCACGGAGGGCGCCTTCCGGAGCTGGGGCTACGATACCGCAAAGAAGGATTTCGGCGCCACCGAGCTCGACGGCGGCCCGTGGCTACACTTCGATAACCCGCAGACCGGCAGAGAGATCGTCGTCAAGGACGTCATAGCCGACGCGATGCTCCAGCAGATCCTCACGCGGCCGGACGAGTACAGCGTCGTCGCCACGCTCAATCTCAACGGCGACTACATCTCCGACGCGCTCGCCGCGCAGGTGGGCGGGATCGGCATCGCACCCGGCGCGAACATCAACTACGACACCGGCCACGCCGTCTTCGAGGCGACGCACGGAACAGCGCCCAAGTACGCCGGGCAGGACAAGGTGAACCCTTCGTCGGTGATTCTGTCGGGCGTAATGATGTTCCGGCACATGGGCTGGGACGCCGCCGCCGACCTCATCGAGTCCGCGATGGACACGGTGATCGCCGAGAGGCGCGTCACCTACGATTTCCACCGGCTCATGGAGGGAGCGACGCTCCTGAAGACGAGCGAGTTCGGCGACGCGCTCATCGCCGCGATGGAGGGGTGAGCCGGGCTCGAGGGTGCGCGAACCGGGCAAGCGAGTCGAGCGTCCCGTTAATCGCCGCCGCCTCGAGCGGCGACTCCTTCGTGATCACCTCGTCGAACCGCAGCGCGCCGGACGCCGCGAGTCGAACGGCTCGCATGCCGTCAGTATTTCACGTATGCCGGATCGACGGAAGCGTGCGGCTTGCGCTCAGAACGAGTCTGTGCGACCATCTGCGCCCACAGATGGACACCTACCGCATTGAAACCCACGCCCATACCGGGCACGTGAGCCCCTGCGGCCGGCTCGCCCCGGCTGAGCTCGTCGCCGCCTACCGCGAGGCCGCATACGACTGCCTCGTGATCACCGATCACTTCGTCTCCTCGCTGCCCGTGTTTCGGGGCGTCCGCCGCTGGATCGATCGCGTGGACGCATACTTCGCCGGCTACCGTCTGGCCTTGGAAGCTGCCGAGGGCACCGGGCTTACCGTCTTGCCCGGCCTCGAGGTCACACTCGATTCGTTGCGTGGCGTCGATCTGCTCGTGTACGGCGTGGACGAGCGTGCCGTCGCGGAGATCCCGGGGCTGTACGCGCTGCCTCCGGCGGACTTTCGGGCGTGGGCGCGCGAGTCAGGCGCGCTCATCTTCCAGGCGCACCCCTTTCGCGGCACGGGTGCGGTGGCTCCCTCGCTTCTCGATGGCGTCGAGGTCTTCAACGGCAATCCGAGGCACGACTCGCGGAACACGGAAGCCGCCGAGTACGCACGCAGGCATTCGCTGCTCGCGATCGGCGGTTCGGACGCGCATCAGCGCGAGGACGTCGGGCGCAGCGGCATCGCGACATCACACAAGCCGACGAGCGTCTGCGACCTCGTGCGCGTACTCCGCGGGGTGTACGGTGCGACATCGGTTCTCGGGCCCGACCCGGGCGCGTAGGAGCCGGGAGAGCGTGCAGGCGGTCGGAACCTTTGCGAACTCCTGTCACGATATTGACGAAGGCTGGACGAGGCGTGGAACTGCCGGAGGTAGGTTTAGTTCATCTTCATGAGAGGAGGCACATTATGAAGAAGCTGTTTCTGGTACTGATCGTTCCGCTCCTGTTTGGAGCATTCTTCATCGGCTGCGAGCCGATCGAGAACGGGGAGCTCCCGGCCGAGGACGACTTCCAGACAGAGGAGCCCGCTACGCCATAGTGGGCGTTCGCTGAGGGGCCCTGCGGGGCCCCTTTCCATTCTGCTATCCCCTGGTTGTTGACAATCGTCTGTGCCGGGTGTATTGTCTCGCGATGGTGATGATAAGCACCGTGCGAGCCGTTGGACGCTGAACGACGCCTGCTGCGCCCGTTGGCACAGCGCGTCATCATTCTGACACTCGTGTGTGTTCTCGCCTTTCTGCTCTGCGGTTCGTATCTCGCCCGCCAGGGGGTAGGATTCCTCGCCGACCGACTTCGCGCCCGATCGAACCGGGTTGCCGCGAGCCGATGGCCGCAGTACGCCGATTTTCTCGCCGAGACCGAGGCCATCCGCACGTTCGGCGTCGTCGAGCTCGGCCTCAAGAACACGAAGAGCTACACGACCTTCATCAACACTCCGAGCAAGCACGTCGTCCACGTCGTGTCCGCGGCGCGGCCCCTGGCCTTCGAGCGCAAGACGTGGCGATACCCCGTGGTGGGCACCGTCCCCTACAAAGGCTTCTACGGCGAGCGCGCGGCCATCCGCGAAGCGGCACGGCTTGAGCTCGAGGGCTGGGAGGTCCTCGTGCGAAAGGTCGGCGCGTTCAGCTCGCTCGGCTACACCGCCGACCCGCTCTATTCGTACATGAGCACCTACGATCCGGAACGTATCGCGTCGATTCTTCTCCACGAGATGACCCATTCGACGATCTGGGTACGCGACGACGTGGCCCTCAACGAAGCTATCGCGACCTACGTGGGTGATCGAGGCGCGTTGGAATACCTGGAACAACGACACGGGCTCGCGAGCGAAGCCGTCGCCCAGGCGAGGCGGCGACAGGCCGAACGGGCGCGATTCACGAGTTTCGTTCGTGCGCTTGCCTTCCGGCTCGAGGGGATCTACCAGCGCCCGTGGTCGGATGAATGGAAGCGCGCGCAGCGCGAAGCGATCGTCTCCGAGGAGAAGCTCCGCTTCGAGCACGAATACTCCCAGTGGTTCGCTGACGACTCGTACCGCGGGTTCCTCGAACGGCCGATTACGAACGCCTACCTCGACGTTTACCGGACGTACAATGACGACGTCGATCTCATTGCCGCCTTCCACCGCTCGCTCAAGGGTAGTCTGGCCGATCTCGTGGCGGCGATCAAGGAGCTTCACGATACAGCCGGTCTGCGGACTGCGCTCGAGTCGTTCACCGGCGCCCCGTCGAGTGCTTCACCAGATACGAGAGAAGGTCCGCGCGCGTCGGGACCGACGTGAGATCGCGGCGCGCCTCCTCGCTGTTGGCGATACCGGCTATCCCCGCGAGCACCTGGAGGTGAGGACCCGGGTTGCTCGCCGGAGAGACTACGAGGAAGACGATGGTCGTTGGCTCACCGTCTATCGACTCGAAGTCGATGCCGTCCGGGGTGATTCCCACGGCTACCGAGAGGGTCTCCACGGCGTCCGAGCGACCGTGCGGGATGGCGACTCCGTGCTGCATGCCGGTGCTCATGGAGCGTTCGCGCTCGAGGACCGCATCGAGCACGGACTCGCCATCCCTGATCCGTCCGGCCTGGACGAGGGAGCTGACGAGCTCCCGGATGATCGTCTGCTTGTCCCGGGCGCGCATGGACAGATGGATGCACTCGACCGGCAGGTAGCGGTACCAGTCGACGACGGCACGACTCGCCGACTCGACGAGGTTTCGGCGAAGCTCAAGCGGTTTGGACATGGCCCTGATGTGGCTGACCTGCTGCTGCAAGCTGAGAATCGATTCGTAGACGAGGTTGTTCACGAGCGTCACATCGTCACGGCGGCTCTGGAAGTGAAGGCTCACCGGCGTTGCCATCATGGAGATGAACACCGAGTCCTTGCGCATGTGGTAGACCTTACGCTCTCCTTCGGTCGCGGTTACGAAGAAGCCTTCGTTGCGCATGGTTGCCACGACATCCGAAAGGAGAAACCGTGTGAGGTCCTGCGAGCCGAACTCAAAATCGGTCGTGACAAGGGCACCATCGCTTACCTCACGACGCATCGTCCTTGCGTCGGTCGCGAGCAGCCTGCTGAACAGCGGCGGTCCGACCAGCGTGGAGAGGAGCGTCATGAAGATAACGACGCCGAAGAGACGGTCGTCGAGCACGCCCGACCCCACGCCGATCGCGGCGATCACGAGCGCGACCTCCCCGCGCGGGACCATTCCCAGCGCCACACGCAGGGCACCGGCCTGCGTGAAACCCAGCCCCATCGACGTGACCCCGCATCCCACGATCTTGCTCGCCGCGGCAAGTGCGCCGAACAGGAGCCCGAAGACGATGACCTCGCCCGAGGCGAGCACGGCCACGTTGACGAGCATTCCGATGACGGTGAAGAAGATCGGGTCGAAGAACTGATGGACCGTCTCGATTTTGTCCTGCACGACGTAGGCGATGTCGGTGTCCGCAAGCGAGAGTCCCATGACGTACGCGCCGATGATCATCGCGAGCCCGGCGGCCTCGAAGAGCCCGGCGAGGATCAGCGCGAGCCCCAGTGAGAGAACAGCGATCTGCGCGGGACTCTGCACCGCCTTGAGCGCCGCACTGATCCTTCGCGAGCAGACGATGCCGAGCGTGGTGAAGCCGAGCCACACGAGGAACGCACGTCCGCCAATCCGGAGGATCTCAGGCCAGAGCTGGCCTCCTGATGCGGACTCCCGCATCGCGTCGATCCCGAGCACGACGGCGAGCAGCGTGATGCCGATCACGTCCTCGATGACCGAGGCGGACAGGATCGTTACCCCCTCGGGACTTGCCATCTTCCGGCGCTCGCTCAGGATCCTGCCGGTGATATCCACGGAGGCGGCGATCGCCACCACGCCCAGGAAGAGGCTCCTCGGGTCACCGGCGTCGGCGCCGATCATCAGCCGCGCAACGAGGACCCCGCCGAGCACGGAGAGTGCCGCGCCGGCGAGCCCGACGAGACTGCCCTTGACCGCGAAGCGAAGGAAGAGGCGCAGATCGGTCTGAAGGCCCATGAGGAAGAGGAGGACGATGGAGGCGACGACAGCAAACCCGTAGAGCTCCGGTGAGACCGAGAGCCCATTCTCCACCAGCGGGAAGAGCCCGTCCGGGTGCTCGGCTATCGGGATGGAGCCGAGGGCATAGGGACCGATGACTATGCCGGCGACGATTTCGCCGAGGATGGCCGGGATCCCGAACCGACGCGACAGCCGTGCTCCCAGATACCCGGCGAAGAGAATGATCCCGATCTGCAGCGCGAGGACGGTCATGCGGTGCTCGAGCGCCTGGCTGGGATCCACCCCCGCAGCGGAGTCTTCGGCCGCCGCGGCGGGCCAGAGCGCGACGAGGAGCAATAGGCACGCCACGAGAAACCGCCGTGAGCGTGGGTTTCGTCTAAGCGAAGAGGTGGGGTCCGGGTTCACGAGGTGAATGATACGCAGGAAGAAGCCTCGCGAGCAAAGGGAATGCGGGCGGCTGAACGCCGCCCGGCAGGGAAGTGCTGAGGCCGTGCGAGCTACTCGCCCGCAGGGATGATCACGCGGTCGATCACGTGGATCACGCCGTTGGTGGCGAGCGTGTTCACTTCGGTCACGTTCGCTTCGCCGTTGAGGATCACCGAGGCTCCGCTGGTCGCGATGCTGATCGACTCGCCCTGGACACTCGACGCCTCGGTGAGAGCCGCAACGTCGCCGGAGAAGACACGCCCCTCGACGACGTGGTAGAGGAGAACGTCGGTCAGCTGAGGGACATCGCTGAGCAGCGACGTGAGCGATTCTGCCGGCAGCCGGCGGAAGGCAGCGTCGGTCGGCGCGAAGAGCGTGAACGGACCGCCGCCCGAAAGCGTTTCACCAAGATCGGCGGCTTCGACCGCGCGCAGGAGCGTGGAGAAGCGTCCATCGGCCTCGAGCGCTTCGGCGATGGTGTCGGTCGGGGGGAGAATGACGGTGTCGACCACGTGGATGACGCCGTTGCTCGCCTGGACGTCGGTGGTCACGACCTGCGCGTCGTTGACGTAGACGTTGCCGTCGGGCATGGTGATCGCGACCGGCTGACCCTGAGCGGTGGTGGCGGAGCTCATGCCTACCACGTCGCTCGCGTACGCCTCACGGCCCACGACGTGGTAGAGCAGGATGTCGGTCAGCGTTGGAATATCGTCCAGCAGCGACGACACGGTTCCGGCCGGAAGCTGAGCGAAGGCGTCGTCGGTCGGAGCGAACACGGTGAACGGACCGTCACCGCGAAGCGTTTCCTCGAGCCCCGCCGCCTGGACGGCCGTAACGAGTGTGGAGAAGCGGCCGTCGGCGATCGCGGTATCAACGATGTCGTCGGCGAGGAGCTTCTCCACGCTGACCGAAGGCGGCAGGATCACCGCGTTGATCGCGTGGATGACGCCATTCGACGTGTCGATGTCCGGCTGGATGACCTCGGCCTCGCTCACGTAGGCGGACCCGCCCTGTACAGTGAAGTCGACGCGTTCGCCCTGCACGGTCCTCGCGTCACCGGCCTCGACGACCTCGCCCGAGCGCAGCTCGCGCGGTATGACGTGATAGAGCAGGATCTCGCGGAGCGTGTCCCTGTCCTCGAGCAACACCTCGAGCAGGTCGTCGGGCAGCGCGCTGAACGCGGCGTCCGTAGGCGCGAAGATCGTGAACGGCCCTTCGCCGCGCAGTGTCTCTTCGAGGCCGGCAGCCTCCACGGCCGTGAGCAAGGTCGAGAATTCCCCGGCGCTCTCCGCAGTTTCGATGGGATCATCGTACTCCATGACCCCGGTCGCGAACGCAGATACTGCGAGCATCAGCATCAAAAGAAGCGATAATCCTTTTCTCATTGAAACCTCCAATTTCTGGTCGATATGAGAGGAAGGTAATGCTGATCTCATCGGTCGGCAACAAGAAACCAAGACCGGGTGGGTGCGCGGAGGCCCCGCCGAACGGGCACCCTTCGCCGCGCCTACACCGCGTTCTTCTCTATGTAGCCCCAGTTGAAGTCGTAGCCGAGCCCCGGCGTCTGCGGCATATGGACGTAGCCCTCGTCGTCGAGCGGGTCGTGGATCGAATTCAGGTAGGGCGCCGGGGTGTCGTAGTCGACGTGCGGATGGAGCAGGCCCCGCTCGAAGAACTCGGCGTTTCGCATCGTACCGAGCAGGTGCAGATTGCCCGGGTGCGGGCCGTGGACGTCCATGGACATGCGGAACGACTCGGCGAGCGCGTTGACCTTGAGCGAAGGGGTGATGCCGCCCACGTCGTTCACGCCCACGCGCATCATGTCGCACGCCCCACGCTCGATCCACTCCGCGCGCGTGTGATGGCGTCCCAGCGCGACCTCGGGGGCGAGGACGGGGATGTCGAGCCGGCCGACGAGCCAGACGTAGGAGGCGATGCTGTACTCGTTCATCGGCTCCTCGTACCAGGCGAAGTCGAGCTCCTCGAGCGCGCGGCCCAGATAGAGCGCCTCCTCCCGGTTGTAGTCGTGGTACGGGTCGAGCATGAGCGACACGTCGGGGCCGACGCGTTCGCGTACCGCGCGGCAGATCGCCGCGTCCAGCTTCGGGTCCGGCGCTCCTTCCTTGGGCGGATAGAAGCTGTGGATCTTGATCGCCTGATAGCCGCGCTCGATACACGCGTGAGCGAAATCGGCATACGACTCCGGCGTGTCGAGCCCGCCCTCTATGTCGTCACCGACCATCGTGCTCGCGTACGCCTTCACCTTGTCGCGATACGCGCCGATCAGCTTGTACACCGGCATCCCGGCCGCCTTCCCGGCGAGATCCCAGAGCGCCATATCCACCGCGGCGAGGGTGCGGTCGTCCATGTTCCATCGGCGTGTCCGCTCGGCGAGGTCCTGCCAGATGAACTCGCGGTGCAGCGGGTCGCGCCCGATCACGCGCGGACGGAACACGTTCTCCACGAGGTCCTTGTCGCCGCCGAAGCAGTGGCCGGTCACTCCGTCGTCCGTCTCCACGGTCACCAGGCTTCCGGTGAGCTCGAGATTGCCCGGATGCGCGTGGCCTTCGGAATCCCTGCCGATCTTGCTCGTATAGCGAAAGCGGCGCACATTGATGTCGGTGATCTTCATGACTGTCTCCGTTCGTCCAGCATGGACCGGCTTGCGCGAGGGCGTCAATCGCGGGAATCGCCGACGCATCGAACTCCGCGGCGTGCTCACGGACAAGCACCAGGCGCGAGACCAACCCCCGACGATCGGACGCATCTCGCCCCAGTCGTAGACGGTTTCGATCTGCTCGCGGACGACCTCGTGTCCAGCTTCGGCGTGGCGCCAGGCTTTTCTATTGCCCTTAGGGCAAAAGAAAAGCCTGG
>CAZVEF010000093.1:0-9762 GCA_964625715.1 uncultured Spirochaetaceae bacterium | reverse complement strand
CAGGCCTTCTTCACCTTCCTGCCCGACGAGCAGTACGCGCGGTTCAGGCGCGATACGACGAGGATGTATACGGTGCGCGCGGGGGAGATACACCGGTCCTGAAGAGCGCGACGCGGGCAGCGGCGAGAAGCCGTGGCTCTGCTATACCGCCATCATCGATCCGCATCCGCCCTTCGCGCCCCCTATCGCCGGCACCCGCTCTACCCGCGGCACACGATGAGGCCGCCTTGGGAGAAATCTCGTGCGAGGTTCTCCTGCAGGCATTGCGGTCTCTCTCCGCACCGATTAGCATTACTCAGTGCTCCCTGGAGGTATCGAATGACTCGTCTCATCGCCTGTGTTTCTCTTCTGTTGTTGCTCACGGCAACGTTGGGGTTCGCCGAGAATGGCGTAGATCACCCGCTCGTCGGACGATTCGAGGGTGCGGAGATCCAGAAGCAGGAGATAAGCCGGTTCGGAGAGTACACGATCGCGCTCGGCGAGGAAGAGACGCAGACCGTGCAGGGCGAGGTCTGGATGACGCTCTACAACGCGCCCGACGACGCGTCGACCTTCTCCGTCTACTCGACCTACCTCTCGTTCCTCGAGCAGGACGGGTTCGAGATCCTGCTTGCCTACGAGCCCGGCGATACGCCCGGCGGGTACCTCAGAACCGTGTACGGACGTGGGCCCTTCGCCGATCACGGCAACTACAACCATTCCGCTCCCATCACCAACGGAAACGATGCGACAGCCGCCTACATAGCCGCTCGCAGCGAAACCTCAGACCGCGAGGTATACGTGAGCATCGCGATCAAGGCGGGATGGAACCGGTATCCGCAGTACAAGCTCGACGTCGTAGAGACGAGTTCGGATAGCGGGCGAATCGTCGTGGAGGACGGGGCCGACCATCCGCTCGTCGGACGGTACGAGGGTGCCGCCATTCAGCACCAGGAGGTGAGCCGGTTCGGCGAGTACACGATCGCGGTGAGCGAGGAGAAGACGCAGACCATCGAGGGCGAGGTGTGGATGACGCTCTACAACGCGCCGGAGAGGACATCGACGTACTCGATCTACGCGACCTATCTCTCGTTCCTCGAGCGCGACGGGTTCGACATCCTGCTCTCGCACAAACCGGGGGAAACGCCCGGAGGATACGTCAAGAGCGCCTACGAACGAGCGCCCTTCGCCGATCACGGCAACTACAACCACTCCGCTCCCATCACCAACGGCAACGACGAGGTGGCCGCGTACATCGCCGCCCGCAAGGAGACGCCCGATGGCGAGGTATACGTGAGTATCGCGATCAACGCCGGGTGGGACGCGCTGCCGCAGTACAAGCTCGACGTCGCCGTGTCGGGCTCGGACGCCGGGAAGATCGTCTCGAGCGGGACGTCCACTGCCGACGAACCCGATGAAGACGTGCCGTCGACCTCGCAGACGGAGCCGGCCGGCGAGGCGCGCGGACGTGATCAGGAAGGTTCCGGCGCGTCGGCCCCGGCCACCGGCGCCGATGCATCCCCGGCGCTGCTCGGATCGGGCTCGTTCAGGCTGCGCGGCGGCGCGCTCGGCTTCGTGTTCCTCGACCCCGCCTTCGCGGGCGCGCTGTCGCTGACCACCGAAGACGGGACGAACGTGGATGTCGCTTCCGACGGTCTCAAGAACGTCCACGGCTTCTTCGTCGAGCCGGCGTGGTTCCTCAATCCGAACGTGGGGCTCGCGCTCAACCTCACACGCCTCCTCTCCGCCGTGGAGTTCACCGACGAAGGCGACCTCTACAAGTCGTCTGCCGAGCTCGCGGTGTTCCGATTGTCGGCGATCTCGCGGATGGTCGGTGACGACTACCCGTCGACCGTCGGAGTCGGGTTCGGCGGTGGGGTGGCGTACGTCGACCTGAGACAGGAGGGAGAGATCGAAGGCGAGGAGTACTATCGTCGTGCGGAGGATCTCCTGCCGGTGATCAGCGTGTCGTCGGAGGCGGCCATACCGGTGTTCGACTTCGCTCACCTGACCGCCGGTGCCGAGTACCTCTTCATACCGTTCGACGAGCTGACGATGGCGCACCCCGACGGACCGTTCTCTCGCACGTATCACGAGGGGAATCTCGGGGGGCTGACTCTGCAGTTGGGATTGGTGGTCGAGTTGTAGCAGGGCGCACGAGGACCTTCGCCTTACGATCGGGGGATGGGCCGTGCCGCGACCGCGCGCCGTCTACCCCGTCAGCCACCGCAGCGCCCGCCGATCGTACGACGGCCTCGAACCGTCGAAGCCGCTCTAGACCCGGTGGCACTCCGCGCACGTGTCGAGGTGACGAGCGAACTCGAACCCCGGTGCCTCGCGCACCTCACGAACCGCCTCCCGGCGTCGCCGGACCGCCGTCATCGGTGAGCTCGCCGCCGTGCCGCTCGGCGAGCATACTGGTGTGGCCGAAAAGCGGCATGCAGAACATCATGCCCAACGGATTCTTCAAATTTGCTGCCGGTGGGGAAATCCTGGGTCGTCTCCGCCGGACTTGGCGCCGGTGGGGAGTTTCTGCTAGACTGGGACCGACCCGATCGCTCGTGGCCGAGCGGATCGTCTTCCAGCTCTCCCCGGGCAGGGCCGTACGGGAGACGCTTGCATGAAGAAAACCGATGTTCTGATCGTAGGCGGCAGCGCCGCCGGACTCGTGACCGCCCAGGTCGGCCGGTCGTGGCACCCGGAGAAGAGCTTCCTCGTCGTCCGCGACGCGAGGTCGGCGCTCATCCCCTGCGCCATCCCCTACCTCTTCGGCTCGCTCGGCACGACCGAGGACGACATCCTTCCGGACGCGCTCGCGACGAACGGCGGCGCGGAGGTCGCCGTCGACCGGGTGACCGCCATCGATCGCGATGCGAAGCGCTGTCTCACGGCCTCCGGCGAGCCGATCGCGTACGACAAGCTCGTTCTCGCGACCGGTTCGAAGCCGAAGGTGCCCGGCTGGCTCAGGGGCGCCGATCTCCGCGGAGTCTACACGGTTCCCAAGGAGAAGGAGTACCTCGACCGGATGCTCGCCGAGCTCGCCGGCGCCTCGACGGTAGCCGTGATCGGCGCCGGGTTCATCGGCGTCGAGCTCGCCGATCAGCTGCGCGCGCAGGGCAAGCGGGTCTACCTCGTGGAGGTGCTGCCGCACGTTCTCGGGATGGCCTTCGACGAGGAGATCGCGCTCGAGGCCGAGTCGATTCTCACCGAGAGCGGCGTCGTCCTCAAGTGCGGTCTCGGTGTCGAGGAGCTCGTCGGCGATGAGCGGGTCTCATCGGTGAGGCTTGCGAACGGCGAGCGGCTCGACGTCGACGCGGTCGTCCTCTCCATGGGGTACGCGCCGGAGACGAACCTCGCCGCCTCCTGCGGTCTGCCGCTCAACGACCACGGCTTCATCGTCGTCGACGAGTACATGCGAACGAGCGACCCCGACGTCCTCGCGGTGGGCGACTGCGCGGAGAAGCGCGACTTCATCACCCGCCGGCCGAGCGGCGTGATGCTCGCCTCGACCGCCTGCGCGGAGGCGCGCGTGGCCGCGATGAATCTCTTCGAGCTCTGCTCGATCAAGCCGTTCAGCGGGACGATCGCGGTCTACTCGACGGCGCTCGGACGGACCGGCTTCGGCACCGCGGGCGTCACGGCGGCCGCCGCAAGGCAGGCGGGGATCAGGATCGTCACCGGCAGCTTCACCGGCGTCGACCGCCATCCCGGCGCGCTCAACAGCTCGCACAAGCAGACCGTTAGCCTCGTCGCCGCGCGCGACTCGGGGACGGTGATCGGCGGCGGTGTGATCGGAGGGCTGAGCGCGGGCGAGATCACGAACGTCCTCGGGCTCGTCATCCAGAACCGGATGAGCATCTGCGACCTGCTGACTTCACAGATCGGTACCCACCCGTGCCTGACCGCGTCGCCGGCGGCGTACCCGTTGATCAAGGCGGCGGAGAGCGTGGCGGCGTCGATGCAGCCCGTGACCGCCCTTTGACCGCGGAGGCCTCCCGGCCTATCCTCAGGTATGCGCTTCACCTACGCCGACAGGCAGCGCGAGAGCACGGGCCTTCCTTCGCTCGACCGCGTGCTCGACGGGCTTCGCGCCGGAGACAACGTCGTATGGCGCCTCGACACGATCGAGCTCTACAAACCGTTCACCCGCGCCTTCCTCGCACACGCGAAGGCGCAGGGGAAGCGGATCGTCTACTTCCGCTTCGGCGGGCACGTGCCGGTGCTGCCCGACGACGAGAGCGTCGTCGTCGAGCGCAACGATCCTGAGCTCGGCTTCGAGCACTTCATCACCCGGATCCACGGCAAGATCCGCGAGGTCGGTCGCGGCGGCTACTTCGTCTTCGACGCGCTCTCCGATTTGAGCGATACCTGCTACAGCGACCGGATGATCGGCAACTTCTTCCAGCTCACTTGTCCCTACCTCCTCGAGCTCGACACCATCGCCTACTTCTCGCTCTACCGTCATCGCCACTCCTACCACGCCGCGGTCCCCATCTACGAGACGACGCAGGTCCTGATCGACGTCTATCGTCACAGCGAGCGCATCTACGTCCAGCCGGCAAAGGTCTACGACCGCGAGCGCATCATGCCCTTCGCGATGTTCCGATGGGAGACCGATGAGTTCGAGCGCGTCCAGGAGAGCCCGGAGATCGCGGCGGTCATGCACTCATCGCCCTGGGGGGGGCTGCGATCGGCGAGCTACCGTATGGTCGGTCTCTGGGACAAGACCTTCATGCGCGCGGAGAACGTCCTGGAGTCGATCGCGGCGGGTGAGCTTCCTGCCTCGCGCGCCGACGACTCCTTCCGCGAGCTCATTCGCCTGATCCTGCCGCGCGAGGAGCGGATGATCGGCCTCGCGACGCGCTACCTCACGCTCGAGGACCTCATCGGCCTGTGGAAGCACATGATCGGCACGGGGATGATCGGGGGCAAGTCGATCGGCATGCTCCTCGCCCGCGCAATCCTTCGCCGCGATCGTCCCGATCTCGCCGAACGGCTCGAGCATCACGACTCGTTCTTCATCGGCTCGGACGTCTTCTACACCTTCCTCGTGAACAACGGCTGCTGGTGGGATCGGCAGCGGCAGAAGGATCCGGAGGTCTTCCACACCGGGCTCGACTCCGTGCGTCGCCGGATCCTCGACGGGCGCTTTCCCGACTACATCGTGCGGCGCTTCGAGGACATGCTCGAGTACTTCGGCAACACGCCGATCATCGTTCGTTCGAGCAGCCTCCTCGAAGACAACTTCGGCAACGCCTTCTCCGGCAAGTACGAATCGGTCTTCTGCCCCAACCAGGGAACTCCGCGCGAGCGCCTCGAAACGCTCCTCGGCGCGATCCGCCACGTCTACGCGAGCACGATGAGCGAGGAGGCACTCTCCTACCGAAAGCGACGCGGCGTGCTCGACCGCGACGAACAGATGGCGCTTCTCGTCCAGCGCGTCTCCGGCGCGACCTGGGGGCGCTATTTCTTCCCCCTGCTCGCCGGCGTTCTCTACTCGTTCAACCCCTACGTGTGGAGCCGCGAGATCGAGCCGGAGGCGGGGGTCATGCGCCTCGTCTTCGGACTCGGCACCCGCGCGGTCGACCGGTGGGACGACGACTATACGCGGGTGGTCGCGCTCAACGTCCCCGACCGGCGGCCGGAGTCGAGCTTCGACGCGGTCAAGCGGCACACGCAGCGACGCGTCGACGTGATCGATCTCGAGACGAACGAGGCGCGAAGCATCCACTTCGAGGATCTCGTACGTGAGACGCAGCGCCTGCCGCTCGAGCTCGTCGCCACGCGCGACCGTGAGGCCGAGCGCGACGCCCGCTCGAGGGGCCTGCCGCGGGCGGCGAGGTGGATCCTCACGTTCGACCCGGTACTCGAGGGCGGCGATATTGTCGAGCCGCTGCGCGAGATGGTGCGGGCCGTCCGCGATGCGTACGGGACGGAGATCGACATCGAGTTCACGGCGAACGCCACGAGGGACGGCGGGTTCAGGTTCGACATCGTGCAGTGCCGGCCTTTCGCAGCGAGCACGACCGACGAGAAGCCGTTCGGCGAGCTGCCCGACGTCGGCGAGGGACGAATCGTCCTGCGCTCGACCGGCGGCGTGATCGGGCCGGGCAGACGAGCCGAAATCGACCGGATCGTCTACGTGCCGCCGTCAGCCTACACCCTGCTGCCGGAGGAGCGCCGCTACGCGCTCGCGCGGCTCATCGGGCGGATCGCAAAGCGCTCGGAAGGTTCATCCGGGGCGCTCGTCCTGATCGGCCCGGGCCGATGGGGCAGCAGCACCCCCTCGCTCGGCATCCCCGTCTCCTTCGGCGAGATCAACAGCGCCTCGGTGATCGTGGAGGTGGATACGCTCCACGAGGGGCTCATTCCCGACCTCTCCCTCGGTACGCACTTCTTCAACGATCTGGTCGAAATGAACACACTCTACGTCGCGCACTTCCTCGCACGAGGCGAGAACCGGTTCGACTGGGACTACCTCGCCGCGCAGCCTTCATCGCTGTCGCGGCTGGTAGAGGAGTGGGAGGAGTGGGACGAGGTCGTCCGCGTGATCGACGCGAGCGAGGCGGGCAGGCTCACGCTCCACGCGGACGCGCTGCGTCAGACGTGTCTGATCTACACGAGCCCCTGATCGAGCATCGCGTCGGCGACCTTGATGAACCCCGCGATGTTGGCTCCCGCTACGTAGTCGCCGGCCGTCGCGTACTCCTCGGCCGCGCTCGCCGTCGCGACGAAGATGCGGTGCATGATCTCGCGCAACCGCGCATCGACTTCCTCGGCCGGCCACGAGAGGCGCATCGCGTTCTGGCTCATCTCCAGGCCCGATGTGGCGACGCCGCCGGCGTTCGCCGCCTTGCCCGGACCGAACCGCACGCTCGATTGCTGGAAGAACGCGACCGCGTCGGGCGTGGACGGCATGTTGGCGCCTTCCGCGACGACGGTGCACCCGTTCGCCACGAGCGCCTTCGCGTCGGCCTCCTCGAGTTCGTTCTGCGTCGCGCTCGGGAAAGCGGCGTCGCAGGGAACGTTCCACGGTCGTTCACCGTCGTGGTACTCGCACGAGAACCGCTCGGCGTACTCGCGGATCCTCCCGCGGCGCTCGTTCTTGAGCTCCATCACGAAGGCGAGCTTCTCCTCGTCGACACCGTCGGGATCGTGGATGAACCCGCTCGAGTCGGAGAAAGTGATTGGGATCGCGCCGAGCTCGATGAGTTTCTGCGCGGTGTACTGCGCGACGTTGCCGGATCCGGAGATGACGCAGCGTTTGCCACGAAGCTCTTCGCCGTCGGCGCCGAGCATCTCCTGCGCGAAGTAGACCGATCCATACCCGGTCGCCTCCGGGCGGATGAGCGACCCGCCCCAGCCGAGCGCCTTACCGGTGAGGATGCCCGAGAACTCGTTCGCCACGCGCTTGTACTGTCCGAAGAGGTAGCCGATCTCGCGCCGCCCGACGCCGATATCGCCGGCCGGCACGTCGGTATCCTTCCCGATGTGCCGCGCGAGCTCGGTCATGAACGACTGGCAGAAGCGCATCACCTCCGCGTCGGACTTGCCCTTCGGGTCGAAGTCCGAGCCGCCCTTGCCGCCGCCCATCGAGAGTGTCGTGAGCGAATTCTTGAATGTCTGCTCGAAGCCGAGGAACTTCAGGATGCTCAGGTTCACCGTCGGGTGGAACCTCAAGCCGCCCTTGTACGGTCCGAGCGCACTGTTGAACTGCACCCGGAAGCCGCGGTTGATCTGAAACTCTCCGTGGTCGTCGACCCACGGCACGCGGAAAATAATGACCCGCTCGGGTTCGACGATCCGCTCGAGTATGCGCTCCGCGCGATACTCCGGGTGAGCCTCAATGACAGGAACGAGCGACTCGAGGACCTCGTGCACCGCCTGGAGGAACTCGCGTTCCCCGGCGTTCCTCCGCCCGGTCGTCTCGAGAACCGTAGACACATATTCCATACTGGCCCCTTTCGGTCACGCAGTGTACCCGGATGGGCCGGCTTTGTCGCTACGCCTCCCGGTTCCCGGGCGTATGAAGCTACTCCTCGATGATGATCGCGTCCGCGGGGCACTCGGCGGCCACCTCGCGCACCGCGTCTTCGAATTCGGCGGGCACGTCCGGTGTCTTGGCCTCCGCGACTTCTTCGCCCATGTCGAATACCTCGGGTACGTCGTTCACGCACGTCATGCAGACGGTGCACAGATCGGGATCAACTCTGACTTTCATGAGAACTCCTTGGTTCGGGATGAGTCTATACCTGGACGCTACGACGAACGGGGCTCAACGTCAACGCCCCTGAACCGTCGCCGAGCCTGAAGCTCGGCGGATCGGCTCCCGGCCTCGCCCCTCGCTCAACCTCCGGCGGCGAGCACCTCTTCGACGAACGCCTCCGCCTTCGCCCGAATCTCGTCGCGGATCGGACGTATGTAGTCGAGCTTCTCCTCCATCGTTCCGGTCGCCTTCGACGGGTCGGGAAACGGCCAGTGGAGCCTGCGTTTCTCCGCGGGGAAGATGGGACAGCGCTCGGCGGCCTCCTTGTCGCAGACGGCGATCACGTAGTCGAAGCGTTCGCCGGCCTCGTGGAGGTCGTAGACGCTTCGGGTTTGCTTTCCCGTTATGTCGATCCCGTCCTCCTTCAGGAGCTCGACAACGGTAGGGTTGAGCGAGCCCGGTTCGATTCCCGCGCTCATTACCTCGAGGCGCTCGCCCGCGGCGTGGCGGATGAACTCCTCGGTCATCTGGCTGCGGGCGCTGTTGTGGATGCAGATCGCAAGGACGCGCGGTCTACTGCTCACGGTGGACTCCTTCGGCGTGATGCGTTCGGTAGTGCTCGACGAATTGCCTCACTTCTTCGCGGATTACGTTTCGGACCTCGATCGTTTGCTGCAGGATCTCCTCGTCGGTGCCGGTGAAGCGAGCGGGATCCGGGAAGGGCCAGCTCAAGCGACGCACCGGGCCGGGGAAGACCGGGCAGTTCTCCTCAGCCTCGCGGCTGCAGACGGTGATCACGTACGCGTAGGTCCTCCCTGCGCGGTAGAGGTCGAACACGCTCTGCGGTACCTTGTGCGAGATGTCGATGCCGTCGTCGGCCATCGCGCGGACGACCACCGGGTTGAGCACACCCGGCTCGAGGCCGGCGCTCTCGACCTCGAACAGATCGTCTGCGTATCTGCGCAGGTACGCTTCGGCCATCTGGCTTCTCGCGGTGTTGTGCACGCAGATGAAGAGCACACGCTTTTTCGCTTCCCGGTCCATCACATCCTCCCCCGTTTGATACTCGCGCGGCGAATAGCCGGCGGTGTAGGTCACGACGCAGCGTCCGTCCTCCCGCAGATCGAGCCGCCAGCGGAGCCGATCCCGGTCGTTCAGCCATTCGCCGTCGTCGGCCGGGATCGCGCGAACCGACTCGAGCACCGCTGCGGCAAACCCGTCCGACGAGAGGCGGTAGAAGCGCAGCCTGCCGTGCCGTTCCTCGACCACGAGCTCCGCGCGTACGAGCGGGGCCATCGCCCGCGAGATCGCGTACTGCGGTCGGCGTACGATGTCCACGAGCTCGGCGAGGCAGAGCGCGACGTCCGCCTCGAGCAGTACGCGGGCGAGCCTGAGTCTCGTATCGTCGCCGAGCGCCTTGTACGCGTCCACGTATCTATTCACATATGCAATATCGCGCATAGAAGCGAAAGTGTCAACCGCTTGCCGCCGGGCGCGCTGCGCCACAAGGGCTCGCGATTGACACCTCATACGCGACGAAGGATTCCGGCTATCTCGACGAAGGAATCAGCCGCCCG
>CAZVEF010000092.1:0-9766 GCA_964625715.1 uncultured Spirochaetaceae bacterium | reverse complement strand
GCCTATCGTGTGGGCTACAACAGCCTGAGCCACTTCGCGCGGATCTTCAGGGAGACCTACGGGATGAGTCCTCATCTCTATTCCAGGCAGAATCGGCTCCACGGCGCTGCCGAGCACGAGTAGGCCGGTCTGGATCGAGCGGGGCCGAGCGCGCCCCGCCCTTCTTCGTGTACCTGGACCGGTTCGTGTGCGCCGGGAAATCAGTCCTTGTACAGCGGACCAAAGCTCTCGCACGCCCGGTAGTCGCTGCCTTCCAGGTCCATGCCGAAGGCGCTCCACGCGTGCGGCCGGTAGATCTTCTCTTCGGGCACGTTGTGCATGTACACCGGGATGCGGAGCATGCTCGCGAGCGTGATCAGATCGGCACCGAAATGCCCGTAGCCGATCGCGCCGTGGTTCGCGCCCCAATTGGCCATGACGCTGTAGACGTCGCGGAAGCGTGGGTTGTCCGCGAGCCGCGGGACGAACCAGGTCGTGGGCCAGGTGAAGTTGGTCCGCTCGTCGAGCGTCGCGTGGACGTCTTCGGGCAGCTCGACGGTCCACCCCTCGGCGATCTGCAGCGCCGGTCCCAGCCCCGCGACGATGTTGATTCGGCTCATCGTGACCGGCATACCGCCGCGCGTGGCGTAGCGGGTCGAATAGCCGCCGCCGCGGAAGTATCCCGTCTCCGCCGGGCACCAGACCGTCGCGTCGAGGCACTTCGCGGCGTCCTCCGGGGTGATGTCCCAGAACGGCTTCATCGCCGGCTTTCCGTCCACCTCCATCCGGCCGGTTCCGTCGAGCGTCGCCGGACCGCTGTTGATGAGGTGGATGATCCCGTGTTCGGCGGTGCCGGTGAGTTTCTTCCCGGTCACGCGCTCGACCGCCTCGGGGCTCCAGTAGGTGCGTACGTCGGCGAAGATCTGCGCGGTGCCGGTGAGCAGGTGGCCGAAGAGCATACTCGTGGCGTTGAGGTTGTCGTTCTCGGTCGCGACGACGTAGGCCTCGCGGATCCCGTTCCAGTCGAAGCTCGTGTTGAGGATCGCCTCGGTGAAGTCGCCGTTGGGCATGAAGTCCGTCCACTGGCGCTGGCCCTGGAAGCCGGCGGCGATCGCGTTGTGGCCGAGCGCCTCCTCGCCGTAGCCCTTCTCGGCGAGCTTCGGGTTGCCGACCATCAGGTCGCGCGCGATGAGCGTCATCTTCACGACCGCCTCCCAGTCGGCGTCCTTCTGCTCGCGGGTACGCTGCGCGTCCTGATCGTTCGGATCGGGGCCTTCCGGGCAGTTTCCCTTCACCCAGTCGAGCGCGCGCTCGTACTCGCTCTCGTCGTAGATACCGCCTTCCATGCGCCGGATGAACTCGCTCATGTCGATGTACTCGTTGCGCATGCCCAGGTAGCGCTGGTAGAACGGCTCGTTCACGTAGCAGCCGGCAATACCCATCGACACCCCGCCCATCGAGAGGTAGCTCTTCCCGCGCATCGTCGCCACGGCGAGCCCCGCGCGGGCGAAGCGCAGGAGCTTCTCCTGCACGTCGGCCGGAATCGACTCGTCGTCGGCATCCTGGACATCGTGGCCGTAGATCCCGAAGGCGGGCAGTCCCTTCTGCGCGTGACCGGCGAGGACCGCGGCGAGATAGACCGCGCCGGGACGCTCGGTGCCGTTGAAGCCCCACACCGCCTTCGGGATGTGTGGCGTCATGTCCATCGTTTCCGACCCGTAGCACCAGCACGGCGTGACCGTGATCGATACGCCCACGCCTTCGCGCTCGAACTTCTGCTGGCACGCGGCCGCTTCGGCCACGCCGCCGATTGTCGAGTCAGCGACGACGACTTCTACCGGCAGGCCGTTCGTGTGCCTGAGATTCGCCTCGAGGAACGCCTTGGCGTTCGCGGCCATCTTCATGGTCTGCGTCTCGAGACTCTCGCGCACGCCGCCCAGGCGTCCGTCGATCGTCGGCCGGATGCCGATTCTGGGCAGATTGCCCCGCAGGCGCTGCTTGGGTTCGGTTACCGTCATGGAATTCGTGTTAGCCATATCGTCTCCTCGTTTTTCGCTCTCGTGCCGTCATGATAGACTCGACGGGCGACGATTGGGAAGCTCCCCCGTGGTCGCAGGAGGACGATGTGCTTGAAGGACGTACCGTCGGGCCCGCGGACGCGCGCGCCACCGTAGTGCTCTGCCACGGCTTCGGCGCCGACGAACACGACCTTGTTCCTGTGACGAGAGCGCTCTGCACCGTGACGCCGCTTCGCTTCGTGTTTCCGCGCGCCCCCAACGCCTTTCCGTCCGGATGGGGCGCCGGACGCGCGTGGTTCCCGGATTCCGAGGCGGAGCTCGCCGGTTTCGTCACCGGAGAGATGTTCGCGCACCTCGATCAGGTCGATCCGCCGGCTCTGACCGACGCGGGGACCATGCTCGCTTCGACCGTGCAGGCTCTCGACGGCGTGGGCGGCCGGCAGCGGCTGCTGGTGGGCGGCTTCAGCCAGGGAGCGATGGTCGCGTGCGAGGCGATGCTCGCCGCCGGCCTGCGCGCCGACGGGCTGATCGTTCTCTCCGGCTCGCTGATTGCCGCCGCGCGATGGCGGTTGCTCGCCGCGGACCGCCCGCTTTCCGGTGTCCCGGTCTTTCAGGCGCACGGGGAAGCAGACCACGTCCTGCCGCTTGAGAGCGGGAGGCTGCTCGGCGAAACGCTCGAGCTCGCCGGGGCAGCGCGGACCTTCGTGCGGTTTGCAGGTGGGCACGGGATCGCTCCGGAGGTTCTCGACAAGCTTTCCACCTGGATCGACGCCGCCTGTGCGGCGCCCGCGTGAGTTGACCGCGGCTCGTTGACTGTCGGCGTGCGCGCCAGCTACGATGAGCGCAGGAGGACTCATGGCAAGCATTGGCATTTTCTACGGTTCATCGACCGGAAATACCGAGGACGCGGCGAAGCGGATCGCGCAGGCCTTCGGCGGCGGCGAGGCGGAGGCGAAGGAGATATCGTCGACCACCGAGGATGAGATCCTCGGCTACGACAAAATCATCTTCGGCGTCTCGACGTGGGGTGCGGGTGACCTGCAGGACGATTTCGAGGACTTCATGGCGACGCTCGAGGATATGGACTTCAGCGGCAAGAAGGTCGCCGTCTTCGGGCTCGGCGACCAGGAAGGCTACCCGGACACCTTTGTCGACGGTATGGGTATCGTGGCCAAGGCGGTCGGTGGGGCCGGCGCGACGCTCGTGGGCAAGACCAGCACCGAAGGCTACGAGTACGACACCTCCGAAGCGGAGGAGGGCAACTCCTTTCTCGGTCTCGCGCTCGACGAGGACAATCAGTCCGACCAGACGCAGGATCGGATCGCGAGGTGGGTGGAGCAGCTGAAGCAGGAATTCGCGTGACCGAAGCCCGCCGGGTCGCGGCAGGGGACCTGCTCGAGTTCAGGTTCCCGTCGCGACCCGTCCTCGACGCATCCGGGGCGAGGCTCGCCTTCGTGGTCCAGCGCGCCGACGCGGAGCACAACCGCTACCGCTCGGCGATCCACGCCTGCGAGATTCCCGACGGCATCCCCGTGCAGCTGACGAACGGCGGGAGCGATACTGATCCGCTCTGGCTTGACGACGGCACGCTGCTCTTCGCCTCGAAGCGTGCACGGCCGGGCGACGGAGGTACCGATGAGCGGGGCGAACCGAGCGCCGGGACGACCGCGTACTGGTCGATCGATCCCGACGGCGGTGAGGCCGGGTATCGCTTCACGATCGGCCGGCCGGTGACGTGGATCCGCCGGCTCGATCCCGAGCGCTTTCTCGTGCTCACCAGCTGGGACCCCACCGGCGGCGAGGCGCACGAGCAGGATGGAGCCGATCAGACCCGCGTGCACGTCTTTGAAGAGGCGCCGGTGTGGTCGAACGGAGTCGGTTTCACGCCCGGCACGCGCACGAGACTCGGCATCTACGACGTGACGCGCGGCGAGCTGCGCGACCTGTCGTCTGCGACGATGGATTGCGCGCACGCCGCGCTCTCGCCGGACCGCGGTCGGGTAGCGTTCGTGGCCACCGACCGTGCAGGCCTCACTCGTCCCGAGAACCGGCTCTTTGTCTGCGATCCGGGCTCCGGGGAGATCGACGACCTGTCTCGGACGAGCGAGCTGCCCGCGGGCATCCACGCGTTTCCGGTGTACCTCGACGAGCGCTCTCTGTTTTTCGGCTTCGCCGATGTCGCCGAGCGCGGGATCAACACGAGCTCCCGCCTCTACCGGCTGGATCCCGACGGCGAGCGCACCGCCGAGCTCGTGCTCGACCCGGGAACAGTTCGGCTGGGTGTGAACTCCGTGGGCACCGACGTACGCCTGGGGACCTCGTCGGCCGTGCCGGTCGTCGGCCGCGACGGTGTGCTCTACGCGGTGGGGACCGAAGGGCACACATCGGCCCTCTACCGAATCGACGCGCGAGGCTCGATCGAGAAAGTAACTCCGCACGAGGGCAGCGTGGACGCCTTCGACGTCGCCGACGGCACGATCGCGACGATTGCGATGCGGGACGGGCGGCTGCCGGAGGTGTTCGTGCGCTCGAATGGGGCTGAGCAACGGCTCACCTCGCTCAACGACGACTGGTTCGAGCACCACGTCACCGCCGCGCCGGCGCCGCTGGACGTGACGAGCAACGGCGACCGGATCGACGCGTGGGTCCTCATGCCGCCCGGCGCGGCCGACGGGCAGCCGCCGGCGCGGTCGATCCCGGCGATCCTTGCCATTCACGGCGGGCCGCGAACGGTCTACGGCACCGTCTTCTCGCACGAGATGCAGCTCTGGTCTGCCGAGGGCTTCGCGGTCGTCTTTGCGAACCCGCACGGCAGCGACGGTCGCGGCGACGAGTTCGCAGACATCCGGGGACGCTACGGAAGCATCGACTACGAAGACCTCATGACGGTGGTGGACACCGCGCTCGAGCGCCATCCTGCGATTGACCCGGCCCGCCTCTGCGTGACCGGCGGGTCCTACGGCGGGTTCATGACGAACTGGATCATAGGGCACACCGACCGTTTCCTCGCCGCGGCAAGTCAGCGCTCAATCGCGAACTGGGTCACTTTCTGGGGAACGAGCGACATCGGGTACTACTTCGGCGACGATCAGACCGGCGTCACGCCCTGGTCGGATCCGCGCGAGCTGTGGCGACAGTCGCCGATCGCCTACGCCGACCGGGTTCGAACCCCGACGCTGTTCGTCCACTCGGACGCGGACTACCGCTGCTGGATCCCGGACGCGATCGCGATGCACACCGCCTTGCTCTACCACGGCGTTGAGTCGCGGCTCGTGTGGGTGGAAGGCGAGAACCACGAGCTCTCCCGCGGCGGCAGGCCGGGCCCGCGTATCCGCAGACTCGAGGAGATCACCGGCTGGTTCGCGCGTCACGCCGGCGTCTCCGGCACGGGCGGCAGCGGCGCCGGAGATGCCGCCTCCGACTGACGGCGGCTTGCCCGCGTCTACCATTGCTACTACTTTCTGACCACACAAGAGGTACGCCGATCTCGGCGAGCAGGGAGGTGATATGTCTATCGGGATCTTCTATGGGTCTTCGACGGGTAACACGAAGGATGTGGCTACGAAGCTCCAGGAGGCGCTCGGCGGCGACCTGCGCAACATCTCAGATGTGGATGCGGATACGATAGCCGGCTACGACAACCTGGTGTTCGCGACGTCCACCTGGGGTGCAGGGGACCTGCAGGACGACTGGGAGGACTTCTTCCCCAATCTCGATGACCTCGATTTCTCGGGCAAGAAGGTCGCGATCATGGGCCTGGGCGACCAGGAGAACTACGGCGACACCTTCGTGGACGCGATGCAGATTCTCGCGGACAAGGTCGACCAGCTCGGCGGGAAGCTCGTCGGCTTCACGTCGACCGAAGGCTACGAGTACGACAACTCGCAGGCCGAGCGCGACGGGCGCTTCGTCGGGCTCGTGATCGATGAGGACGGCCAGAGCGATCTCACCGACGAGCGCGTCGCGAACTGGGCCGCCGACCTGAAGGCGGCATTCGGCTGATCGTCGTGCGGGCCGGGCCGCGGTTGCCCTGCGGCTCGTGCGGCGCAGCCTCCCGGAGAGACCCGGGCGCCGGGCTACTCGTCGTCGCCCGGCGGCCCGACGCGGACTACTTCGATCCGCACCTCCGAGAGGAGCGCCACGACCGCCCCGATCGCCGCGAGGGCAGGAGCGATCATGGCGATGAGTCCGCCGGCGGCGACTCCGTGCGTCAGCGGGATCTCGCGGATGATGTCTCCATTCGGCTTGCGGACGATGATCCGCCTCGCGTTCCCCTCGCGCACGAGCTGCCGGATCCGGTCGGCGACCTGGTCGCCCGCTACCCGGAACTCTTCGCGCCATTCTCGTCGTTCTCGCATCGGCCTCTTTCCCCCTGTTTTTTCATCGTATAACGCCGGATGTTCTTTGTGGAGGCGTGCATATGGCATCGGCTTTGCTTGACACCCCCATGACCAGTTGGTACCTTACCGGCTACTATGCCCCTGTAGCTCAGTTGGCAGAGCACATCCATGGTAAGGATGGGGTCATCGGTTCAAGTCCGATCGGGGGCTCTCGGGTACTGTTCCTGCAAGAACTGTACCTATGACCGTCTCGCTTGACACGGATCGGTGTCGCACGTAGTCTAGAAGGCGGACTGGACGAGAGGATCGGGTATGGCAAAAGCAAAGAAGGGTGCAGTCGAGCTCATCGCGCTTCAGTGCAGCGAGTGCAACCGTCGCAACTATACGACGAAGAAGAATCGTCGCAACATGCAGGGGAAGCTTGAGCTCATGAAGTACTGTCCCCACGAGAGGAAGCATACCCTGCACAAAGAGGCGCGAGTCAAGTAGATCTCCTAGGCCAGTAGCTCCAATTGGTAGAGCGTCGGTCTCCAAAACCGAATGTTCCAGGTTCGAATCCTGGCTGGCCTGAAATCCTCCGCGAATGCGGCATGAGGGGCGACGCATGAAGAAGATCGTTCAGTTTTTCAAAGACAGCTACGCGGAGTTGAAGAAGGTTCAGTGGCCCAGCCGGGAAGAGGTGGGTTCGAATACGAAGGTTGTACTGGTCTCTGTCCTGATTTTCGCGGCTGTGTTCGGCGTTGTCGACTTCATCCTGCTGCAGGGCATCGAGCTGATCTTCTGATGGTCGGCGCGTCAATCGAGTGAGGTGACATGGCCAGAGCCTGGTACGTAGTTCACACCTATACGGGGTACGAGAACAAGATCGAGAAGACCATCCGCGTCATGATGGGCGACGGCGAATTCGGCGACATCATTCACGATGTCAAGGTGCCGGCGGAGCAGGTTGTCGAAGTCAAGGACGGCAAGAAGAAGGTTTCCACGAAGAAGTTTCTACCCGGCTACATCCTCCTCGAGATGGACCTGCCGGACATCGGATGGAAGACCCCCTGCTCAAAGATCAGGCGAATCAACGGGGTGACGGGCTTCGTGGGCTCGACGCCGGGCATGAAGCCGCAACCAATCAGTCAGGAAGAGGCTCGGTCGATCCTGCAGAAGACCGGCGACGTGAAGGGCGACAAGGCGATGAAGCCCAAGCAGAGCTTCAGCGTCGGCGAGAGCGTACGGATCGTCGAGGGGCCGTTTGATTCGTTCACCGGTCAGGTCGAAGAGGTGAACGACGAGAAGGGGAAACTGCGGGTCATGGTCGGTATCTTCGGACGCGCGACGCCGGTCGAAGTCGACTTCCTGCAGGTAGAGAAGATATAGGGTATCCGCTCGATGCGCCCCCTCGAGCGCCTCGGTCGCGGATTGGAAGAGCAAGAGAGGGATTTTGTGGGAATGACCCAGATCGCCTGCGGCGCCCTGGGTCTGAAGGAACCGTCGCTGCGCGACGATTCTTCAGCGCCCGTCGAGGCGGCGGGAGTCATGTTTGTACCACAGAGGAGTTACTATGGCGAAGAAGAAGGTAGCTGCCATCATCAAGCTGCAGGTGCCTGCCGCCAAGGCCACGCCCGCGCCGCCCGTCGGTCCGGCGCTCGGGCCCCACGGCGTCAGCGCTCCGCAGTTCGTGCAGCAGTTCAACGATGCGACGAAGGACATTGAGGCGGGGTTGCTCATTCCGGTCGTCATCACGGTCTACGCCGACCGGTCGTTCTCGTTCATCACGAAGACGCCTCCGGCTGCCGTCCTCATCAAGAAGGCGGTCGGCCTGGACAAGGGATCCCCGGAGAGCAACAAGCAGAAGGTAGGGCGGATCTCCAGGGACGATGTTCGCGCGATCGCCGAACAGAAGATGCCCGACCTCAACGCAAACGACATTGAGTCGGCCATGAAGATCATCGCCGGTACGGCGCGGAGTATGGGCGTCGAGGTGGGGGCGTAGATGAAGCGCGGAAAGAAGTACCAACAGGCGCTCGAGAAGATCGATCGCGAGCAGCGATATCAGCCCGAAGAGGCGATCCGGCTTCTCAAGGAGATCTCGTTCGCGAAGTTCGACGAGACCGTCGAGCTCTCCCTGAATCTGAACCTCAAGAAGAGCGCGACGGTGCGCGACACGCTCGTGCTGCCCAACCAGTTCAGCGCGGAGAAGAAGATCCTCGTATTCGCGAAGGGTGAGAAGGCCGATGAGGCCCGCGAGGCCGGTGCGGCGTACGTGGGCGACAACGACCTGATCGAGAAGATCAAGGACGGCTGGCTCGATTTCGACGTGGCGGTTGCGACGCCGGACATGATGAAGGACGTCGGTAGGCTCGGGCCCATCCTCGGACGCCGCGGCTTGATGCCGAACCCGAAGACGCAGACGGTCACCTTCGACCTCACCGCAGCGATCAACGAGCTGAAGAAGGGCCGAGTCGAGTTCCGATCCGACAAGACAGGGGTTATCCACCTCGCGGTCGGGAAGGTCTCAATGGACTCCGCCCGGATCGCAGAGAACGTGAGGGCGGTCGTCAGCGAGGTCGAGAAGCGTCGCCCGGCCGAGACAAAGGGCGATTTCGTCGAAACCATCGCCGTGTCGTCGACGATGGGACCGGGCGTCAAGCTCGCGACCGAGAGCGAGTAGGGGGCACCATGGATCACGTAACGAAGGTACAATCGCACAAGGTGGACGCCCTCGAGGCAATCAGGTCCAAGCTCGAGGAGAACAAGGCCTACATCTTCACCGATTATCGCGGGCTGACGGTCGACCAGATCACCGAGCTGCGTCGGAAGCTGCGTGAGAAGGAGGCCGAGTACAAGGTGGTGAAGAACCGGTACGCGAAGTTGGCTTTCCAGCAGATGGAAATGCCCGACGTCGCGGATCTGCTCGTCGGTCCCACCGCGCTCGCCCTGCTGAAGGACGATCCCAGCGCGATCGCCAAGATCCTCGTCGAATACGCGAAGGAAGCGCCGGTCGGGCTGAAGGGTGCGCTCGTCGACGGGCAGCTCTTCGACGGCGAGCAGACAGTGGAGCTGAGCAAGCTCCCGGGGCGGGACCAGCTGCTCGCGCAGCTGATGAGCACGATGAACGCGCCGCTGCAGAATCTCGTCTACGCGATGAACGGCGTCACGCAGAAGCTCGTGCGCGTGCTGCAGGCTGTCGCGGACAAGAAGGGCGAAGAATAGGTTTGTACGCAGGACCGTTGGTGCTGCAGCAATACGGCGGCGTTAGTCTTCGGAAGAAGTGTTGCATGCTATCGCCGTCGAATACCAGGTGAAGGAGGAAGGTAATATGGCAACACTCGCGAAGGAAGATATTCTGGATGCTATCGCGAACATGAGCGTGCTGGAGGTCAGCGAGCTCGTGAAGGCGATGGAAGAGAAGTTTGGCGTGACGGCCGCTGCGCCGGT
>CAZVEF010000091.1:0-9807 GCA_964625715.1 uncultured Spirochaetaceae bacterium | reverse complement strand
CGGAGATGCGCTCGACCGGCGAGGCGATCGGCATTGGCGAGAGCTTCGGCGAGGCCTTCGCGAAGGCGCAGGCCGCGGTCGGCACGCACCTTCCTACGAGCGGACGGGTCTTCGTGTCGGTGAACGACTACGACAAGGAGACGATCCTGCCGGTGGTCCGCGACCTCGAGGGCATGGGCTTCAGCATCGTCGCTACCCGCGGTACGGCGGACTACCTCTTCCGCAACGGGCTCTTCCCGGAGGTGATCCTGAAAATCCACGAGGGCCACCCGAACATCGTCGACCACATGCAGGCCGGGCGAATCCAGCTCGTGATCAACACGCCGAAGGGGCGCTATACGCAGCGCGACGACGACTACATCCGCATCGAGACCGTCCGGCGCCACATCCCGTATACGACGACGACGTCGGCGGCGACCGCCGCGGTCGAGGGCATTCGCTACCGAATGAAAAAGGAGTACACCGCCCGGCGGCTGCCCGGCTGAGCCGCACGCCTTTGCCGGGCGGCGGCGTGCGCCGGGCGCGGCTGAGCGCCGGCGCCGCGGCTACGCGCGCTCGTCGGACTCGAGCACGCACTCGTTGTAGTAGTACTCGAGGCTGTCCACCAGCGCCTCCCAGCTCGCCTCCACGATGTTCTCGTGCACTCCCACGGTGTCCCACGTCCGGTTCTCGTGGTCGGTCGAGGTGATGAACACGCGCACCCGCGCCGCCGACGCGCGCTCGGGGTTGAGCACGCGCACCCGATAGTCGGTGAGGCTGATCTTGTCTATGAACGGGTAGTCGCTTCGCAGCGCGTCGCGCAGCGCGGCGTCGAGGGTCTCCACCGGTCCCACACCGACGGCGGCGCCCATGAGGTCGCGACCGTTGGCTTCCATGAAGATCCGGCCCACCGTTTTCGACGGCGAGTCGGAGGCCTTGTAACTCTCGAGGTGGTAGTTCCTGATCTTGAGGACCGGTCGGTAGCGGTCTAGCGCGCGGCGGACGAGCAGGTCGAAGCTCGCCTCCGCGGCCTCGTACTCGTAGCCGAGCCGCTCCTTCTCCTTGAGGACCGAGATGAGCTCGCCCACGACCGCGTCGTTCTTCGTGAAGCTGCCGTATTTCGCGAGCTTCTCGATGACGGTGCTCTTTCCGGCGAGCTCGCTGAGCAGGATGCGACGCTCGTTGCCCACCAGCGACGAGTCGATATGCTCCATGAGATAGTCGGCCTTCGCGAGGACGTCGGCGTGCTGGCCGGCCTTGTGGCTGAACGCGGCGGCGCCCACGTAGGGCTGCCGCTTGTCGGGGATCACGTTCGCCTTCTCGGCGACGAAGCGGCTGAGCGACGTGAGGTGCGAGAGCCGTTCGGCGCACGCCGGCTCGTAGCCGAGCTTGACGACGGCGTTCGGGATGAACGCGCAGAGGTTCGCGTTGCCGCAGCGCTCGCCCCAGCCGTTGATCGTGCCCTGCACCTGCACCGCGCCCGCTTCGAGCGCGGCGAGCGAGTTCGCGACCGCGGTTCCCGCGTCGTTGTGGAAGTGACCGCCCAGGGGCGCGAGGTCCTCCCGCGGAAGCTCCCCGACGATTCGGGTGATTGCGGAGGGAAGTGTGCCGCCGTTCGTGTCGCAGAGGCAGAGGGTGTCCGCGCCGGCGTCGCTGCCGGCTCGCAGGACGCGCAGCGCGTACTCGGGGTTGTCCTGGTACCCGTCGAAGAAGTGCTCGAGATCGAAGATGACGTGCCGGCCCTCTTTCTTGAGCGTCTTGATCGAGTCGGCGATCATCCGCAGATTCTCCTCTTCGTCGGTGCCGAGTACCTTCTCGACGTGTGCGAGCCACGTTTTTCCCACGACGACGACGCCCGGGGTCTCCGCTTCGAGCAGCGCGGTGATGTGCGGATCGCGATCGGCGTTCGCGCCGGCGCGTCTGGTAGAGCCGAAGGCGCAGACCATCGAGTGTGAGAACGACATCTTCTTCACTTCGCGGAAGAAGCCGGCCTCCTTTTCGTTCGAGAGGGGAAAGCCTCCCTCGATGAAGTCGATTCTCATCTCGTCGAGTGCCGCGGCGATCTGCAGCTTGTCCTCGAGCGTGAAATTGATCTCCAGCCCCTGCATGCCGTCTCGCAGCGTCGTGTCGAATACGTAGAGTTCCTTGTCGGCCATCGTGCTCCTCCTCGGGCAAAAAAAAGGCCGCCTTCCCGCGGGAAGACGGCCCTGCTCTCAGGCGTAGGCTCACACGTCCCGCGGTCTCCGGTGTCCGTCAGTAATGAGAATACCGATTGCGATGCGAGCGAGCGGGCGGTTCATGGGCCTATAGTCGGCCTCCTCGGAGTATTTGTCAAGCCGAACGGGCAGGAAATCGGACGTTGACCGACCTCACGACCGCGTCTACGATGAAGCCGTGGCGGAGTACAGCGTCTTCGACAAGCTCGTAGCGGGGCTCTCGACGAACGAGCGGCGCGACATGCTGCAACGGATCGCCTCGTCGGTGAAGGTCATTGAGCCTGACGAGGTGCCCGACGAGTACGCGACGGTCGACCTTGAGGGACGCTTCGAGCGCATGGGTCTCGTGCGCCGACTCGTCGTGATCGTTGTTGCGTTCTTCACCGGCAGGGAGCTGCTGTCGGTGGTGGAGAGCTATCTCCTTCGCGACCTCGGGCGCACCGTGAACGCCCGGCTCCCGCACGGTTTCGACACCGTGCAGCAACACCTGCGCTCCGGAGCCGTGGAGGACTTTGCGCGTCTGTGCGAACACTCGCGACGCTTCGCGGATATCCTCTCCCGGGTGATGGGCCGCGAGCGTCGCGCCTTCCTCGCGTTTCTCGCGAGCCTTCACGCGCCGGAGGCGCACGAGCGGCTTCAGCGCGACACCGATCCCTTCGCGATCGCCGCCGAGCAGCCCGAGCTGAAGGAGGCCGATGTGAGGCGCCGGGCGTTGAACGAGGTGGAGGAGGCGGTTTCCACGCTGCCTGCGGCGATCCGTCAGAAGATCTACACCGACGTGCGGGGGCTGCACGAGCTGATGCTGCTCAGCGCGTTTCCCTTCGATCGCATTCGGCTCGCCTTCGAACCCGCGCCGGGTGGCGAGCCGGTCCCGGTACCCGTCTCGCGCATCGTCGACGAACTCGCCCGGCTCGCCGGCATCTTTGAGGGGCTGCGCCAGGATCCGAGCCCGGTCCTCTTCGAAGCGCTCGCGCTCTACGAGGAGCGCGAGCAGCTCGAAGGCGAGGACGAAATGGTTGAACGCGTGGTCCGGGAGCACGTGAGCCGCTTTGCCGGAGCCTACGAGCAGATCCGCGAGTTCGGCCGGCGGTACCCGCTCGTGGACCTCGTGCGCATCGCGCACGCGAACATCCACTTCCGGCCCACGCCCCCCGGTGGAGGAGAGGACTGGTTCAACCAGTGGAAGGGCTTCTGGCGTGACCGTGTCGAGGCGGCTCACCGGCGCTACGCGTACCGGCGGCGCGTCGAGTCGCTGCTCTCGCAGGCGCGTTCCGCGTTCGAAGTCGATTCGGTCGGCGTCTTCCCCGGCTACCCGCCGAGCGGACTCGACCAACCCGCGCGCCACGGCCTGTCCATGGGGCTGTTGAAGGTGTTCGTGGACGAGATTCTTCCCCACGACGTCGCCGGTCCGGTCGGGGCGCTGTACCGCGAGGGCGAGTTCTACAAGGCGGACAACCGCGCGGACATGGACCGCGCCTGGCGCGCGCTCGAGCGCCTGCAGACCGACATCGCCAACTTCGAGGTTCGCTTGCGATCGACCGGCGATCTGGGGATTGCGTGGCGACAGGCCGACGAAGACTCCTTGCCCGCCGAAGCAGCGCGCGAGCGCCGGCTCTCGCTCGTCGCCTCGATAGACGGTGACGCGTCGGCGCTGCTCCACCGGGCGGTCGAGACGCTGCGACTGCTCGGTGAGCTCGTTCAAGGCGTGCTGTACGGCACCGTCGGCGGACGCTACGATACGGTGAGCAACCTGGGCGAGCTCGGCGGCCGTTCGGCCGACGGGTACGTGAAGCGGCTCGAGCAGGCGCACGTGCGGGTGAAGGGCGCCGCCGACGTGCTGTCCGACCTGCAGAACCTCGAGTCGACGATGGACACCGCGTGAATCAACCCACCTCCATCCTTTCGCTCGAGTTGCCGCTGGAATCCGCCGAGACGTCGGGCCGTGTGATCGTTCCGTTCGTCCACCCCGCCTGGCTGACGCTGCGGAGGCTCGGCGATATGCGACGCCGCGAGAGACGCCTCGCGCTCCTCGACGCGATGGGCATCGACCCCCGAAAGGTGTGCATGGTTCGCCAGACGCATTCGAGGAGGGTGCTCGACGCCGCTGATCTCGTCCGGGCGGCAAGCAGCGCCGCCGACGAGGAGCGCGTCGAGGGCGACGGAATCGTTTCGGGGCCGGGCGGTCCGTTCCTCGCCGTGGGCGTCGGCGACTGTGCTCCGCTCTACCTTGCCGACTCGAGGACGGGCGCCTACGCGCTGCTTCATTCGGGGTGGCGGGGGACCGGTATCCTGCGCGTGGCGGTGGAACGGCTCGTGCGCGATTTCGGTTCGCGCCCGGGTGACCTCGTTCTCACGATCGGCCCGTGCATCAGCGCGGATGCCTACGCGGTCGACGACGCGCGTGCTCGTGAGTACCTGGCGTGGGGTGCCGACGCGGTTGTTTATCGCGACGATCGGCCGTACCTTGATATGCGCGCCGCGAACGCGGGGATCGCCCGCGAGCTGGGCATTCCGGTGGTCAGCGTGGCGAATCACTGCACGTATACGACCTCCCAGCTAGGCAGCTTCAGGCGCGAAGGCGCCGACCGGTACACCGGGATGCTCGCGCTTCTGGGACCGGCGGAAACGTCCGACGAAGAGGATGGAGCATGAAGGATTACAGGCAGGCGTGGATCAAGGCGGTTCGCTCGGCGCTCGCCGAGGAAGCGGCACAGACGGGTGTCGATCTGCCCGACAGCGATCTAGCCACCGAGACCCCTCCGAGCTCCGAGCTCGGTGACCTCGCGTTCCCTATGTTTCCCTTTGCGCGGGTCTTCCGCAGGAACCCCGCGGCGATCGCGGAGGCGGTCGCGTCGCGGCTCGGCGATGGTGAGCTCGGCGAGCTCGGTGAGGCGGCCGTGGCAGGGCCGTACATCAACGTCCGCTATCCGCGCGCCCTGGTGAGCTCGCGTGTGGTCACCGACGCTCTCGAACAGGCCGACGCCTACGGACGCAACGCGAGCCTGTCCGGCGAGCGGGTCACGATCGAGTTCTCCTCGCCGAACACCAACAAGCCGCTGCACCTCGGTCACTTGCGCAACGACGCGCTCGGCGAGAGCGTGTCGCGGATCCTCGCCGCGTGCGGCGCCGAGGTTCGCAGCGTGAACCTGATCAACGACCGCGGCATCCACATCTGCAAGTCGATGATCGCCTACCAGAGATTCGGGAACGGCGAGACGCCGGAGCAGGCAGGGGTCAAGGGCGACAGGCTCGTGGGCGACTACTACGTCCGATACAACGAGTGGGCCAAGGAGGACCCAACGGCCGAGGCGCAGGCACGCGAGATGCTGCGTAAGTGGGAGGCCGGCGATGAGGAGGTCGTGGCGCTGTGGAAGACGATGAACCAGTGGGTCATCGAGGGCATCTGGAAGACCTACGAGGCGACCGGAATACGGTTCGACGCGGTCTACTTCGAGAGCGACACGTACGCGTCGGGGAAGGCCGAAGTAGTGCGCGGTCTCGAGGAGGGGAGGTTCTATCGCGCGGAGGACGGGTCGGTCTGGGTCGATCTCGAGCCGATCAACCTCGACAAGAAGATTCTCCTGCGCGGCGACGGGACATCGGTCTACCTGACGCAGGATATTGGAACGGTCCTCGCGCGCTACGCCGACTGGCCGTTCGACCGGATGATCTACGTGGTCGGAAGCGAACAGAACTACCACTTCCGCGTGCTCTTCTACGTGCTCGAGCGGCTCGGGTACGAGTGGGCGTCGCAGCTGTTCCACCTCTCCTACGGGATGGTGAACCTCCCCGAGGGCAGGATGAAGAGCCGGGAAGGGACCGTGGTGGACGCCGACGATCTCATCGCCGAGCTCGAAGGGCTCGCCGCCGAGGAGATACGGTCCAAGGAGCGTGAGGATGCGGTCGGCGACATAGACGCGACCGCTCACGCGGTCGCGGTGGGCGCGCTGCACTACTACCTGCTGCAGGTGACGCCGAGCAAGGACATGATCTTCAACCCGAAGGAGTCGCTCTCGTTCACCGGGAACACCGGTCCGTACCTCCAGTACATGTGCGCGCGGATCGCGAGCATGCTGCGCAAGGCCGCCGAACGGGGGGTAAGCTCGGATCCGGAGGGGGTTCGTTGGGACGCGCTCCGGGCCGAGCCGGAGTGGCAACTCGTGCGGCTCGTCGATCGCTGTCCGGAGGTGGTGCGCCAGGCCGGCGCGGAGTACACACCGGCGGTGCTCGCGACGTACCTGTACGAGGTCGCGAGGCTCTTCTCGAGCTACTATCACGACTACCCGATTCTCATGGCCGACGAGCCGCACGTCCGGCGGGCTCGACTCGTGCTCGCCCGGAGCGTTCTGCAGGTTTTGAAGAACGGCCTCGGCCTGCTGAACATCCCGTACCTGGAGATCATGTAGTGGGTCACTTTGACTAGGCGTGCTACAATTATGTAGGAAGAACGAATTTACATCCTACCAGTTCGTAGTGCTTGACGTTCTCTCGGGTTCTCTGTAAGAATATCGCTCCAGACTCGATATTTATGCATGCGGTATGCAGCCGCAGCGCGAACCGAGCCTGCAGGGTAAGGAGCGAGCGATGAAAGCACGACCCGGGCGAACAGGACTCTACGACCCGCAATTCGAGCACGACGCGTGCGGGGTCGGATTCGTTGCGCACATCAAGGGAGAGCGGAGCCGGCAGATCATCGACGACGCGCGAGAGGTGTTGCTGAGCATGACGCACCGCGGCGCGGTCGGCAGCGACAGGAACTCGGGCGACGGAGCCGGCATTCTCACGACGCTGCCGCAGGAGTTCCTCGAGAAGGTGGCGGCGAGCGATCTGGGAATCACCCTGCCGCCGCGAGGGCTCTATTCGGCCGGAATCGTGTTCCTGCCTCGGGACGAAGCGGATCGCACGGCGTGCATCGCGTCGGTCGAGCGGATCGTGGCCGATCAGGGGCAGCGCGTTCTCGGCTGGCGCGACGTCCCGCGCGACAACAGTATGATCGGTCCGACGGCGCTCGAGAGCGAGCCCGAGATGAAGCAGCTCTTCGTCGGCGCCGGCGAGGGCGTGGCGAGCGAGCACTTCGAGCGCATGCTCTACGTGATCCGCAAGCGTGCGACTCACGAGCTTCACGGAGGTGAGAGCGATCCGCACGCCGCGTTCTACATCTGCAGCCTCTCGGTGCGGGTGATCGTCTACAAGGGCATGCTCATGCCCGAGCAGCTGTTCGCGTACTTCCACGATATCAACGACCCCGACTTCACGAGCCATCTCGCGATGGTGCACTCGCGGTTCAGCACGAACACCTTTCCCAGCTGGGACCGTGCGCAGCCGCTGCGCTTCATGAGCCACAACGGCGAGATCAACACGCTGCGCGGCAACATCAACAAGATGGCCGCGCGAGAGGGCGTGCTCTCCTCCAAGCTATTCGGCGACGAGCTTGCGAAGTCGTTTCCGGTCATCGAGCCCGACCAGTCCGACTCGGGCAGCTTCGACAACGCGCTCGAGCTCTTGCTTATGACCGGACGCGAGCTGCCCGAGGCGGTCATGATGATGGTTCCCGAGGCGTGGCAGAATCATCGGCACATGCCCGACGTGGGCGCGGCGATGTACGAGTTCATGAGCACGCAGATGGAGCCCTGGGATGGGCCCGCGTCGATCGCGTTCACCGACGGACACGTGATCGGTGCGATGCTCGACCGCAACGGACTGCGCCCGAGCCGCTACTACGTCACCGACGACGACCTGGTCATCATGGCGAGCGAGGTGGGCGTGCTCGATCTGCCCGCGGACAAGGTGAAGACCAAAGACCGGCTCAAGCCCGGCCGGATGTTCCTCGTTGATTTTGACCAGGGCAGGATTGTCGACGACGTCGAGCTCAAGAACCGTATAGCCGAGCGCCGCCCCTTCCGCGAGTGGCTCGACGAGCAGCGACTGCGCCTCGAGCACCTCCCGGCGCCGACGCGGGTCCACGGACTCGACGCCCAGCGCCTCATCCCGCGGCTGAAGATGTTCGGCTACACGCTCGAGCACCTCAACATCATCCTGCGCCCGATGGCGGAGCAGGCGAAGGAGCCGCTCGGGAGCATGGGCAACGACACGCCGCTCGCCTGTCTGAGCGACAAGCCCCGGCTGATGTACGACTACTTCAAGCAGCTCTTCGCCCAGGTCACGAATCCGCCCATCGACAGTATCCGCGAAGACATCATCATGAGCCTCTCCGCGTACATCGGGCCGGAGCAGAACCTGCTCGACGTAACCGCGGGGCACGCGCATCGGCTTCAGCTCGACCAGCCGATCCTCACGAACGCGCAACTCGCGCAGATCGTCGAAATGGACCACCGCGGGTGGAGGAGTCGGGTCATCGATACGAGCTACGAGGAGGCGAGCGGGGCGGCCGGGTTGCGCTCGGCGCTCGACCGGATCGCCGGCGAGGTCGAACGGGCGATCGCGGAAGGATACTCGCTGGTCGTGCTCTCCGATCGGGCTGCCGGCAGGACGCGGGTGCCGATCTCCGCGCTGCTTGCGACCGGCACGGTGCACCATCATCTCGTGCGCACGCACAAGCGTACGCAGATCGGGGTCGTCGTCGAGAGCGGCGAGCCGCGCGAGGTGCACCATTTCTGTATGCTCGTCGGCTACGGGGCCGACGCGATCAACCCGTATCTCGCCTACGAGACGATGTGGAAGATGCGCGACGACGGCGACCTGAACCCGGAGCTTACCGACGAGGAGATCGTCGAGCGTTACCACCGGGCCGTTGCGTACGGGATGCGGAAAGTCTTCGGCAAGATGGGGATCAGCACGCTCGACAGCTACAAGGGCGCGCAGATCTTCGAGGCCGTCGGACTCGAAGACGAGGTGGTGAACACCAGCTTCGCGGGAACCGCGAGCCGCATCAAGGGCGTCGGATTCGCCGAGCTCGCGGAGGAGGCCGATCGGCGGCACCGACTCGCGTTTTCCCCCGACGGATCGGAGGACGGGTACCAGCTGCCCAACCCCGGCGACTACCAATGGCGCACCGACGGTGAGAAACACATGTGGGACCCGAAGAGCATCGCGCTCCTGCAGAGGGCGGTTCGCCAGGACGACCCCGACGCGTATCGCCGGTACGCCGACCATCAGAACGAGCGGAGTCGCGAGCAGGCGACGCTCCGCGGCTTGTTGAAGTTTCGCGACGGAAGCCCGGTGCCGATCGACGAGGTCGAACCGGCCGCGAGTATCGTGCGCCGTTTCGCGACCGGTGCGATGAGCTTCGGGTCGATCAGTCAGGAGGCACACGAGACGCTCGCGATCGCGATGAACCGGCTCGGTGCCAAGAGCAATACGGGCGAGGGCGGCGAGATGCCCGAGCGTTACGTGCCGCTCCCGAACGGCGACTCGAAGCGCAGCGCGATCAAGCAGGTCGCCAGCGGTCGGTTCGGCGTGACGATCGAGTACCTCAGCCAGGCCGACGAGCTGCAGATCAAGATGGCGCAGGGCGCGAAGCCGGGGGAGGGAGGGGAGCTTCCCGGACACAAGGTGTTCGACGTGATCGCGAAGACGCGCTTCTCGACGCCCGGGGTCGGGCTCATCAGCCCGCCGCCGCACCACGACATCTACTCGATCGAGGATCTCGCGC